>PKEU01000100.1 GCA_002919195.1 bacterium
CGGCATCGGACCGTCCGCCGCACTCACCACCAAAATCGCACCGTCCATCTGCGCCGCACCCGTGATCATGTTCTTCACGTAGTCCGCGTGACCCGGGCAGTCCACGTGCGCATAGTGACGGGCGTCCGTCTCGTACTCCACGTGCGACGTGTTGATCGTGATCCCCCGCTCCCGTTCCTCCGGAGCGTTGTCGATCTCCTCAAACTTGCGCGCCTGCGCTTTCCCCTTGTTCCCCAAATACACCGTGATCGCCGCCGTCGTCGTCGTCTTCCCATGGTCGACGTGGCCGATCGTCCCTACGTTGACGTGCGGTTTCGTCCGCTCAAATTTCTGCTTTGCCACCGTGTCCAACTCCTTCGGATCGAGCATTTCGGGGGCCGACCGACGATCCGGGCCACCCTCGCGCATAATCGTCTAAATAGTGTCTTGCGGACCAATCCCTTGCCATTTTACTTACCGCCCAAAAGCTTGTCAAGAAGGCCCCGCGCTGCAAAGAGCGTTTCCCATACGGGCTTTTACGGCCCTTCGGCGCGTCTTCATCAGCCGGCCGGTCCCGTCAACGCCGGCACCGCCACCCGCCGGGTGAGCCGTACACTCGCAAGGCTTGCCACCATCACCAGCGCCGCCAGGCTAAAGGGCGAAAGGTGGGGGTCAAGGAACTGGCCCGCCAAGGGTCCGACGATCGCTCCGACGGAAAACGCCGCGGTGAGGAGCCCAAACGCCATCCCCCTCCGCTCGCTCTCGGAGCCGTCGGCCGTGGCCGCGGAGACCGCCGGAAAGACCAGGCCAAAGCCAAAGCCGTACCCCAACTGGCTTACGGCCATAAGGGCCATGGACTCCCTCGCGACCCCGACGCCGAGCAAAAACATCCCGGCGGCCGAGATGAACGAGCCCGCGACGATCGGCCGCACCCGTCCGTAACGGTCCGCGATCCTGGAAAAAGGCGGGCTAAAAGCCACCATCGAGCCGATGGCAAAAAGGCCAAACATCCCACCGATCGTCGCGGGGCCAAGTCCCACCTCGGTCGCCTTGAGCGGGAACGCGTAAAAGAGCGTGTTTTGCCCAAACATCACCGCAAAGCCGATCGAGCACGCAAAGAGAGTGATCCGGGGGTCGATCTCGCGTCGTCCCCAGCGGGCGCCGTCCAAGGCTTGGACATCCGGCGGAGGGGACACGGCGCGGCCGGCTTCCTCGCCTTTCCCAGCCCAGAGCCCAACCGCTCCCACAAGGAGCAGAAACGCCGTCTGCATTTGCAGCGTCCCTCGGATCTCAAGCATCCCCACCAATCTTCCAGCGACGGGTGACGCCACGACGCTGGCCAGGGCGATCACCAACCCGAGCCTCGCCATCATGCGGCCCCGCTCAGCCGGCTCTGTCCCTTGGCTCGCTGCGGAAAGCGACGAAGGCGTCACCGCGGCGGCGAAAAACCCGTGCGCCGCCCTCACCAAGATCAAGGCGACCGCGGACCACGCCTCCAGGTGGAGAAGCGTAGTCAGAGCCAAAAATACGAGGGATCCTCCCGCGACGCGCAGCGCCCCCAACCGGTCCGAAGCCGCGCCGAGCACGATGTTGCCGACCAAATTGGCCGCGCTGTAAGCGCTCGCCGCAAAGGCCAAGGCGTGCGGCGCGTCGAGCTCGTGAGCGATCAACACCAGGATCGGCGTCCACGTCAATCGTTCATAGGAGTTGGTCCAAACCAAAAGCAACGGCAGTTGCCGGCGGATCCAGGTCTTCAAAGGGAGTCGGCATCCTTTCTACACCGGTCCATCGGGATCGTTCGCCGTTCATCTCTTCTATTGTATCCTTTTGGATCCTCTGGGAAAGAGTTGCTGGCGCCAGCGAATACAAAAAAGAAAACGGCTCTGGGAATTCGCTCCCAGAACCGTCCTTTCGTGGAGCCCGCAGCCAGGCTTGAACTGGCGACCTCATCCTTACCATGGATGCGCTCTACCTACTGAGCTATGCGGGCGTGCGCCGCCGCTTTTCACGGCGGCTTGGTTGGTTGCGGGGGCAGGATTTGAACCTGCGCCCTTCGGGTTATGAGCCCGACGAGCTACCAGACTGCTCCACCCCGCGGTGTGCGGCACGTCTCATACGTGCCGGTAAAACTCTCTGGTGGAGGGGGCAGGATTCGAACCTGCGAAGGCCGCGCCAACAGATTTACAGTCTGCCCCGTTTGACCGCTTCGGTACCCCTCCAGATCGCAGACGACCTTCCGCCTGCGTTTCCCCAGCCTAGGGCTGGGACGCCGAGACCGATTATAGCATCGTCCCGCTCCCCATGTCAAGGCCGGCTCTACTGCCCGAGACGGCCGCGAGCGGCACCCAACGCCGCGCCGGGGAGGCGGATGTTTCGTGACACTTGGAGCCAGCGGCGGGGCTCGAACCCGCAACCTACTGCTTACAAGGCAGCCGCTCTACCATTGAGCTACACTGGCACGCAGAACTTTCCACGCCGGGAGCCTCATCCGCCGAAAGCCGGAACTCCTCGGCCGCGGCACCCCAAAGTATACCACCCAGGTGCAAGAAAAGTCAAGCTTGAGGGGCTCTAGCGATACATCTCGCTCTCGCGCTTTTCCAGGTAGCGCTCGAGCTTGCGCTTGACGCGCTGCAGCGCGTTGTCGATCGACTTGACGTGGCGTGAGAGCTGTTCGGCGATCTCCTGGTACGACTTCCCCTCGAGGTAAAGCATGAGGACGCTCCATTCCAAGTCGCTGAGAAACTCGCTCATCTTGGCCTCGATGTCAAGAAACTCCTCGCGGCTGATCACGAGCTCCTCGGGGTCGGTTACTTTGTTGCCAGCCAGGACGTCCTCGAGGGTGCGGTCCGATTCGTCATCGTAGAGCGGTTTGTTGAGGGAGACGTAAGAGTTGAGCGGGATGTGCTTTTGGCGGGTCGCCGTCTTGATCGCCGTGATGATCTGGCGCGTGATGCATAACTCTGCAAATGCCCTAAACGAGGCGAGCTTGTCCGCGCGAAAATCGCGAATCGCTTTATAAAGGCCGATCATCCCCTCTTGGATGATATCTTCGCGATCGGCCCCGATAAGAAAATACGAACGGGCTTTGGCCCGCACAAAGTTTTTGTACTTGTGAATGAGGTATTCGAGAGCGACGACGTCACCGTCTCTGGCGAAAGCAACGACTTCTTCGTCGTTTAGATCCTCGTAGCTGTGGGGGTAGTTGTACTCGATGTAAACACTCACAAGCCATCGCCTCCGCCGGTGTATGCTGCTATGTGAACCCCGCCTTGGGCGCGGAACCATGCGCCTCGGTACGGTGACGCGACCTTTACAGTAACCGTGCTCGCACAAGCTGCCCCACGCGAACGAAGGTCGACTCGTCTACAAAAAATCCGACCCTTGTCGAGATCTCTCGAAAAGGTCGCCCAGTTTTGCAAATACCTGGAAATGCCGTTGGCCACGGGGTTTCCCGGACAACCTGTGGCTATTATACACGATGGCCCAAAGAGCGTCAAGAAACGGTATTGAGGCATTTTACCAGCTACAAAGGGCCTCGACACTTTGTCCTAACTTTCGACGCGATTCAACTTCGTATTGCTTTTTAACTGTTTCTTGAACGTTGGCGGAGGGCTTCGTAGAGAAAGAGGGCGCCGGCAACGCTGGCGTTGAGCGACGAGACCGCCCCCTTCATGGGCAGTAACGCCAAAATGTCGCAGGTCTCCTCGACCAACCGGGAGATCCCCCGCCCCTCGCTGCCGACAACGATGGCGATCGGCCCACGCAGATCCACTTCCCAGAGGGTCGCTGCTGCCCGGAGCGAGGCCCCGACGACCCAAAAACCGTGTTCTTTCAGTTGCCGGAGCGTGCGGGTGATGTTGGTCACTTGGACGACAGGCAGGTGAAACACCGCGCCTGCCGACGCTTTGACCGCCGTTTCCGTCAGGCGGGCAGCGCGGTGCTTTCCGATGATGACACCGTGCGCACCCGCGGCGTCGGCGCTGCGGATGAGGGCGCCCAAGTTTTGCGGATCCTCGATGCCGTCTAAAACCAAGAGCAGGCCAGGCGGATCGTGCTTCGCCCGCCGGAGGACGTCGTCCAGCGCCGCGTAAGCAACGGGCTCGACATAAGCAAGCACGCCCTGGTGCACCGCTACGGGGGCGAGCTCATCGATCTTTTGGCGTGGCACGTGGCGAACGCGAACCCCGCGGCTTTCTGCCTCGCGCTCAATCTCTTCGACACCGGACGGGCGGGCTCCCTGGGCCACGACGATCTCCCGGACCCTTCTCCCGGCCAAAAGCGCCTCCAGCACCGGCCGCCGGCCCCCGATCACGATCCACTCCCGCCGGCCCCCCGCTCCTTCGCCTCGACGACCCCACTCCTGTTTCAAAACAAGCCTACCCCTCTTTCCCCAACTCCTCGGCGCACCGCTCCAACGCAGGCTTGAGCAGCGCCTCGATCCGCCCCTCCTGACCGGTGAGGTAAAGGTAGCCGATCAGCGCCTCAAGGGCAGTCGCCCGGCGGTAGCTCGCCACGGTAGCCGTCCTAGGCGCCGTCGACTTGGCATTGCGAGCCCGCCGGGCAATCGCCAACTCGTCGGTTTGTAGCTGGTCTTTGACACGCTCCCACACCAACTCCTGCCCCCGGGCTGAAACCCACGCGACGCACTGGCGGTGCATGAGGTCGATGGGCATGGGGCGGGCAAGGAGGCTCGTCCTGATGATCAGCTCATAGACGGCATCCCCTACGTAAGCCAAGACCAGGGGCGAGAAGGCAGCGGCCTCCTCGGGCGACAGCGGCCGGCGAAAAAACGAGAACTCTCTCATCCCTTGAATGACCACCGGGTCCCTTCTGGCCGATCTTCGACGACGATGCCCAACTCCTGCAAGCGGCTGCGCAAGTGGTCCGCGGTCGCAAAGTCCTTGGCTTTCCGGGCGTTTGCCCGGATTTCCAAGACCAGCTCGACGAGACCCCGCACCAGCTCATCACTGGCCCCGTCCCGGGCGGCTCCCTCATCGACGTCGTCTTCGGTCAACACGCCCAGGATTCCCGCGCCCAAACGCTGCAGCACGGCCAATGCGGCGCCGATGCCCGCTTTTTCACCCGCGGAAGCGCTGGAGGCGCCGGCGAGATAAGGACGCACGTCCCGGATCAACTCAAAGAGCGAGGCGAGCGCGAGGGCGGTGTTGAAATCGTCCGCCATCGCGCGGAGAAATTTCTCTTGAGTCCCTTTGACCGCCGCCAAGAGCTCTTCCGGCGCGCCTTGCTCCCGAGCCCTCTCGACCGAAAGCGGCGGGGAGATCTCGAGCATCTCTTGGTACGCCCTGTTGAGACGTTGCCAGCCCCGCTTCATCGTCTCGAGCTGCCCCTTGGAAAACTCCATGGGGCTGCGGTAGTGGTGCTGCAGCACGGCGTACCGCACAAAGGTGGGATGGTATTCTTGGAGCACCGCGTCCACGGTCACAAAGTTGCCCAAGGACTTGGACATCTTTTCATCGCCCATAGTGACCAACCCGTTGTGTATCCAATAGCGGACGAAAGGCGCCTCGCCGGTGTACGCCTCGGACTGGGCGATCTCGTTTTCGTGGTGCGGAAAGATCAGGTCGAGGCCGCCGCCGTGAATATCAAAGGAGTTGCCAAGGTACTTGAGCGACATTGCGGAGCACTCGATGTGCCAGCCCGGGCGGCCGGGCCCCCACGGGCTTGGCCAAGAAGGCTCTCCGGGTTTTGCCCGCTTCCACAGAGCGAAATCGAGATGGTCTTCCTTGGCCTCGTCCACCTCGATACGCGCCCCTGCCATCAGCTCTTCTTTCCGCTGGTTTGAAAGCTTGCCGTACTCGGGGAAAGCGTCGACCCGGAAGAAGACGCTCCCTTGACTTTCGTAGGCAGCCCCTTTCTCGATGAGGCCCTGAATCATCTCGATGATCGCGTCAATATGCTCAGAAACCTTGGGATAGACGTCGGCCCGCTCGACGCCCAGGCGATCCATCGCCTCCAAATACGCTTCGGAGTAGTGGCGGGCGAGCTCGAGAGGCTCCATCCCCCTTTCCCTGGCCCGGTCGATAATCGTGTCGGCGATATCCGTGAAATTTTGCACCAGTGTGACCCGGAAGCCCATCTCTCGGAAGAACTTGCGTAAAACATCAAAGAAAATGCTGGGACGGGCGTGGCCGATATGCGCGTGATCGTAGGGCGTCACGCCGCAGACATAGATGCTCACTTCGCCCGGGGTGCGGGGCTCAAACCGTTCTTTGCGGCGGGTCAGGGTGTTATAGATGTAGATTTCGCGCTCCGTGCTCATCTTTCCACTCCTCCGGCCTCTGTCCCGCAGGGACCAGCTGCATTGGTGTCGGCTACGATTCGACGATTGACGTCGTCGCGCGGCTTAGCGCTTGGGCTTGCGTTTGGACCGTCGCCTCGAGCTCCCGCACGCGGGCCTCGAGGGCTTCGATGCGCCTTTCCATGGCGCGCAGCGTCTTGTCAATGGGATCGGGCAAATTGGCGTGATCCAAGTCGATGATATCGACACGGCGCCCCTGCTCCCGCACGATGCGGCCGGGAACGCCCACGACGGTGCAGTTGGGCGGCACGTCGTTGAGCACGACCGCGCCCGCCCCGATCTTTGAATTATCTCCCACCGTAAACGAACCCAATACCTTGGCGCCCGCGGCAATTACGACGTTGTTGCCGATGGTCGGATGCCGCTTTCCTTTGGCCGTGCCCCGGCCCCCCAAGACGGCGCCCTGGTACAGCGTGACATTGTCGCCTACCTCGGCCGTCTCTCCGATCACGACGCCCATGCCGTGGTCGATAAACACCCCGGCGCCGATGACCGCGCCCGGGTGGATTTCGACGCCCGTCAAAAACCGGGAGATATGCGCCAGCAGCCTCGCCGGAAACTTGAGGCCCTTCTTCCAAAGGAAGTGGGCGATGCGGTGCATCTGCAGCGCGTGAAATCCGGGATAGAGAAAGATGACCTCCCAGATGCTGCGCGCGGCTGGATCCCGTTCAAAGACCGCCTCGATATCTCGCTTGAGCCGCTGATACCAGTTCATCCCGCTCACCCCTTTTCCGACTAAGACTATCAGAGATACGGCATATAAAATGCTCCCGCCTCTGACTCTGCAGAGACGGGAGCATAGCTCGCCGCGTTTCCACCCTGCTTGGGACGGTCGCACCGCTCGGGACGGTCGACCCGTCCCCCCTCAGTCGGGTGCACGCACCATACTGTTGTCGAAGCTCTCACCAGCCGTGCGTAGACCCTAGCGCGGTAACGGGCGCTCCCGGCAGCCGGTCTACTGGACGCCTGCTTGCGTCGTTCGACCCGCGACTCAGGGGGGCATTTCGTCCGTCGCCGGCCCCAGCGCGGCTTTCAGCCGGTGACCGCGCCTCTCTGCAGGAGGCCATCGAGGCGAGGATTACTTAGGTCCCCATCATCGTCTTTATCGCGCACTAATTATAGCACGCCCCGTTTCCCGGTTCAACGTCGCCCAGCTCGGCGAGGGCTTTCCTCGTCCACTGGCGGATCTCGTCGGTCAGGGGGAGCCTTGCCAGCGCTTGAGCGTCAAACCAGCCGATCTCCGTCGCTTCCTGGTTGGGTTTGAGCTCGGTCCCATCGACAGGAACAGCGAAGTACACAAAATCGATGTGCTCGTGATCGGGAGCGATCTTTTCCAGCTGGACGCCGCGAGGAATCACCAGCTGCCTGGGCTCTGAGATCGGCAGCGCCTTTTCGCCCACCAAGCGGACGCGAATCCCCGCTTCTTCCCACACCTCCCGCACCGCGGCTTCATCGGGGAGCTCGTTGGGTTCGATGTGGCCCCCGGGAGGGAGCCATTTCGCGAGTTTCGCGTGGTAGAGAAGAAGAACACGGCCTTGATCGACGACAAAGACCGCCACAGCGAAGTCACGGGTGGCCGTCACGGCCTCCTCCCCCCTTCGGGAACTTTAGGCCCTCGAGGCCGCTGGTCGAGGCGCAGCGCCCGCCGGCGCATCCACCATCCGAGGGCGACAAAGGCGGGTGTCATGAGATGGGTCAAGGTGAAAAAGCCCACCCCCCACGTCTCGTTGACGTAGCCCCAAGCGTACAGCGGATTATCCCGCACCGTCTCCTCGACAATTCCCCGCAGCAGCGAATAGTAAAATACAAAGGAGGCAAAGAGGTAACCCGCAGGAGGCCGCCGCCGGGCCAACCGGTTGTGGATCAGGAGGATTACGAGGCCCACAGCCGATCCGACAAGCTGCGCCGGCTGGCGCTCCAGCCAGCCGAATGCGACCGGCCGGCCTAGCACCTCGCCATTGATCAAGTTCGCGATCCGCACCAACATGATGCCGATGGCAAGGCCTGGGACGACCAGGTCGGAGAGTTCGTCAAAGGAGTATCCTCTCCGCCGGACGTACCACCCACCCAAGAGGACGCCGCCCAGCACACCGCCGTGAAACGATAGGCCCCCTTGGTCGATGCGGATGATCGCGAGCGGCGAGCCTGCATACGCCGGCCAATTGGTCGCGACGTACACCGCCCTCGCACCGATAATCCCGCCGATGACGGCCAAGAGGACGACGTTGTAAAGGAAGTCTTCGTCATAACCCAACTTCATCGCGTCGCGGCGAAAGTAGTAAAAGCCCAGGGCGATCGAGAGCGCCATCAGCACCCCGTACCAGCGGATCGCGAAAGGCCCGATTTCAACGATCACAGGATCCAAATTCAACAGCACTCATGTCACTCCCAGCGCACCGTTTACCGCCGCATGCACCCTCAATTTCCTTGCCGCCTCTCCGATTCCTCCGAAGTGACATTGGTCTTGGCTGGGCCGGTGACATTGGTCACCTTGATTCCATGGAGCTGGAGTGCTATCTTGAAGTTGCAAGGCGAAACGACAACTTCATAGGGATGACCTTCGGGGCAGGGTGAGCGTGCGCGCCCAAAGCGCGCGGCGCAATTCCCGACCGGTGGTGATGCCTCAGCATGAGGCTAAGCCCACGAGCTCTTGTCACAAGAGCAGGATCTGGTGAGATTCCAGAGCCGACGGTATAGTCCGGATGGGAGAAGGTTTTTCCGCTTTCGGGACGATCACGTCCCCTCGCGCGAAGTACGTGTTGCTAAGACCCCGGGGCTTATCTCAAAGTGAGCCCCGGTTTCTTTTGCAGCACCCCTTCCTCTGCCCTGCCCCCATTGTCATGCCCGAAAGCGGGGGCAGGCCTTGACCGCGTTTCACCCCATCGATCTCAAGTTCATGCAGGACGCTCTGAACCTGGCCCGGCGGGGCACAGGGCGCACCCACCCCAACCCCATGGTGGGTTGCATCGTGCTCGATCGAGAAGGCCGGGTCGTAGGCGAGGGTTGGCACAAGGGACCTGGCCTTGCCCACGCGGAGGTCGAAGCGCTGGAGCAAGCGGGAGAACGGGCCCGGGGAGGCACGCTCTACGTCTCCCTGGAGCCATGTTCCCATTACGGGAGGACGCCTCCTTGCGCCGACCGGATCATCCAGGCCGGCATCCGCCGGGTGGTGGCGGCGATGCAGGATCCCAACCCGCGCGTCTCGGGGAGGGGTTTTGAAAGGCTCTCCCGGGCAGGGGTCGAGGTGACGGTGGGCGTCATGCAACGGGAAGCCCTCCTCCTCAACCGGGCCTTCGTCACCCGGATGACCCAGGGCCGGCCCTACGTCACGCTCAAGCTCGCGCAAAGCCTCGACGGCAAAGCTGCGACCCATACCGGAGAAAGCCAGTGGATCACGTCCCAAGATGCGCGCAGCCACGCTCACCAAATCCGCGCTCAGGTCGACGCGATCATCGCCGGCATTGGGACCGTGCTCGCCGACGATCCCCTCTTGACGGCCAGGCCCGCTCACGGAGCGCACCGTCAACCCGTCCGGGTCATCGTCGACAGCCGGGCGCGCACGCCGCTCACCGCCCGGTGCCTTGTCGAGCCCGGCGGTCCCACCTGGATTGCGCTCACCCAGCGCGCTTCCGAAAAACGCCGCAAGGAGCTGCAAGAAGCGGGGGCTCAGGTTTGGATCAGCCCGGGTGACGGCGAGCGGGTCGATCTCGGGGCTCTCCTCCAGCACCTCGCCCAGCACGAGATCACCCACGTGCTCGTCGAAGGAGGGCCTACGCTCGCAGGAGCCTTTGTGGACGCGGATCTCGTCGACGAGGTGCAGGCGTATATCGCCCCCATGGTGATTGGAGGCAAAGAGGCCTTGCCCTCGCTGGGCGGGCAAGGCCGGGCCACGCTGGCCCAGGCGATTCGGCTGGTCGATCCTAACGTGGAAAGGCTGGGGCCGGACCTCTTGGTCTGCGGCCGGACGCCCCGCCGGTTTCTCGGCGACGTTTGAGGATCTATTGAGGCGGTGAAGATCCATGTTCACTGGAATCGTCCAAGAGATGGGAACGGTCAAGAAAATCCAACC
>PKEU01000033.1 GCA_002919195.1 bacterium
GAGGGTGAGGTAGTTTTGCCAGCCCACCCATTTGGGCGGTTGAACCATGTTGAAGTAAGTGAAGCTGAGGCCGATCGAAACCAAGATCGGCACGATGACAAACACGGTAAAGATGAGCAAGAAGGGCGCGACAAAAAGGTAAGAGATCTTGTGAGCTTTGATCTCCCGCCAGAGGTTACTCGCCCGGGTTTTGATCGAAGGCCTGGCAGCGGCCGGTTGCAAGACGGTCGTGCTCATGGCGTCGCCTCCTTAAGGTGTGGCGGCTGGCCGGTCTTGTGACTGCGCCTCGCCGGCGGAAGCCGTTTCGAGGCCGACGGCGGCCAAGATGTCCAGGTACTCTCGGGGCGGCGGCTCGGGTTCGACGTCGAGGCGCCAGATGTGGGTGTAGTGCTGCCAAAAGAGCTCCCGCCACCGGGGGTCCAGCTTTTCGGGATCGGTCTCAAAGCCCAGCTCTTCCCTCTTGCGGGTGAGCTCCCGGTTGATCTCGCGCGTGTAATCGAGGACCGATTCCCGCACGGGTTCATGCTGCAACACCACGGCGCGAAAGAGCCAGTCAAATTGGCGCGTCACGTAGTAGGCGCCGACCACCGGCGGGATCCCTTCGACCCAATTCCACTGCTCCAAGAGCGCCTCGCGCTCCTCGACCCGCCAGGGCAGCTGCTGCATCGCTTCGACGTTGGCCGTGGCGTAACGGGCGGCGGCGCCCAACAAGGCCTCCATCTCCCGGCCAAAGCGGACCTGGGTGTCGGTGCGGGTCCACCACTTGAGAAACTCCCAGGCCTGCTCCTTTTTCCTGGACTTGGCCATGATGATGGAGCCCGTGGTGCCCTGGGGCGTCAGCTCCGTGCCAACCATCACGTTGTGGGCCACCGGAGCGGTCCGGTTGATGGTCCCGTCGGGCATGCGGACGCCGGGAATGGGCGCCATGCCCCACTGGCCCCGGAGCTCCGGGGCAAAGACCGACAGGGTGTTGTAGTCGCCGTAGTTGGAGATGCCAAGGGGCATCTCGCCCATGCGAAACCGGTTAATGAAGTTAAACTCCAAAGGCAGTCCCGACTGCGTGTACAGGTTGGTCATCTCGATAAAGGTCTGGATCGCCGCCTCGGAGTCGAGGTTGACGGCGACGCCGTCCTCTTTGTAGAGCGAGACGCCCTTTTGGTACAAAAACTGCAGGTAGGTGTAGATGCTGGGCGTCAGGCCAAACTCCAGGTGGTGGTTTTGCAGCTCCGGCAAGATCCTAAAGACGTCGTCCCACGTCTGGGGCACCTCAAGGCCCAGGTCAGCCAGGATATCCTTGCGGTAAAAGAGCATGGGGAAGCTCTGGATGTCGGGAAGAGCAAAGACGTGCTCCCTAAAGGTAAAGGGGAGGAGCGCCGACTTTTTGAAGCGCTTGGCCACCTCGGGAAAGTCGGGGAAGGTGGCAAGGTCCAACACCGCGCCGCGAAACGCCAGGTCCATATCGGCCACGCCGATGGCGACGTCGGGCTGGGTGCCGGCGATGGAGGCGGGCACCAAGAGGCGCTGCATCTCATTGACCAGCTCCAAATTGACCCGGATCCCGGTTTCGGGCGTAAAGGTGTCTTCGATCATCTGCTTGAGGATCTGCGCCTGGTCCCGCCCGATGCCGATCCAGACCTTGATGCTGTTGGGATCGTCGGCATCGGCAGCCGCCCGGCGCCGCGCCGCCCGGGACGTCACCTGCGACTCGTCCGCGATCTCCAAGATGCCGGTGTAGTCGTGGAAAAACGAGGCGATAAAGGCCCGCATTTCGTGGAGCATGGTTTCCCAGATCGTCGGTCGCGCGCGGGGAAGCTCCTCGCCGGGCGAGGCCACGATCAGGTAGTCGATCTGCAGGGGCTGGTTGCGGGTGTTCATGATCCAGGTGCCGAGGTTTCCGATCCCGTCGCGGTACTCCCGGAGGAGGTTAGGAATGGAATCGGGCCGGTCGACCATGCGGTCGAGCATGCGGGCAAGATCGATCAAGGTCGCGGTGTGCCCGCCCCGCTCACCCGTGATCCGCTGCAGTTCGGCGGCCATCTCTTTGATCACCGCCGACTGCTGGGCGAGCCGCTCCAAAAGCCGCGGCACCCGCCGTTCCAGCTGGTAGCTTCGCATGGGGTCGGGGGTGGCCGAGGTGATCATGATGATGCTCCGGTAGATGCTGTTGAGCTCGTAGAGCACCTCTTCGCTGAGCTGCACCAGCTCCGCGAGGTCGCCCAAGACCACCTCCATGCGGATTTCGTGTTTTCCCTTGGTAAGGTAAAAAAGGAATGGCTCATCGCCAAAGTCGAGACCCAGGCGCTTCATCTGGTACCGGCTGGAGTAGTTGAAGGGAACCGCTTCGAGCTCGGCAAAGGGCACCTGCCCGTCGATGAGGATGCGGCGGTTGCTAAAGGTGCCCCGGTTGAGGTTTTGCTTGGCCTTGATCGCGATCTCGTACAGGCCGTCTTCGGGCACCTCGACTTCCCAGGCGATCCAGTCGCCCAGCACCTGCCAGCGGTGGCCGCCGATGGAGTTGAGGCGGATCTCCGCCGGGTGATAAGGCTCGGTGGTCGGATCGCCTTGGTCAAACACCGCAAAGAGCGCAGGGCTTGAGCGGAGGGCGGCGTGCTCTCCTTGGACGAAAATCATGTGGCCCGACGTGGGCCGGTACCCCGCCGCCTCGTACGCTCTTTTCACCTCGGCGTAGGGAAGAGGGCGGGGAGCTTGCTTCACGCGGATCTCGCCCAGGACCATCGGCTCGGTGCGGGAGATGAGGCGGAGGGTGTTTTCCCCTTGGCGCAGGTAAAACTGGTAAGGCTCCCGCACGTAGCCTAAGGAGTCCGTCAGGTAGACCGTGCGCCACACGGGCTTTTCCACCTGGCGCGGGCGGATTTCGTTGCCCGCCACGTCCCTTAGAAACGGGCCCTCGTCGCCGTAGATGCGGTGAAAGACCAATAGCTCGGCGCCGGAAAAGAGGATCTCCCCGTTGATTTGGATCTCGCGTTCGATGGGCGTTCCCCGGCCAGGAGCCGGGTAGTACTCGACTTCGATGTTGTACCAGCCCGCCTCGGGCACGTCGACTTTCCACTCGATCCAGCCCCGCTCGCCCGTCCAGAGCGCCGCTCCTGGCCGGCCGTAGGCATTCGCGAGGCGCTGGACCTCCATATCGGGGCTCTTGTCCGAGTAGGCCACGGAGGGGATGACGATCTCCACGTCGGGCGAAGGCGCTCCCTGGTGGGCGTCGAGGTATTCCCGGTACGACGGCCGGTGGACGTAGAGGGGCTGTGACGACGAAGGGGTCGGAGGCGCAGCCTGGGGCTGGGCGCCCGCCAGCGTGTTCCCCTCGAGCCTCTCGTCGTGGGCCGCTCCTTGGACGGGCTCGGCCGAGGCGCCGGTGGTGAGGATAGCGCTTGCCTCGAGGTTTTCCCCGGCGCTCGGTGTCAGGACGGAAACGTCCTCCATGTCCGCTGCCCACACCACCGGGGCGACGAAGGCTGCAGCCGCCACGATGAGGCAGGCTAAAGCGAGACGAGCTCCCGTCCGGATCGCTTTCCACCGTTGTCGCATCGCGTCACCCTCCCAAGTAGCCATCAGCCGACGATCCCCGTCCTTTCGATGCTCTCGACGAAGTGCCGCTGCATAAAGAGGTAAAGGATGAGTAGCGGCAGGATGACGAGGAGCATCCCGGCGTTGTTGATCAAGGAGTAGAAGTGGTTGTCAAGAAACCCGCTGCTCGACGCGAGGGCGTCCGTCTGGCTGAGCATCCGGCCGATTCGCCCCGGAGCAGCCTCGAGGGCCTGCGGCAGAAACGTCTGATTGCTCATGAACGTGGTGACGTAAAGGTAGTCGTTCCACTGCCAGACGAAGGAAAAGAGGAAGGCGACGATCAGCCCGGGGATGCTTCCGGGGAGCATGACCCGGAAGAACGTGCGGAAAAGCCCGGCGCCGTCGATAAACGCCGCCTCTTCGAGCTCTCGAGGCATCCCGCGGAAAAACTGTCTCATGATAAAGATGTAGAGCCCGTTGCGAAAGCCCGTCCCGGTCATCGACGTCAGGATGAAGGGCCAGTAGGTGCCGATCAGGTTGATCGTGTTGTCGCCGAGGAGTCCCATGAAGTTGAAGAAGCGGAAGTTGAGATACATGGGCACAATGATGAGTTGCGGCGGTACGATCAACGTGAAGATGGCCATCGCGAAGATCAGCCCGTTGCCGGGGAAGCGAAAGCGTGCGAGGCCGTACCCTACCAGCGTGCATGAGGCTACCTGCAGGACGCTGGTCGTCAGCGCGAGCAGAAACGAGTTGGTAAAGGCTTTGACGTACTCCATGTGGACCCAGACCAGCTGGAAGTTGCGAAGCGTCGGGTTTCTGGGAATCCAACGCACCGATTGATCGTACAGGTCTTCGACGGGCATGAGCGCGGTCGAGAGCCTGTTGATGAGCGGCAGCAATATCACAAAGCAGATGCCGATCAAAAGGATCGTTCTAAGGACGCTGATCGTCCATTTGTTGAGGCGCCGGAGCGCAGCTGTGCTCATCATCAACACCTTCCCCTCTCAATCCACGTAGTAGAAGATCTTGCGCGAGATCAGCCGGTAGACGACGAGCAGGATGATGGCGATGGTCACAAAGTAGATCATCGCCATCGCCATGGCAGCGCCGTATCCAGCTCCTCGCAGCATCGTATCGCGGATCATAATGACGAGCTGATTGTTCATGGCCGTCAACGAATCGACGATGGTGTAAATGATGTTGGTCAAGAGCAAAGGGCTCAGCATCGGGAAGGTAACCAACCAAAAGCGCTCCCAGGGAGTCGCCCCTTCGACGCTGACCGCTTCGTAGATTTCCCGGGGGATCGATTGCAACCCCGCGAGAAAGATGAGAATCTGCACTCCCGACGACCGGATGACGATGGGGAGGCTTTCTGCGGCGCCGATGACGTAGTCGAGAAGCCATGACGGCATGTAAGCGCTGTCTGCAAAAAGGTTGCGGAGCGCAGCGCCCCCAAAGCCGGCGCCGGAGCGGGCGGCCTGAAGCATGATCACGGAGTAGTCGTTCATTTCCAGCCGCATGACGATCCCCGCGCTCATGATGACGGGCAAGAAGAAGAGGGCGCGCACCAACGCCCGGCCGCGAAACTCCTGGTTAAGAAGGGTGGCGGCAAAGAAACTGAAGGCGATGATCAACGGCAAGCGGGTGAGAAGCTGTCCAATCACCTCGACAAAGGTCCGGGTGAATTCGGGGTGGACTTGCAACGCGTACCGGTAGTTCTCCCATCCGCGCGGCTGGAGCTCAAACGTGGTGCTGGTCAAGACCAACTCATTGAAGCTGAAGATCACCGCTTGAACCAGTGGGTAGAGAAAGAAGAGGAAGAACCCGATCACAAACGGGAGCGTGAAGAGAAATCCACCGATCTTTTTCTGCTTTTCGAAGCTGAGCCTCATGTTAGACACCACCCTCGCCGCGCGAACTCTCATGGATGACTGCGTATCCCATGGGGGGCACTCTGACTCCGTCGATGAGGACCCCCTCCCTCCCGTAGTTAACCAGAAGCACGGCGCCATCTTCATATCGGGTGGCGCAGATCTCCCGCGTCAGGCACGAGTGGTCGACGATCCTTTGCCACCACAGGTTCGTGTGAACGCCTTGGATCTCTTGATAGAGGGAGAGGATCCTCTCTTTCTGCGCTTCGTAGGAGATGGAGTAGAGGTCGTCAAAGGAGCTTTTTTTCACCAGCGATCCGTCGGCATAACCGACGGCAAAAGAGGGCAAGGCTCCCGTCTCCAGGAGCTTGAGCATGTAAGCGCGCCGCTCCAGCGGCGTCAGGTTGCCAGGTGGCGCCACGTGCGGGATGTACCCGCTCAGGACCATTTGATAAAAGGGAACGGGTTGATCGAGGATTTCAGGACCCCGGCTAAACCACGGGGCATTGACCACATAGGAGGCGTAGGGCAGCGCGTAGGCGTTGGCGCCGTCGATCATCAGCTTCAGCCCGAGCTGCTGGAGGCGTGCCAGCTCTTGAGTGACGATCGTGAGCGCCTGTTGACGGTCGATGAGCCTGTCTGGGTTGAGGCGAAAGTCGCTGACCAGGCGCCTTCCAAGATCACCTAAAGAGAGCCCTTGGACCCCGAGCCGAGCATACCCGCGGGCAAACTTCTCAATGACGCGAGCGTATTGCGCCGGGGAGAGCAGCGCCCGGCGCTCGGCGGGGTCTGGTTGCAGCGTCGCTGGGTTGTGTTGGTTCAAATACGCCTGATTGCGGTTGAGAAAGCGCGAAGCATGGAGAAACCCGACGAAGCTGTCGGTGAACCGATCGCGGTGCACGACGGTAAAATCGACGCTGGGATAAAGCGCGCCCCCGAGCGCCTGGAGCGAGGTGGCAAGGCGAGCGAGATCCGCTTCATTTCCGATCTTGGACTCGAGCTGTACCGTGTCGGGGAAAATATGGTTGATCCCGCCTTTTAGCCATCCCAGCATACGCAGCTCAAGCGTGTTGACGCCTGACGCCGCGAGGTCCTGGACGATCGTGCCTGCTTGCGCATAGGTTGTCAGCGGTACGACGACGTTGGAGGGGACGCCAAAGACGGGTTGGATACGATCGATGCCGCCGATGACATCAAGGATGAGGGGGAGAGAAGTCCTGGGCTCAAGGGGCGTGAGGCCGTATCGCTCGACGAGGTAGCTTTGATATCGCCTGGCCATACCGGAGTAGGTCGCGTCCTCGCCGGTCAAAAACATGTACCGGATGACCACGTCGCCTTGGTAGAGCCGCGATTGATACATATTGATAAACAGCTGCCGCAGGCCAATGAGTTCGCCGGCGGATTCAAGGTGCACGCGGACCTGGGGCATCACGTCGAAACTCGCCCAAACCCTGTTGAAGGAGTCGCGCATTCCGTAAACGGTGGCCTCGATGCGCGCGATAGCATCGCCTTTTTCGATCACGGCAAGAAAGGCTTGATCGTTGTCTTTCATGCCGAAGACAGGCAAGTGGATCTGTGCCAGCTCGACAGTGGAAAATTCCGGCGTCGGCTGCATCGCGTAGTCCGTGCCGTACACCCTGCGATTGTACGGCTGCGCCGTCGTTTTGCCGTTGTTGGCGTAGATCAAGGCGCCTGAGCCGTCGGGAATGAAGAGGTAGCCGTCGGAGTTGCTATCGGACGCGCCGAAGTAGGGCAACAGGCTGATGGCGGTCAGCGGGTACGTAACGGTCTTGTCGGCCGCGGGATCGTAGACACGATCGGGAAAACTGATGCTCCCACCGGGGATGCGCGCGACGAGCGTATCACCTTCTAAAAACACCTCGAGCGAGGCCCGGAAGGTGCGAAGATCGGGATAGGGTGGAGCGACGCTGTAACGCTCATGATCGACCGCTGCGTCCTCGGGGGTGTAGCCCGTCTGTTTTACCAAAGCAATGGCATCGTCTCGATCCCACTGTCGAATGCTCCAGCGCAGCATCAACGTGGGCGTATCATAAAGGCCTGCGATATCCTCGGCCTTTATCTCGCCCAGGGTGGTGTAGCGCTTCCCGTCCCGCACCAGGTTGAGGTACTCCTGAAACAGCCTGCGCTTGTCGTTGGCACGCACCTGGTCATGCACTTTGACGCCGTACCCACCGAGAAGCGCGTCCATGTCGACACCCAGCACGCTGATGGAATCGGAATCGACGTACCCCTCTTCAAGTTCAAAGAGAATGTAGAGATCCCGTAAGAATTTGCGATCGCGCTCGTCAGGTATCTTGGATAGGATGAGATCATTGAAGCGTTCTTCCGAGATGACCAGAGGCAGGTATTGCGAGTCCTCCCAGCGTTTTCCAAACTCGAAATCGATGCGAAATCCGCCGGGAATCGTGTTGATCCGGTACTGACCGTGGGCGACAGCATCGTTATAACTATCCATCTGGTATTGCCGGTTGGCCAGGTAATACGTGAGGATTAACTGGGCGTTGAGCATGGCCTTGCTCGCACCACCAGCGATCGTCTCCTTGCGCTGGCGGTCGTAAGGATTGGAGTGCCATACCCGGCCACTGGCTTTGTGGAGCACCGCGAATTCCACCGTATCCTCGTTGAGGAAAAGAGCGAGCGCATCGCTTTCCGCAACGAGATCAAAGCCGGCGAGACTCTCCGGGCGTTGGGCAAGGCCGCTGGCGGTTATCACCAGGCAAAGACCGATCCATCCGAGAAGAGCGTGTTTCCATCGCAATCCGACTCACCTGCCCACAAGCTCAGGTCCGGTACAAGAACTCCGTGACGATGTCGTTGACGAATAACACAACCTGCTCCGAAAGGTTGACTGCCAAAAAGGTGAGGAAGAGGACAAAACCGATGCCTGCTACTGTGAGAACACACGTCCAGAACGACTTGGTGAAGTCGTAGTCGTGGATCGTCATGACAGCTCCCAAGAGGATCAAGACGGCGGTCCACAACATGGCTATGACCTGGAAGAAGTAATAGAAGGAGCCTTCCTCGGCTGTGATATAATTGCTGATCACAATCAGCGGCGCTGGGATCAAAAACATCGGCAACAGAGCAAACGACGTTGCGGCCACGATCTCCCAAAACTTGCCTTTGCCGTCCATCAACGTCGTGAGCGCCCAGTTGACGACGCACCAGAGCAAAAAGGGGACGATGACACTGGCGACCTCCATATAGAGGTTGATGCGCGTGAGGTCGGTCGTGTTGAAGATAAACCCTGTGTACTGGCGCGAGGCAACATAGGTCGCGGTCACGGCGAAGAGGATGACTGCCGCGGACGGCAGCGCCGATGTACCCATCATTTTGAGGCGACGAAACCCTTCGTGCGGGTGGAAGAGGGCGAAGCGAGCCAATTGCAGCCCCGCCAGCGTCTGAGCGAGAAGCTTTTTGAGACCTGAGAGGTGTTGCGCGTCGATCAATGCTGCGGTCTTGGCCCGAGCCCAGGTGAGCCGCCGGCGAATCCACGGACGGAGAGCAATTCCCCCGCCGATCACCACGATCCCGATCATGGCTGCGGCTCCGAAGTTTTCGTAGATCACTCCCCGGCGGTATAAGGAGAAGGCCTCAGAGTAGTCGCGACGGTTGTTGCCCAGCCGGAAATAGCGCATCGCTTCGGCGTATTCGCCCCGCCGGAGAAGCGACCGTCCAATTCCCGTGTACGCCAGGTCGTAGTTGGCGTTGAGCTCCAGGACTTTGCGCCAGAGCGCCTCCGTCTCTTGGTACTCACCGCGATGGTAGGCGTGCATGGCCGCCCAGATCAGGAGGGCGTACTCCGTCGGCTCAAACAACACGATCGCGCCCTGCTGGGCATCGAGGATCATCATTTGGTGCCCTTTGCGCGCGAGCGCTACCGGCTGCGTCACCCGGCCGTGGTCGGTGCCACGATACCCAAAGACATAAAGGAGGTTGCCGTTGCTGTCGTAGGTGAACACGCGTCCCCGGTTGGAGTCGAGGACGCTGTAGACACCGAGTTCGTGTACCACCACATCGGCCAAGAGTGACGAGCCTCTCTGGCTGGCGGTGGACCACCGGTCAGGAAACTGCACGTCACCGATGGGAGGGTGGAAACCGATGCGCCGGAGCAGGTCCTCCCCCTTGGGGTTGAGCAGCTTGACACGGTCATGCCTGGTGGACGCTGTGCTCTCATCGCGATCCACCACCGTCGCGTAGATGAATCCCTCAGGATCGAGATCAAAGTTGCTGTATTCCGTAGGCAAAAAGGCCTGCAGCTGCGCCCGTTGCTCCCGCGTGGCGAGGCGTGACCAAAGGTAATCGATGAAGTTAGGCGTAACGCGCGGCGCGCCCACAAAGCCGCGAAAGCGACCGTCTTGGCTGAAGGTGATCAAGCCTTCGTAAAGGTCTTGCGCCACGACGTAGATCCGCCCATGCCTGTCGACACCCACCTTGAGTGGACGGTAATTGAAATTCGCGGGGAGGATGCCGGGCATGTCGGATTCCGGTGGGCCGATCGTGCGGACGAGCCGGCCGCCGGCATCGAAGTGAACGATGCGCGAGTTGCCTGTATCGGCGACGTAGAGCGATTCATCGGCGGTGACGTAGAGGCCTCGAGGCGAGTTGAGCCGGTCCGTGCCGCCGGCATGCTCAAACTCACTGATGACGCGGACCAGGCGCCACTCCGGATCCAGGACGATCACCCGGTGGTTGCCGGTATCGGCGATGTAGACATGACCGCTCGCGCTGACGTGGAGATCGTTAGGGCTTCTAAGGTCGCCGACGCCGAGATCTTCCCCCCGGATGAACGAGACGGGCAGGTAGGCCTGGGGAGCAGGCACAGGCTGCCCCCAGTAATCGTAGGTGTAGCTTTGGTAGGGGACAACAAAGCCCGTGAC
>PKEU01000099.1 GCA_002919195.1 bacterium
GTTTCAATCCCTCATAGGTAGAGCCCAAACCCCTTGATTGCTGGGGTTTCGCGAGGTACCTCTTTCCAGAGGCGAAACATTCGGTACCCGTGCGTGATGTTTCGACCCAGCTACAGTGAATCCTCCAGAAAAACGACTGTCGTCGACCTCCCAGGGTTTTTGCACTACCGGAGATCGACGACACTCTTGCATGTATGGGGGCGTTGCGTCCTGCAGGGGCATGGGGATGCGGTTGAGGATGGGTTGAGGTGTTGCGAGCCCACGTGCCCATCACTGACGGAGGACGTATTCACTCTGGCGGATTGTCGCACTTGGTGCACCGGTTCATCTCCGGCACAACCGTCTGATCAACCAAAGACTGGCTTCTGCCCCGGACGACTTGACTCAGACTTCGTGCCCCAGAGGGCTTGACTCAGACCGCCACGTCTCGGCAACATTGCAAAAAATGTGAGAGAATGGTAAGATTGGAGTCGGTTACCTTAAGCGCTCTTCCTGCTTCCGGGGGTCGAACGGCAGGGCTGCCTTCTCCTAAATGCTGGCAATGTTGTTAACCTTGTATGCGTGAGTTCCGCCCCTTAAATTCTTGAACGGAATGGGATTCTATGGAACGGGTTGGAGGGCGCGGCATGCCGGATATCGTCAGGGCGACGTATTCCCTTACCACGCCGCTATTCAGCGTGGGAGCTGCCCAAGATGAGCCAGAACTGCGGCTTCCGAGTTTCAAGGGCGTGCTCCGGTTTTGGTGGCGCGCCCTGGCGTGGTCCAGGTTTCAAGGCGACTTGCAGCGGATCAGGGAAGAAGAGAGCAGGACGTTTGGCAGCCCCGGAAAAGACGGTCAGTCGGCGCTACTTATGCGCATAGTGGTGGAAAACCGCGGAACGCGGCTTCGCCGCGGGGATTGCCTGGTCCCCAACCTTCGTCCCGGGGGCCCCGCAGCCCATCCGCAGGGCGTCTATTACCTCGGATACGGCCTCGTTCAAGGCGGCGGCCAACAGATGGGCTGCATCCAGCGCGCCGCCCTCTGCCCACCGGTTGGCTTCACTGTCGAAATGCTCGTGCTCAAGAATAAGATCAGCGCCACCGCTCTCGAGACGTTGATCGACGCCTTAAAGGCGATCGGCCTTATGGGAGGCATGGGGGCCAGGAGCCGCAGGGGGTTCGGCTCGCTCACCTTGAACCGGCTCACGGTCGGCTCGCTCGGTTCCAAAGAGGTGAGCGACCTCTGGCAGCCTCCGGCAAGCGTCGACCAGCTCCGCGAAGCGCTAGCGCGCTTCAGCGTCGCCGGGGCGCCTAGGCGGTTTCCGGAGTACACGGCGCTTTCCCCCTTCGCCCGCTCCGTGGTCGTCACGAGCAGCACAACGAAGGAGCCTCTCCGGCTCCTCGACCAGATCGGTCTCGAGCTGATGCTCTACAGGGGCTGGGGAAGGAACGGCCAGGTGGCTGGCCGGCCTAGCGAGCGCCGCTTTAAAGAGGACCACGACCTGATGCTAGAACTCAAGGAATCCGTCCGAACACATCCCCGGCGCATCGCTTTCGGACTGCCCCACAATTACCGCTTCTCGAGCCTTTCAAAAGAGGAGAAACCGAACCGATCGGTCAGGCCGCTCGGCCCGCCAGGCAAGAAACTCGACCGGCGCGCCAGTCCGCTCTTCATCCACATCCACCTCTGCGGCACGACCCCGGTGGGGGTACTCACGTTCTTGCCGGCGCGGTTCCTGCCCGCGGGGTCGAAGGTGGCGATGGAGCACATCCGCGTGGAACTCGAGAAGGATCTATCAAACCTGTACGAACCGGTCGAGGAGTTCCTCAACCGACTCCTCAAACGTTCGCAGGAACACGACAACACGCCCAAGACAGGCTTCGGTACCGCAACTGAGGTGAGGTGGGTGTGAGCGGTTCGATGCTCTTGAGCGTTTCGATCGGCCCCGTTCAGGGCTTCGTCGCTCAGTCCCGGCGCACCAGGGACCTGTGGGGGAGCTCCTACCTGCTCTCGTACCTTGCGGCGAGAGCCGCCCTGGGCGTGGTCCGGGCCGGGGGAAAGATCGTACGGCCGAACTTGGAAAAAGACCCGCTCTTTCAATGGGTCGAGCGCCAGGCCCAAGGCAGCGGTGGTCTGGAGCGCCCGCCCTACGTTGGCTCCGTTCCCAATCATTTCGTGGCCTGGGTCGACAGCGTCGAAGCGGGGCGGCGGGCAGCCCAAGAAGGTGTGGGGGAGCTCGAACGGGCGTGGCGGCACATCTGCCAGGTAGTGTGGGACCGGTATGTGGCCGGCGCCGACGAGCTCGGAGTTGACGTAGCCGCCATCTGGCGTCGCCAGACGGAGCGATACTGGGAAGTGGCATGGACGGTCGCCCCCGAGGGCGAAGCTGACGCGTCCCTGGCCCGCCGGAAGTTGTGGCGGACGCACCACCTTCCCGACGAGCCCGGCGACAAGTGTATGGTGATGCCCGACTTTCAGGAGCTCTCGGGGTACGTGCGGGCGCGAGGGCCGCGCGAACGAGAGGCCCAGGACCGGTTCTGGGCGGAGATCCGGAAGAAGGCGGGCCCGCTCAATCTGCCGCCTGGAGACCGGCTGTGTGCCATTGCCTTGGTGAAACGGCTCTTCGCCAGTGTCTCCGAGGAGGCGATAGGCGGGCGCATCGACGTTTCCAAGTGGCCCTCGACCGTGTACATGGCTGCCGTTCCGTGGATCGACCGAGTGCTCGAGAGCGTACCCGAGCAGGCGGCGCAGTACGCCCGGGCGGTGGCGAACGTAGCGCCCAGAGAGGTCTTTTCCGAGCGCCGGCCGGTGCGCAGGACAGGCGGTAGGACAGCCCTCGGCCTAGGCCGGGCCCTCGACACACCGCACGATACAGGCGGTTTCGAACGACTCGACGGGAACTTCTTCCACGCCGATGCGGTTCTGAACGAGCGGCTCTGTGTGCTCCCGGAGGAGGATCCGGACCGGAGCGCCGCGATCCGCAGGGAGCTGGCTCAGCGGTTGAAGGATATCGCTCAAGCCAAGGGTGCAGACGGGAAACCGTTGGGCTCGCCGTCGCTCTTCTACGCATTGCTTCTCGCCGACGGTGACCGGCTCGGCGAGTTGCTGCAGGTGTACAAGGAGGGCGAGGTGAGCGAGGCGCTACGTCGCTTCAGCGCCCGGGTGCCGGACATCGTTGACCGCCACTCGGGCGTGGTGGTGTACGCCGGGGGAGACGACGTGCTCGCCATGCTCCCGTCGACGACGGCGCTTGACTGCGCCCGGGAGCTTGCTGCAGCATACAGAGACTCGTTCGGCTCCGAAGATCCCGCTCATCAGGCCGTACCGGCTGGAATTGAACCGACGCTCTCCGCCGCCGTCCTGTTCACCCACGCCAGGATTCCTATGAATACTTCCCTCGGCGAGCTGCGGCGGCTCCTCGACGACGTGGCCAAAGACGAGAACGGGAGGGATTCCCTGGCGGTGGGCGTGCTCAAGCGCGGCGGATTGCACGCCCAGTGGGTGACCACCTGGCGGCGCCCCGCCTTCAGCGATGTCTCCGGCCACGGGGTCGGACAGGCGCCTGGGGGTGGAGCCTCGCCCGAGGCATTCATCGACGCGGTCGACGCCATCCAGCGGTTGGCTTCGCACCTCGACAGGGAAGCCGGGGGACCGCTCTCCACCTCCCTCCTGTACCGGCTGCGGAATACCCTGGGCCTTTTGTGTGAATGGCCCGTATGGGCGCCTGGCACGTGGGGGCGACTGTTGGAGGGGGTGGACCTGCCGGCTTTCGTGAGGGCGGAAGTGCGAAATAGTTTCGAGCATCGCCCTGCCCCGAGCGGAAGCGGCCGCGAAGCAACGGGGGACAGCGGCGGCGGCGACGGCGTTAGGGTCATCAGCAGCGGCACGCGCAACGATGAAAACGTGGAGGAGCTAGTCCAGGCAATCCTGGATATCTTGCCCCGATCCTGCCGGGAGCGCCGCGAGCCGCACGCGGGGAACGGCGACGAGGGAAGCGGCGGGGAAGGACGCCGGGGGCTGACCATCGGCGTTGACGGCCTGCTGGTCGCCAAGTTCCTCGCGAACCGGGGAGAGGAGGGAACGGACGAGTGATCGGAGTGCGGTTCTCCGCCGTCGACACCCTGTTCTTTCGCGACGGGACGCCTTTTGCGTCGGATGGGACGTCCCAGGCCGACGTAGGCGGGATGTTCCCTCCAAGTCCCGAGTCGGTTGTCGGAGCGGTGCGGGCGGCCCTGGCGCGGTACAACGGTTGGAACGGCCAGGATCGCCGGTGGCCCGCCGACCTCAACCCTGTGCTCGGTAACGGGCCAGAGGACCTCGGGAGTTTAAGTTTCGAAGCGCCCTTCTTGCTCCAAGACGACGTTCCCCTGATTCCGGTACCCCGGCATGTGGTGGGCCGCAGCGAAGGCGATAGATGGCACCCCAGGGCGCTCTTAGGCCCTGGTTCCCCCGTCACGTGCGATCTGGGCGACGGCGTGCGCCTGCCGCAAATAGTGAAGAATCCATGGAACATCAAGCCGGAAGAGTTGAAGGCGGCCTCTGGATGGTGGCTGAAGCTCAACGCGCTGGGCGAGGTACTCCGAGGCGGGCTGCCTCCTGAAGAAGCACTCGTCGCTCAGAAAGACCTGTGGCGTGTGGAGCGGCGCATCGGCCTCGAGAGGGACGCGAATCGGCGATCGGCGCAGGAGGGAAGGTTGTACAGCGCACGCTTCGTGAGGCTGCTCCGGGGAGTGGCGATCGGGGCGCGGGTCGCCGGCTGGCCCGCCGGCTGGTCCCTCCCATCCGGCTCGCTTGTTCCCTTCGGCGGTGAAGGGCGGTTGGCCGCGTGCGAGCCCTGGGAGGCGAAATCGCTCGACGGGCTGGATATGCCGGTGGCGGAGGCGTTCGCCTCGGGGCGGCTGATGGTGATCGCCCTGACGCCGCTGGTGCTCGACGGCGCCGCCTGCCGCGGAGAAGCACCTATCCCCGGCCTGGGCGATGCCAGATTGGTGAGCGCCTGCCTCGACCGGCCGCTCCGCATCGGCGGGTGGAACTCGCTGGAGCGGTCGCCATCTCCGGTTCGTTCGGTGCTGCCCGCAGGGAGCGTGCTCTTCTGCGAGACCTCGCCGGCATCGGTTCTGAACGCGATCGCCCGCCGGGGCGTTGGGCTGCCCCGGATCGGCGAGCGGACTGCCTATGGCTACGGAGTCGTCGCCATCGGCGTTTGGCCCAACGGTTGACTTCGTGAGGAGGGAATCGTGTGCGAAGCGCTGTCATCGGGCTCTTGGCTGAGACGTCGATCCACCCGGGTACCGGTCGGAGCACCGGCGTCGTCGACCTCCCCGTCGCCCGGGAAGCAGCCACCGACTATCCTTTTATCGCCGGCTCGAGTCTGAAAGGCGCGCTGCGCGACCAGGGTCGACGGAGCACCAACAACGATGAGAATTTTGAGAAGGACATTTTCGGAACCCAGGACGAAGCGGGATCGCTCTTGGTCTCCGACGCGCGCCTCCTTCTGCTTCCGGTTCGGTCGCTCACCGGCGCTTATCGCTGGGTGACCTGTCCGTTCCTCATTGAAAGGTACCAAAGAGACTTGAAGCGGGCTGGGGTGGACCCTCTGCCCCCGGTTCCCTCGGTAGAGCCGATGTGCGCTCTCGCCACGGGGGAAGACCGCCTTTTCCTGGAGGAGCGGGAGTTCCGGGTGACGGGCGCGCCGGATCCCGAGTTGATCGAGGCGCTGGCGCCCTTGATCGCACACGAGGAGACGCGCCGGCGCCTGCCGCGGCAGCTCGTGGTGCTCGATGACAACGACTTCGCGTGGTTCGCCCGGTACGGGCTGCCGATTCAAGCCCGCAACCAGCTCGATAAGGATACAAAGACGAGCAAGAACCTCTGGTTCGAGGAGAGCATCCCGCCGGACACGCTGATGTATGCCCTTGTCGTCGAGCGGCGCGAAGGTGCCTTGGGAGCGCTCAGCCGTCTCTTTCCCGCGGAGCGGCCGTACCTCCAGGCGGGGGGAAATGAGACCGTGGGACAGGGGTGGTTCGCCGTGACGGTGCGGCAGTCGGAAGCGGCGGCGAAAGGGGGCGGCGCAGCGTGAGCACGCAAACCGGCAGCGGGATGGACACTCGGAGCCTTGACCAGCGCCGGGCGGCGGACGCCCTGGCATGTGTGCAGGAAGTGATGGCCAAGGGTGACCGCGATTTCCGCGCCTTATACCGCTCGTACGTGGAGCGGCTTGCCTCCGCGATCGTGATGAACGGCCTGGGCCAAGCGCTCGCTACGGAGCTGGCTGCGGCCGGACCGGGCGACAACAAGGGTCGCAGGGAACCGGAGGAGGCGGCGCACTTCCTGCTCTTTCAGAACTTGAACCGGTGGCTCTGCCGACCGGACGGGGGAGTCTACCCGGGGGCCAGCGACGTGCTCACAGCGATGATGGCAGCCCCCCAGCAAGCCTACCTGCGCGCACAGGCCGAGGCACTTGCCTGGCTCGAGTGGCACAAGAAGTTCTGCCAGGCGCACCTCCCGCGGCGGGAGGAGGTGTAATATGAACGCCCGTCGGGAAATCCGACAACACGGTGGCCGTCGCGAAGGTGGGGAGAAGACCCGGCGGGAGACCCGGAAAGAACCCCTGCTGCCCCTCTACCGATTCGAGGGAGCACTGCCGAAGGAGTGCGGCGACGGGAACCTCGGACTTTGGTTCGACAAGTTCTTCGACCGCTGGCGTTTGTTAGAACCGTCGGCGCAGCAAGAGGAGCGGCAGCAGGGGCGCCAGCAACAGCAGGAGCGCTTGCGCCGCTCGGAGGGCGCAGAGGCCGCCAGCGCGATCCCCAGTTGGACGACCCAGGCCACGCGCGACGACAATCCGAAGCTCGACTGGCTGACGAAGCTCGCGCAAGGCGGCACGCCTGTGGGGTGGGAGGATCTCCTGCGCGAGAGCGCTGTAAGGATGGTTCGTTTAGTCGAGGCGCACGGAGGGCGCTGGCGGGTCTTTCGCACCACTTCCCGCTTCGTCACGGGACTTGGGCGGCGGCATCCCGTAGAGAACGGTTTCGCCTGGCATTCCACCCTGGGGGTGCCTTACCTCCCCGGGAGCTCGGTGAAGGGGATGGTGCGAGCCTGGACCCGGCTCGTCGCTCCGGAGGACGGTGAGCGGATGCGGCGCCTCTTCGGCCGTGACGCTGACGAGCGAAGCGAAGGCGGCCAAGAAAGCCAACAGGGCGCCGTCGCGTTTCTCGACGCGATTCCTTGCCGGCCGCCCCGGCTCGCTGTTGACGTGATGACGCCCCACTACGCCAATTGGACCGAGGACGACCCGCCCGGCGACTGGCGGTCGCCCGTCCCCGTCTTCTTCCTGACGACGGAACAAGGCGCGCGGTTCCTCTTCGGGGTGATCCCGGCCGGGAACGTCTCCGGCGAGGATCTCGACCGTGTCATGGATTGGTTGGCCGGGGCGCTCGACTGGGCGGGGGCGGGCGCCAAGACGGCGGTGGGTTACGGCCGCATGGCGCCGGACGAAGCCGTCGAGGCGGAGCTGCGCAAGCAGGCGGGAGTGTAAGAGGAATCAGAAGCACCGGGGGTTTGACGTTGAACGAACAGCGATCGCTAGGGGAGCCGGGACGGCGACCCCGCCCGCGGTCCCGCTCCAGAGGTGTGCTCGTCATTTCCGTCGGTTTGTCGCCGCAAGTCGTTACCGAGACCGTGTACGCCCTTGCCTGCGAACGTGGGGAGCCGATCGACGAGATCTACATGTGGACGACAAGCGGAGGGGCCAGCGTGATCGAGCGCACCCTGATCGACGGGGGAAGGGGCGCGCTCTACCGTCTCTTCGCCGAGTACGGCCTACGGCCGCCGGAGGTACAGACAAAGGTGTTCGGCCGCGCGGCCGACGCCCCCGCTGGGCTGCGGCTCAACGCAGATCGACCCCTCGAAGACATTCGCACGCGCGAGGATAACGAGCTCGTTGCCGACACCTTGCTGAGCTTTATCCGGGACCAAGCCGCCGACCCTTCGCGCCGCCTCTTTTGCTCCCTCGCCGGGGCCCGAAAGACCATCGGTCCCTACCTGGCGCTGGCACTCCAGTTCTACGGGCGCGAAGGCGACCGGCTCTTTCACGTCCTCGTCCCGCCCCACCTCGAAGCGGACCGCGACTTTTTTTATCCGCCCCCGGGTTCGCCCCCTGGGCTGATCGAGCTAGTGGAGGTGCCCGTGGCACTCTTGCGGGAGCATCTCGATGTCCTGAATGTACCTGGCAGCCCGTCGAGCTACAGCGAGCTCGTCCGCCGGGTCGAAGAGGAGTTGTCTCATCTCAAGGAGCCGCCCCTCCTGCGCATCGGCAACGCGCTCGAGGTGTTCATCGGCGAGAATCATCTCCGTCTGCCGGCGCTCGCCCGCGTGGTTTATGTCGCCCTGGCAGCCCGGCGGGCTCGCTGCCTTCCCGAATGCCCGGGCTGCGACCGTTGCTTCGTGCCCGTGGCCGAGGTGCAGGACGCCCTTCTCCATCAACCCCTGCGGAGGCTCGTGGCGCTTGGCGGGTTCAAGGACCACCGCCTCGAGACGCTCTCGCGCTGGTCGAGTTCGGAGAGCACGATGGAAGACCGCCTGCGGGCGCTTCGTGAGACCGTATCGAGGATCAACCGCGAAATAGGCGACCGGCCGGGCCGCCGTGCTTTTCGCGTGGCCCGCATCTCGTGGGACGGGAGTTCCGCTTACGGCATCCAGCTCTCACCGGAGCGGATCGTCGTCCCGGCCGCTGTGACCAGTGTCTGGGATTCGTAGTGCGTGCGGTTGCAGCGGCAACGTTGTTATCCGTGCGCCGTTCTCCTTGTCCTTGTATCCTCTGCATTGGGAGGTGTGTTCGATGACCCGGATGTTGATTTGTAGTGTGGGCACTTCCTTGTTGACGGGAAAGGATAGGCCTTGGAAGTGGAGTCCGGGGGGCGGGGCGGAGTATCCGGACGCCAAGGTGGTGGACGAGTGGCTGCAGCAGGCGGATCCGGTTAAGGCGAGCGCGGAGATGAACACCCTGAGCCGGCTGGAGGTAGGGCCGGACGATCGACTCGTCTTCCTCCACTCGGACACGCCTGACGGCGCTTTCTGCGCCGAGCGCCTGGCGGCCTACTACGGGCGCCGCTGCCGCAGTGTGGAGTTGAAGCGGATCGCCCAGTTGGGCTACGGGGCGCGGAACTTTTCCCGGGGTCTCAAGTCGCTGATCGACCTGACGTGCGGTTTGATCCGCCAGAGCCGCCTGGGTAACACTGGGGAGCGCATCATCATCTGCGCGACCGGCGGGTTCAAGGCGGAGATCGCTTACCTCAACTTGCTTGGCGCGCTCCTGCAGGTCGAGGTCGTGTACATTCACGAGCTGCACAATGAGCTCGTCACACTGCCCCAGCTCCCCTTGGCGTGGGATACGGCGTTTGCCGCGCGCAACAAGGAGTTCTTCCAGTGGATCGAGGAGGAGCCGCGCCGGCCGGTAGAGGTGGAGTCCTGGCTCAACCGGGAGCCTGCGCTGCGAGCTCTTGTGGAGGATGGCGATGACGGGTACGTTTACCTGTCGCCGGCCGGGCTCCTGCTCTACCGGGCCGCCCAAGAGCAAATGGTCGCCGGCAAGCCGGTCGAGTGGCCCGAGCCTTCGCCGCTGCCCCCGGAGAAAAAGAAACATTTCGAGAACAAGCCGCACAAGCGGCCGCGCGGCTGGGAGCGGTACGTAGACCGGCTTTGCCAAATCTCTTGCGTGTCGTTCGTCGGCTACGCCGAGGAGATGCATCAGGGCGAGCGGGTACGAATCCTCGATCCGGAGCGAGGGGTGATCGGTGTCCGCTACGGAACAGCCGGTGACGCCCTGCCCATGCGGGTGGAGACGACCGCCCGAGGCCTGGAGCAGACGCAGCTCGTCGCCGAATACATCAGGCGGCTCGGGTAATGCGGGAGAAGTGCTCGGCTTTTCTGCGGACAGGGGATGGCTATTTGAGAGACGATTCGTGAAGATGAGACATCGAAACGGGAGCCGGAAGGGAACCGGGTCGATCAGTAAATTTCTGAAATCGCATGTTTCCTGAATTCGAGGAGCG
>PKEU01000098.1 GCA_002919195.1 bacterium
AACTTCTTTGACACGGCGGACGTATACGGCGCGGGCCACAGCGAGCGCGTGTTGGGCCAGGCCCTCAAAGGCCGCCGGGATGAGGCGGTGATCGCCACCAAGTTTGGCTTTCTCTTTGACGAAACCACGCGGCACGCAGGGGGAACCAACCTCTCGCCTAGTTACATCCGCCAGGCGTGCGAGGCCTCACTCCGCCGCTTGCAGACCGACTACATCGACCTCTACCAGTGCCACGTGGGCGATGTTCCCCAAGATCAAGCACAGGACGTCTGGGCCACGCTTGACCGGCTTGTGGAGGAAGGCAAGATCCGCGCCTACGGCCTCAGCACGTGGGACGCCGGCTACGCCCGGGCGTTCGCAACGCAATCCAACGGCGTTGCGATCCAGCACGGCGCCAACGTGCTGCAGGATGCCCCCGCCCTTTTCGCCGTGGGCGAGGAGTTTGGCCTTGCCAACATCATCAACGCCCCGCTGGCGATGGGCCTCCTCAGCGGCAAGTTCACCCGCGAGACGCGCTTTTCCAGCGACGACGTGCGGGGCAATCCCCACCCTTGGCTGGCCTACTTCCGGGACGGGAAGCCCATCCCCGAGTTCCTCGACCGCCTCGACGCTGTGCGGGAAATTCTGCAGAGCGACGGCAGAACGCTCGTCCAAGGAGCCCTGGCATGGCTTTGGGCCCGCAGCCCCCAAGCGATTCCCATCCCGGGCTTCAAAACCGTTGCGCAGGTCGAAGAGAACTGCTCCGCCATGCGCTTTGGCCTCCTCACCCAGGACCAGATGAACGAGATCGAAAGATTGCTCAAGGAGATGGCAGAGCTTCGGCCCGAAGGCGCTTGAGGGAGTTGGACATGCCGTGAGGAGCCCCTGTGTAGAACCCCGGCGCAATCTCCCCGGGGCAGAGGGTTCCACTCAATCACCCTTGGACTTGGACAACTCGACTTGGACGTCGAAGTCGATGCCCAGATCTCGGTGCCCACACTACGGCCCCGCCGCCCTGGCGAGCAGCTGGTTGGCCTCGTGCTGCACCCGCAAGAGGAACTCATTGACCGAATACTCACGGGCGGCGGCGCCCGGGTACCAGCGGTTCCACGCCTGGTCAAAGGCGGCGGCGTCGTACCGGTCGCTCACATTTCGCCCACACTTGACGAAAACCACCGCGCCTCGCGTCGCGAACCACACTCAGCGAAACAGACGAGGAGGAAGTCCGGCGTGCTGATATGCAGTCATCCAAGGCAGTCAGCCAAGCATGAAAAAATCGAGGTGGAAAAAACTTTCGCCAATTGACTTCATATGTGGGAAACTGCTACAATACGTGATGAAAGGACGGAGGAAACCATGTCTGCCGAGACGCCCTTGTCCAATCCGCTACAAAGGCTCACACGCATGCAGCAAGAGTCCAACGACACAGAGAGGAAAATCGCAGCCTTCGTCCTGGAAAACCTGACTGCGATTCCTTCTTGGTCGATCTCCGAATTTGCCCAGCGGGTCAACGTGAGCGAAACGACCGTCGTGCGTTTTTGCCGTGCCCTGGGCTACAACGGCTACCGGGAATTTCGCATGGAAATGGCGCAAAACGCCGGCGCCCTGCGGGCCTCGATCGACCTGGGCACCGAGATCCCGGCAGACCTCTCCGAAGACGACTCTCTCGAATCCATCGCCAAAAAAGTCATCCGCATCAACGCGGAAGTTTTGGTCGATACGATCAACCTCATCGATTTCGAACGCCTTGAAAAGGCCATTTCGATGATCTTGTCCGCGCAAAGAGTGTTTCTCTTTGGCTTTGGCAGCTCCACACCCGTGGTTTACGACGCCTACCAGCGGTTTTTGCGCCTCGGAATCCGAGCTGTAACCTCTTCCGATCCGCACATTATTACATCGATGATCGTCAACGCCGTGCCCGGAGATCTGGTGCTCGGCGTCTCCTTCTCAGGCGCCAGCGCCGATCTGGTCGACGCTTTTGAAACTGCGCGGGAGCTCGGGGCGGGCACCATCGCGATCACCAGCTACCCCGGCTCGCCGATCACCAAATATGCTGATGTAACCCTGTACTCTGCGGTCCGGCGGGCGCCGATTCCGACGGAGTCCATCGCCTCCCGGATCTCGCAGCTGGCGCTGATTGACGTCATTTGTGCCGCCATCGGCATCCGGCGTTCGGGAGAAGCGATCCCCAACGCGGAGTTGTTTTACAAGAAACTGGCGAGAAAGCGTGTCGGTACGACGGAGAAGTAGTGTGGGAGCAGGTGACGGGGGTACAAGCCGCTGTCGTCATCAGGTCGCCAGGTAAAGGGGTGATGGGTCGGGAGAGGATTGGAACGCAGCAACCAACGTTGCAAACGAAGCGGGCAAAAACTGGACGCCAACAATTGAAGTTGTAAACGGTACAGTTGGAGAGGGAGACGCGGCGCGAAGCGTCTTTCCGAAACGAACCCGAAACGAATGAACGACGAAGTTGAGACACCGCCAGAGCTGTGTTTGAAGCCACAATCACAAACGCAACAACGTAGCACAATGTCGTCACCCGACCAAACGAACACGATGCAATACGTACACCACGTAACACGTCGCGTCGCTTCAAAACCGGAAACAAACCGTAAGGAGGTTGCCCCGATGATGGGCAAGCAAGCCCGTGTTTTCGCGGTCGTTTTGAGCGTGCTGGTCCTAATGCTGAGCGCGTCGGTGGCCAGCGCCGCAGAACTGGTCTTCTGGAACTGGCCCTATGACGTCGAGCCGATGCGTTCGGAGTTTGTGCCTTGGGTCCAGGAAAACGTCAAGAACCACCTGCCTGAAGGGTACGAGCTTCGAGACGACTACGGGCCCGTTACCTATGACGAGCTCCGCAGGCTTTACATCCTGCAGGCTCGCAGCGGTCAACCCGACGTGATCGAGGGCCTTTTGGAAAACGTCGTCGCCTACAAGCGGGCGGGACTCATCAAACCGGTGACCGACCTGTTTGCCGAGTGGGACGAGTCGGACCAATTCTTGCAGTCCGCCATTGATGCTCTCACCATCGACGGCGAGCTCTGGGGCGTGCCCTACGTCGTCAACGTGCGACCGCTCTTGGTGCGCAAGAGCATTCTCGAAAAGCACGGCCTTGAGCCCCCCACCACCTGGGACGAGCTCGTCGAGGTCGCTGCCACCATCAGCCAAAAGGAACCCGGAATGCACGGTTTCTCCTTCACCTCGCAAATGGGTGAGTCCCGTGTCTTCCAGGAGTTCATGGGCTTCTACTTCCAGCTCAACAAAAACATGTTTGTCCAAGCTGGCGACGGGTGGCAAGTCGTCGCGACGCCTGAGCAGTTGGAGCAAGTGCTGACGCTCTACCACGACCTGGTCAAGTCCGGCGCTGTCAACGCCAATGAGCTCGGCATCGGCGGTGCCGCGCAAGACCAAGGTTATGTCGAAGGCAAGTACGCGATGGTCGTCGCCGGCCCGTGGATGCGGGGCTATGGCCGGGACTACCCCGAGGTCATGGCTGACACCATCGTGGTGCCCTTGCCCGTCGCCGAAGGCGGCACGCCCGCGGCCTTCATGGAAGTGAAGCCGCTGATGCTCAACGCCTTCACCAAGCACCCCGAGGCCGCTTGGGATCTCATCAAGTTCCTCACCTCCAAGGACGCCATCGCTCTGGAAAACCAGATCGAAGGCGCCAACCCGCCCAGGCTCGACGTGGCGGAGATGGAGGAGTTTAAGGACGATCCCTGGCAGAGCGCCTTCGTGTCGCAGCTTGCTACCGGTGTCGTGATCGACCCGATCAACTGGGAGCTTCCGATCCGCGACATCATCGAAGCGGTGCAGCTGGTTGCTTACGACGAAATGAGCCCGTCCGAGGCCGCAGCGTGGCTGCACAGCCAGCTGGTCATGCGGGCGGAAAACGGCGAGATCTAACCACAGGGATGGAACACCGACCCGGGGCCTGGCCGATCCGGCCGAGACCAAGCAACTCGGCGGCGGCCAGCCCCGGCTCGGCCGGCTTGGAAACCAAGTTTGAATTAGCGTCAGGTCCAAGTCGCAGCAGCGTCGGAATCAAGTCGCGGCCAACGTCACGCACAAGTCACAGCGGACACCCGACTCAACATGTCGTCCGGTTACGTATCGATCAACCGCAATCAACACCGAACCAAAGCCGCAGCAACATCACAGCCACATCGTCGCTCGATCGCAGCAGCAGACGTATCCACCATCGTCTACGGATCGACCGACTGAACGCATCAACATAGCGCACGACCCAACGCATCAACCAAGCGCACAACACCTGAAACAATCGCCGCAGCAACAGGCTCGGCACATCGCAGGACGGATCGAGTTGAAACGACGCTCATAAGGACCAACAGCCGGCGCACTCAACGCACCACGATACAACGGAGCGCTCGACGAACGAACAACCCAGCACGAAAGGTAGTATCGCCGTGAAAAGTGGTACCTGGCGCATCAGCGGGAGGGAGACCTCCTCCCTCCCGCTCTTTAACACCGAGGTGATGGGCGTGGCGGCACGACGCACGCGCGGTCGGAGATTTTGGAGCAACCTGGTCAACGGACCAGCTGCCCGGTATTTGTTTATCTTGCCTACAATCCTTTTTATCCTGATCTTCCTGGGCTATCCTTTGGTCCAGAGCATTTACATCTCGTTTACCGACGCGTCCTTGTTGCGTCCCGACGTCAATCACGTCGGCCTGAAAAACTACGCTCAGCTCCTTTCGGACCGCCTGTTTTGGCTTTCGCTCCGCCACTCGTTTCAGCTGACCTTCACAGCCGTCGCCTTGCAGGCGATCCTGGGTCTAGGCCTTGCGGTCCTTCTCAACCAAAAGGTGCCGGGTATCCAGATTTTCCGCAACATCGCCCTGGTGACGTGGGTCATTCCCATCGCTGCGACGGTGGTCTTGTTTAGCTTTGCCGCTACCCCCGAGTACGGCCTTTTCAACGTCCTTTTGAAGCAGATTGGACTGGGAGACCTGCAGCGTTATTGGTTCGGCAATCGCGACACCGCCATGTGGATGATCATCCTCATGCACGTTTGGCGCAACGCTCCCTTTTACGCCCTCGCGCTTCTTGCCGCCATGCAGGCCATTCCCCAGACGCTTTACGAAGCCGCCCAGGTCGACGGCGCCAACGCCTGGACGAGGTTTTGGGTGATCACGTTCCCTTACATCCGTTACACCTTGGGCGTGATGATCGTCCTGCACGTGATCTTCACCTTTAACAACTTTGAGTTTGTCTTCCTCTCCACGGGCGGCGGGCCGGTGCGTGCCACCGAAGTTTTGCCGACCTACATCTTTGAGCAGAGCTGGCAGTACTACAGGCTGGGCTATGCGGCAGCGATCGGTGTGGCCATGATGCTGATCCTGCTCACGATCACGTTGATCTCGGTACGGCTGATGGAGAGGGCGAGAAGATCATGACCATGAGAAAAATCGGTTACTACTCGGCCGTTTACATCCTGTTGATCCTCTCTTTTGCCTTTCTCCTGGTGCCGATCATCTGGGTGTTTCTCGCCTCGTTGACCGAACCGAGGCAGATCACGTCGGGCTCTTTGTGGCCCGGGCTTAGGAGCCTAACCCTCGACAGCTACAGGCGCACCCTTGGATCGGCCGACGTGAGGATCCACTTGAGAAACTCCTTTGTCATCGCGTCGATGACCACCATCGCGACGCTGTTGATCGCCACCCTGGCGGCTTACAGCACCAGCCGTTTCGCCAGGATCAGCGGCGCATCGATCACCGTGGTCGTCCTCTCGCAGATGTTCCCGTACGTGCTGTTGATGATCCCGTTTTACCAGCTCGCGCTGCAGTTTAACGCCCTGGACTCCTACGCCTCGATCGTGTTTACCCACGTGGTGGTCGCGCTGCCCTTCTCCTTTTGGATGCTCAAAAGCTACTTCGACAACGTGCCACGAGATCTCGACGAGGCCGCCCTCATCGACGGGTGCAATTACATCAGCTTGCTTTACCGGGTGATCCTGCCTTGCGCGGCGCCGGGCCTTGTGGTCGTGGCCTTCTTTGCCTTTGTCTCCTCGTGGGGCGAGTACATGTTTGCCTCGATTCTCTCCCAGAGCAAGCAGACCGCGACGATCACCGTCCTGCTCCAAGGTTACATCTCCGGGAGAAGAATCGAATGGGGCCTGGTCTCCGCCAGCACGATCTTGTCGATCGCTCCGACCGTGATCCTCTTCGCTCTGACCCAACGATGGCTTGTAGCGGGTCTAATGAGTGGAGCGGTGAAGGAATAGAGTGTAGGAACAACTCGTCCAAGTCACAACTGCGGAGGGAAACTTCAAGTGAACACGCAACAAGTCAAAGCCGAGCTGGTTAAATACGCTCACCGCATGTATCAGAAAGGGCTCGTCGCGGGCACCGAAGGAAACCTCAGTGCTCGCGTGTCCGATAAGGAGATCTGGATGACCCCCTCGGGTGTCAACAAAGGTGATATCACCGAGGACATGCTGGTCTGCCTCGACATCGACGGCAACATTGTGGCCGGCGACCGCGAGCCTACCTCCGAGCGGTGGATGCACCTCGAAGCCTACCGGCAGCGTCCCGACGTCATGGCCGTGGCCCACGGGCACCCCATTTTTTGCTGCGCTTTCGCTTCGGCCCGGGTGCCGCTTCCCGAAGGGATTCTCCCTGAGCTGATCGCCACCATTGGGGAAGTTCCCATCGTGCCCTACGGAAAGCCCTCTTCGCCTAAACTGGCCGAAGCCGTGCGGCCCTACTACCCGCACCATAACTGCTTCCTGCTCGAAAACCATGGAGCTTTGGCGGTAGGCCGTTCGTTGCATGAAGCCTACTACAGGCTCGAGGTGCTCGAAGCCTATGCGAAGACCATGTTCTTCGCCAAGCTCCTCGGCGGTCCCAAGCCTCTCAAGGTCTCCGACATTCAAGACCTGCCGAAGCCGAGCTTTGGTTGATAAGCTTCGACTGATCCCACCTAGGAGGTGCTCCAACTGGTCCGCGGATTTTGTGGCCTCGATGTCGGCACCACCTCAACCAAAGCCTATGTCCTTTCGCAGGATGGCAAGCTCTTGGTGATGCACCGCAGCTCGTATCCCCTGCACGAGCCGGAGCCGGGCCACTGGGAGCTGGACCCCGGCGAAGTCCTCAAGGCCATTCAAGAAACGGTGCGACACGTCGCGCGCCGCTGCGACGAAGACGGGGTCTCCATCGAAAGCCTGGCGATTTCCGCGCTGGGCGAAGCCATCCTGTTCTTAGACCAGGACGGCAACCCGCTGACCGGTTCGCCGGTTTCCATGGACTACCGGGGCGCGCCCTACATGGCTGCCGTCGAGTCGGCCTTCGGACGGACCCAGATCTATCGTCGCACCGGCCAACCGTTACATCCGATGTACTCGGTCTTTAAGATGGCCTGGATGAAAGAGAAGCGGCCGGACCTGTACTCCAAGACCGCGATGATCTGCGATTGGCAAGGCTTTTTGGTGGGGCGCTTGTGCGGTGAGTATGTAACCGATCGCAGCCTCGCAACCCGCATGTTGCTCTACGACGCCGAAGCCGACCGCTGGTGGGACGAGATGGTCGAGTTTGCCGGGCGCGCCCCGGAGCACCTCCCGAAAGTGCTCCCCAGCGGCAAGGTAGCCGGTCGCCTCACCCCGGAGGGCGCCGCGTTTCTCGGGCTCAAAGCCGGCACCCCCGTCGTTTTGGGAGGATGGGACCAAGCGTGCGCCGCCTTTGCGGCGGGCGTGCGGGAGGGGATCCTTCTCGACGCCTTGGGCACCACGCAGGCGCTGGTCACGGCGGTCTCAGCCAAAGCGCTTCCCACGGGGATGGACGCCTTGGGCTATCAAGTCACTCCCGGCGCGCGAGAAGGCGAGCGCCTCTTGGTGGGCGGCAGTCTCAGCGGCGCGCTCTTTGTGCGCTGGTGGACAGAGTTGTGCACGTCCTTTGGGGCATCGCCCGACGACCTGACACCCGACAAGGTGCTCGAGCAACACGGCGACGCTCCCAGCTCCATCATCGCGCTTCCCTACATCACCGGGCGCGGCACGCCTGAGGTTGATACATCACCCCTGGGCTCCCTCATCGGGATTTCCTACGCCACGGGAAATACCGACATCCTCACGGCGATCATCGACAGCGTGAGTTACGAGGTGCGCTGCAACATCGAGGCACTGCGGGAAAAAGGCGTGCCTATCACCCAAATTTACGCGTCCGGCGGCCCGACCTACTCCACCCGTTGGATGCAGCGCAAGCCCAACATCTACGGCCTGCCCGTCACCGCCGTGACCGACCCCGAAGGAAGCGCCCGCGGCGCCGCACTCCTTGCCGGTCTCGGCATCGGCGGCCTCGACGCCGACGCCATCATCCAACGTGATCTAACAGAGTGCAGAGTGTACAACCCCGACCCGGCCGTCGTCGAGCAGCACGAGCAGCGCTTCCAGATCTACCGGCGACTCTACCCCGCCCTGCGCGACGCGTTTTTTGGGACGTCTGGCCGGAGCGGTTCATCATTCAGCGCTTCATAACTCTTGAAGCTCCTTGCTTCTACTCCTGTTTCTTCTCCACCACCCCCTCTCCGGTCCACATCCGGACCGTGCCCGGCACCTGTATTCAGGTGCCGGGCCTTGCTTTTCGCGTGACCGCTTCCCGAAGACGTAGGGTGAAAAGGACGCGACTACGCCGCAGCTTCATTGTTCAGGTCTGCGCTTTATCAGCAACGCTCCCTCATTTTTGGTGGAAGGGAAACCCTCTCATTGAAAAGAACGGTGAAATCGATTGATAATTGATCTCCCAGATAGTTCCGTCTCACGCTGGGCGAGTCGAGGTGAGTGTGGTAACTTCCATGCGCAACTTCCACCTTGAGGGAGGCCAAGTCGCGATGCGTTGGCGCAGGCACATCCTGTGGTTAGCCATGATCCTTCTTCTTTCCTCGACAGCTTTAGCAAGCACTGAACCGGTCACGATCATCCACTTAGACAACTGGAGCGGACCGCTGGCGGAAGCCATGCGGATGATTGCCGACGAATTCGAAAAAGAACATCCCCATATCAAGGTCGACTACCAAAATCCCGGCTTTCTTGCAGCCGTTTGGGAGAAGGCCCAGACCATGATCGCCGGTGGTGTCGCTCCCGACGTCGTCGCGATCCACCACAGAAATATAGGTCACGCGATTTCGAGCGGTTTCGCCTTACCGTTAAACTCCTTCATGGAAAAGGACGGCGTCGATCTTTCTGCGTCGCTTTTTCCCGGAGTGTTGGAAGCCGCCCAAATTGACGGCATCATATACGGCGTGCCGAAAGACTTCAATCCCACTCACCTAGCCGTCAATCTCGATCTGCTTGACCAAGCTGGACTCGTTGTCCCCTCACTTGGTTGGACAGCTCAGGACTTCGAAGAGTACGCTCGAAAGCTAGTCCGGTACGACGCGTCGGGCGAAGTGATCCGTTACGCAGTTCCCCTAGGCACGTTACAGCTTAATTCTTGGGCATTTATCAACGGCAGTCAGATTTTCGACCGCCAGTTGAGACGCCTGGAAATCACGGATGACTCCTTTGTCAGCGCTTTGGAATGGATGTCGAGTTTGGTCCAAGCAGGGTTCATGTCCCGTGACTGGGGAACACTCGAGGCATTTGGACAAGGGATCATCGCCTTTTCCGACCAAGCGTGGCTCACAAATGTGGCCGAGTACGCCGAGATCGCTCCATTTCGCTGGGGTATTGTATACTTCCCCAAGGGCGAAGCTGAGCCGACCACATTTCTCACAAACCACTGGTGGGTGATCCCGCGAGCCAGTCAACACCAGCAGGAGGCATGGGAGTGGCTGAAGTTCCTTCATACGTCGCCAAAAGCGATGGAAATTCGCGCTCGCTATTCCATCATTCCTGGAGCGCCGGAAGCCATTGAGCGCCTCGTCGAATATTCCGAGGTCCCGGCGGGCCTGACAAAGGAGCAGATCTTTGGCCCGTTCCTGCAACCGACCAGCCGCATCGTGAGCGAGCCCGCCGACCGGAAGAGATATCAAGATCGCGATGCAGGAGCTTGAATCATCGATGTACGCGATCATGGACAGCACAGAATAGGGAGCT
>PKEU01000129.1 GCA_002919195.1 bacterium
GCAGCTTTCGTCGCGACATCGCACTACGCGGTGGCCAACGTCGCAGCTCAGCCGGCCGAGCGGTTTGAGATGGATCCCGAGGGGCAGCGGCGGGCGCTGGAAGCGATGGCAGAGCGGGGGGAGAAGCTGCTGGCGATCTACCACTCCCACCCGTCGACGGCGCCCGTACCCTCACGGGCGGATCGAGCCGGCGCTTGGGGCGCAGATGTCTACCACCTCATCGTGGGCCTTGCCAAGAGCGTGCCCGAGATCCGCGCCTTTCGGATCCACCCCCTGGTCAGGCAGCCGGTAGAAGTCCGCTGGTACCCAGTGGGGGCCTGGGCGGCTACGGCAAGATGGCGAGCGGCTGCGCCTGGGCGCGATTTTCATCCCTTCTAATCTCCCGTTCATCCCTAATTTTTTGCGTTTCCCGCCCAAAAACGCGGGTTGCCGCGGCCTTGGGCGGGCGTACACTAGAAAAGAGACGGAGTCGATCAGCCATGCCCAATGGGACAAGCCCTCCGCCGCCCAAGATCATCCTCGCGTCGGCTTCGCCGAGACGCCGGGCGCTCCTTGCCGACCTCAACCTGGCGTTTGACGTGGAGCCAGCTCCCTTTGACGAGGCCAGCGTCAATGCGAGCGTTCCCGAGGAGCTGGTGATGGCCTTGGCCCGCGGAAAGGCCCGAGCCGTCGCAAAGCGCCATCCCGACGCGCTCGTCATCGGCGCGGACACCGCGGTCATCATCGACGGTGAGGTCTTAGGCAAGCCCCGGGATGTGCAAGACGCCCACAGGATGCTCCGCCGTCTTGCGGGCCGCACCCACCGGGTCCTGACGGGCGTCGCTCTTTGTCACCTTGCGACGGGGCGGGAGGCGGTCGCATACGAATCGACCGACGTCACCTTTGGGCCCCTCAGCGACGACGAGATTGCCAGGTACATCGCGACAGGAGAGCCCATGGACAAAGCCGGCGCCTACGGCATTCAAGGGTACGGCGCCGTCTTGGTGCAGGGTGTCAAGGGTTGTTATTTCAATGTGGTGGGCCTTCCTCTCTACCGGCTCGCCCGCATGCTGCGCGCCTTTGGCGTCGAGGTGTTTTGACAGGGCGGCGCGCGGGGCGAAATTTTGCGCGGAAAACCCGGTAGAGACAGGGAGGTTGGACCTTATTTGTCGAATGTGTTGACCAGTCTACGGGCTGATCCTACGATACGCGAACTGCCGGCTGAGGAGAGGCCCAGGGAAAAGCTCCTGCGCTACGGGGTCGACCGGCTGGAAAGCCGCGACCTTTTGGCTTTGCTCTTGGGCACCGGCACCAAGACCCTGTCGGCGCTGGGCCTTGCCGACCGGTTGCTGGCCCGCTTTGGCTCGTTGGACGCCGTCCTTTCGGCGAGCGTCGAGGAGTTGACGAGCGTGCCCGGCGTCGGCGTCGCCAAAGCGGCCCAGATCAAAGCGGCTTACGAGGCGGGGAGGCGTCTTTCGGTTCCGGTCGCAAGAGAGCAGGTGATCCGCTCTGCTCGCGATGCCGTCGCGATCATCGAGCCCCGCATGCGCCGCCTCGAGCGGGAGGAAGTATGGGCCCTCCTGCTCGACATCAAGCACCGCGTGATCGGGGTTCATGTTGTCGCGATCGGGCACCTGAGCGGGGCGCCCGTTCATCCGCGTGAGTTGTTTAAAGAGGCGGTCCGTCGCAGCAGCCACGCCGTGATCGTGGTCCACAACCATCCCAGCGGCGATGCGACGCCCAGCGCCTCCGACATCGCCTTGACCCGGCGCCTGCGCGAGGCCGGGGAGCTGTTGGGGATCACCCTGTTAGACCACATTGTGATTGGCGACACCACGTTTACGAGCTTGAAAGAGGCAGGATACTGGTAGGGCCTGGAGGTTCGTGGGCGCCTCTGACTTTTTTGGGAAGGGGTCACATCATGCTGCGAGGGTTCTCCCGGGACATGGGTATCGATTTGGGCACGGCCAACACGCTGGTCTTTGTGAAAGGCCGGGGGGTCGTGGTGCAGGAGCCGTCCGTCGTCGCGATCGATGCCGACAGCAAAGATGTCTTGGCCGTCGGGGAAGAGGCCAAGCGGATGGTCGGGAGAACCCCGGGCAACATCATCGCCGTCCGCCCTCTCAAAGACGGGGTGATTGCCGATTTCGACGTGACCGAGCGGATGCTCCGGCATTTTATCGGCCGGGCCAGCCGCAGGAGGAGCTTCTTTCGCCCGCGCGTCCTCGTCGCCGTCCCGTCGGGCGTGACGGAAGTGGAAAAGCGGGCGGTGATCGACGCGACGCTCTCGGCGGGCGCGAAAGACGCGCGCCTGATCGAAGAGCCGATGGCCGCGGCGATCGGGGTGGGTCTTCCCGTGCAGGAGCCCCGGGGCAATATGATCGTCGACATCGGGGGCGGCACGACCGAGGTGGCGGTGATCTCTCTGGGCGGCATCGTCTCGCACCGCTCGATCCGCATCGGCGGCGATGAGATGGATGAAGCGATCGTGCAGCACGTGCGGCGCACCTACAACCTCTTGATCGGCGAGCGGACCGCCGAAGAGATCAAAAAGACGATCGGAAGCGCGATTCCCGGCGGAGGGAAGACCATGGAGGTGCGCGGGCGAGATCTAGTGACGGGGCTGCCCAAGACCATCGAGATCTCGCAAGAAGAGATTCGCGAGTCTCTCTCGGAGCCGATCCAGGCCATCGTCGAAGCGGTGCGGATCACGCTGGAAAGGACCCCTCCCGAGCTGGCTTCGGACATTATGGAAAAGGGTATCTTTATGGCCGGAGGAGGATCGCTGCTCCACGGCCTCGACCGGCTGCTGGCCGAGGAGACGGGGATGCCCGTCCACGTCTCCGAAGACGCGCTGAGCGCCGTCGCGATCGGCACCGGCATCGCTCTGGAGCACTTTGACGTCATGCAACGGGTGCTGATCAGCCCCAAGCGCCTCGGGTAATGAACGATAGGAAGCGGGTCCACCTGTCGGGGGCGGCGCTGGAGGGGGCGACGGCTCGATGAGATCCCACAAGGTGCAGGCCTTCGTCGTCGGCGTCCTGTTGCTCGCGCTCGCGGGCCTCGCCTACGTGACGTCGGATCCTCGCGGGGCGATCAGTGGTCCCGAGAGCATACTGCGCGAAGTGGTCGCGCCGTTCCAAAGGGGTTTCGCTGCACTTTCCCGGGCCGTGGTAGGGGCTGTGGAGACGCTCGCCTCCATCGGACGGCTCCAGCAAGATAACCGCATCCTCCGGCAAGAGATCGCCGCCCTCCGGCTGGAGCTGCAAGAGCTCGAAGAGTACCGGCGGGAAAACGCGAAGCTGCGGGAGATCGTGGGTCTCCGGGAGCGCCTTCCCCGCCCGACGGTGGTGGCTCAAGTCATCGCGCGCCCATACAACCAGTGGTTTTCGTCGGTGACGATCGACCGGGGAGCCCGGGACGGCTTGCGCGTGGGCATGCCGGTGATCAATTCCCAGGGAGTCGTGGGGTACATTGAAAGCGTCACCGCCAGTACTGCCCGGGTGCTATTGGTGACGGACCCCACCAGCGCCATCGGGGGTGTGGTGGTCGACTCCGAGATCCCGGTTTTGGTCGAGGGGACGGGCGACCCTGCGGGCCGGGAGGCTGTCGTCCGGCCGCTGGTGTGGCGCACGGAGCTCAAGGCCGGCGACGTGGTGGTCACGTCGGGGCTTTCACAAACCTTTCCCAAGGGGCTTCCCATCGGTGTGATCGACGCCGTATTTGACGACGAGTCGGGCTTAAAGCAGCAGGCGGTGCTCAAGCTCAACGTCGACTTCAACCGCCTCGACTGGGTGACGGTGATCTTGGAGACAGAAGGCGACGAAATCCTATGGCCAAAGCCGGCATCGGAAATCCAATAACGGTCTTTCACGCCCGCTGGCTTGCGGCGGCTCTCGCCACGGCGGTGGCCTTCGCGGCGCAGACGAGCCTCTTTGGCAACATCAGCCTCTGGGGCATCCGGCCGGACCTCGTGTTGGTGGTGGTCGTTGCCTACGGGCTGCACTATGGCCCGGCTCCGGGTGCCGTGTTGGGCTTGGTGGCCGGGTTTTTCGTCGATGTCTACGGCGGGCGGTTGATCGGCATGGGAGGCCTTGCCAAGCTCACCGCGGGGGCCGTCGCCGGGCTGATCGGGGAGACAGTGTTCCGGGAGCGGGCTTTGGTCTGGGCGGCGGTGACCGGGGCCGGGTCCATCGTGGCCAACGGAGTGTATCTCCTTCTGGCCCGCGCTTTTGGGCTCGAGATCCCGGTGGGCTTGAGCATCTCGCGGGTCATCGCTCCCAGCGCGCTGTGCGACACCGCGGCAGGATTTTTCCTTTACCCTCTTCTCGCGCACCTTTTTGAATTAAGCGATCAAAGGGACGAACGACGGCGGCTTGGCCGGGCTGAGGACTGAGCCGGCTCCGGCCGAGCTTGATCGGGTTTGAGAGGATCAGCGCGCCGTCTTTCGGGCGCAAAGGAGGCGCTCCATGACGGACCGGGCCGTCGACGGGCGTGTCAAAAGGTTCATCTTTGTTATTTTCGCGGTCTTTGCCCTCCTTACCGCCCGGCTTTGGCACCTGCAGATCGTGCGGGGCGACAACTTCGAGGCGATGGCCGAGGTCAACCGCATCCGCACCCTGCCGATCCGGGCGCCTCGAGGCTCGATCTACGACGCCAAGGGCCGGGTGATCGTCACCAACCGGCTGGCGTTTACTGTCTCGGTCGTGCCGTCAGGGTTGCACGACCCCGACGGCTCAGTGATGGCCCGCCTCAGCGAGCTACTGGACATGGAGCCCGAGGAGATTGTCGAGATCGTGCGGCGGGGTGGCGATTACCCCTACGAGCCGATCCGTCTCAAGCGGGACGTCCCCATCGAGACGGTCGTGGCCATCGAGGAGGCCCGGCGCTTTCTCCCGGGCGTGTTGGTCGAAGAGGAGTGGGTGAGGGAATACCCCCACGGGGCGCTGGCAGGGCACGTCATCGGCTATCTGGGGCTTGCGGATCGCGATGATCTCAAAGCGGGCTACAGCCCGACCGACTTGGTGGGAAAAGCGGGGCTGGAATACGCCTTTGAGCATTTCCTAAGGGGCCAGGACGGGGCCAAGCGGGTCGAGGTCAACGCGCTGAGCCGTCCCACCCGGGAGCTGGAGACGATCCCGCCCGTTCCGGGGATGGATCTCTACCTCACGCTGGATCTGGACATCCAAGCGTTGGCCGAAGAAGCCTTAGAGCGGGGACTAAGCCGCATCGCCGAACAAGCGGAGATGGGGATGGCGGGAAAGGGCGCCGTTGTCGTCCTCGACGCCAAGACCGGCGGTGTGTTGGCTCTTGCCAGTTACCCGCCCCTCGATCCGTCCCGGCTCACCGGGGAGGAACGGGCCAAATACGTCGAAGAGCTCAACCGGGACCCCATGCGCCCTTGGCTCAACCGGGCGCTCAGGGCCTTTCCGCCAGGATCCACCTTTAAGGTGGTCGTGGGCGTCGCTGCTTTAGAAAGCGGCGCCGTGGGCGTCAACGAGGTGTACAACGCCACCGGTTACCACAAGTACAACAAGCGGGACTGGACCGTACGGCAGGGACTGCCCCCAGCCGGTCCCGTCACCTTCGTCGAGGCCATGGGCCGCTCGACCAACGACTACTTCTGGGAGATCGCGCTCAGGCCTCAGACCAACGGGATCGAGGGAATCGCGAGCTGGTCCCGCAAGTTTGGCTTAGGCCAGCCCACCGGCATCCCGCTGGGCGAAAACGCCGAGATGTGGGGCCTTGTCCCCACCCCTCAATGGAAGCGTGAGGCGTACCGGGAGCCTTGGTACGAGTCGGAGACGATGGACGTGGTGATCGGTCAGGGGTTTCTGCAGGTGACGCCCCTGCAGCTCGCCCGGTTGTACATGGCGATCGCCAATGAGGGAAACCTCTATCCGATCCAACTGGTCCGTGAGATCGGGTCGCCCTCTGGCGACGTGGTCGTCAACATCGACCAAAACCGGTTTCAGCGGATCGAGGCGAAGCCCAGCACCTGGCGGGCCCTGAAAGACGGACTGCGCCACGTGCTTCAGTGGCAGCGAGGCACGGCGTATAGCGCGTTCGCCGGAGCGCCCTACGACCCGGCGGGAAAGACGGGCTCGGCCCAAACGGCGAGCGCGGCCCACGGTTGGTTTGCCGGTTTTGCCCCGGCGCATGATCCTGAGATCGTCGTCGTCGTCTTTGCCGAGCATGGCGAAAGCGGGGCCCGCACGGCGCCTATCGCCCGGGAGATCATGGACGGCTACTTCGCGCTCACCGCGGCGGATCAAGACCCGCCGCAGGAGAATGACGCCTGAGGTGGAATGTCAGAACGATTGCGATCGTTGACGAACGCGTGGGTGGGTGAAGTCGTAAAGTGGCGGGCCGAGAGGCAGTCGTGCTCAAGGGTGGCCGAGACGGTGTCGCCATCGTCATTGACGAGCAAGCCAGCATCGAAGCGGCAGTCGCGGAGCTCCGCGCGAAGTTGTCCGAAGCGGGCAACTTCTTTCGCGGCGCCGCTTTCCGCCTCGATGCGGGGCGGCGCCGTTTGACGGAGGCCGAGCGCGACGCGATATCTGCGATCGTCAGAGAGTTTGGCATCGAGCTGCGGGAGCCGAGAGAACTGCGGGAAAACCCCAGCATCGGGCGTTTCTCCGCTCCGGCAGCGGGAGAGCGCCACCTTTCGCCGGCCCTGCGCTTGACTACCCTGGGACGAGGTGACGAGATGCCCGCAGAGGAGCCGACGCTCTATTTGCGCCGGACGTTGCGTTCCGGTCAGAGGGTGGATTACCAGGGCAACGTCGTGATCATGGGCGACGTCAACGCGGGCGCTATGGTGACGTGCACGGGTGATATCATCGTCCTCGGCGCGCTCCGAGGATTGGCCCATGCCGGCGCCGAAGGAAACGAGAAAGCGATCGTGATGGCGTTTCGCCTCGAGCCGACGCAGCTTCGCATCGCGCACCACATCTCGCGAGCGCCGGATGAGGAAGGCCCCCGTCCCCAAGGGCCCGAGATCGCCCGGGTAAAAAATGACATGATCCTGATAGAGGCGTACACGCCGTCGTACGCGCCTTGATGAGGAGGTCCATCCCCTATGGCAGGTAAGGCGATTGTAGTAACCAGCGGCAAAGGGGGAGTCGGCAAGACGACCACCGTCGCCAATCTCGGCACCGGGCTGGCCCTCATGGGCCGCAGGGTCTGCATGGTCGACGCCGACATCGGGCTGCGCAATCTCGACGTGGTGATGGGCCTCGAAAACCGGATCGTCTACGATCTGGTCGACGTCGTCGAGGGCCATTGCAAGCTGCGCAACGCCCTCATCAAGGACAAGAGGGTAGAAAATCTTTTCCTCCTCCCAGCCGCCCAAACGAGGGAGAAGGATGCTATCACCCCACAGCAGATGAAAGAGATCTGCGAGGTCTTGAAAGAGGAGTTTGACTACGTCCTGATCGATTCGCCCGCAGGCATCGAACACGGCTTCCGCAACGCCATCGCGGGGGCGGACGAAGCCCTTGTCGTGACGACCCCGGAAGTGTCGGCCGTCCGCGACGCCGACCGCATCATCGGCATGCTGGAGGCCCATGAGCTCGGCGCCCCCAAGCTGATCATCAACCGCATCCGCCCCGATATGGTGCGGCGCGGGGACATGATGGACATCGAGGACGTCATCGAGATCCTCGCCATCACGCTGATCGGTGTCGTGCCCGACGATCAAGACGTCATCGTGGCCACCAACAAGGGAGAGCCGGTTGTCTTTGACCGGCGCACTCGCTCGGGTCAGGCCTACCACAACATCGTCCGGAGATTGGAGGGCGAGGACGTCCCGCTGATGCAGCTCGACAACGACGGCCTGGTCGAGCGCTTGCGCCGCTTGTTTAACCGTGACGCGCGGCGCCGCAAGGCCCAGTAACGGCGACCTGCCCCGCAGGGCGGGCCATAGGGGGATCGTGAGAGATGTTAGAGTTTTTTGGTAGATTGTTTGGCAGGGACGAGGGCAGCAAAAAGGCGGCCAAAGACCGGCTGCGGCTGGTGCTGGTGCACGATCGCGCAAGCCTCTCGCCCCAGCTTTTAGAAAGCCTCAAGGAAGATCTCATCGAAACGATCTCCAAGTACATGGAGATCGACACCGAAGGGCTCGAAGTCAACCTGGATCAAGAGGAGGATACGATGGCCCTCGTCGCGAGCATCCCGATCCGCCGGGTGCGGCGGGGAGTCGCGGCCAAGGCCAACTCATAGCCCTTGGACATCGAACGGCGCCTGATTCGCAATTTGGACATCCCCCTGATCGCCACCACCCTCGCGCTCGTCGCCTTTGGTCTGGTCGCCGTCTACAGCGCCACCTATTCGCTCTCGCCTGCGGATCCCTTCGTATTCGTCCGGCGCCAGCTGGTCTGGGCTCTGGTGGGCATCGCCGGGGCGGCAGGCATCCTCCTGACCGACTATCGCCAATGGGGTCGTCTGGCCCGGTTGATCTACCTCATCACGCTCGCGATCTTGGCCGCGGTGCCCCTCTTTGCGCCCAATATTCAAGGGGCCAGCCGGTGGCTCGTCATCGGCCCGGTTCAACTGCAACCCGCCGAGTTTGCCAAGCTCGCGGTCATCGTCACGTTGGCGAGGCGCCTCTCGCTCGGGCCCATCGAGCGCCCTGCGGACCTCGTCGGTCCCTTGCTTCACGTCGCCCTTCCCATGGCTTTGATCGTCTTGCAGCCGGACCTCGGCACATCCTTGATTTTTGTGGTGATCCTCTTTGGCATGCTGTACGTTGCAGGAACGCCCGTCAAGTACCTGCTGGTCTTGGGGGCGACGGGAATCGCCGTCTTCTTGGTTGCCGCGTTTGTCTCCAGCCAAGGATGGGTCCCCATCTTTAAGGAGTACCAGCTGAGGCGGCTCTTTATCTTCCTCAACCCCTACCAAGACCGCACCGGGGACGGGTGGAACGTCATCCAGTCGATGATCGCAATCGGTTCGGGCGGCTTTTTCGGCAAAGGCCTCTTTGCCGGCTCTCAGACCCAGCTGGCCTTTTTGCCGGCCCGCCACACGGACTTCATTTTTTCGGTCATCGCAGAGGAGCTGGGGTTTCTCGGCGCTTTTTGCCTCCTCTGCCTTTACCTGTTGCTGCTGGTGCGGGGGATCCGCCTCGTGGCTTACGCCAAGGACACCTTTGGCGTCCTGATCATCACCGGCGTCGTGTCGATGCTCTTTGGCCACATCCTGATCAACGTGGGCATGACGCTGGGTGTCATGCCGGTGACGGGCCTTCCCCTGCCGTTTGCCAGCGTGGGGGGGACGTCGCTGGTCAGCAACCTCCTGGGCGTCGGGATGATCCTCAACGTCCACATGCGCCGGCACAAGATCCTCTTTTGAGGGCGTGGTGGTCCCCGCCGCTCACATACCGCTGGCAGCGCCCCCATATACTGGTGGCGAAGGGGGCGTCTTCCGTGGATCTCGTCCGGTTTGGCAAAAACCTCCTCTTCGCCGTGGTGTTGTTTCTCATCCTCGCGTCGATCCACCGCGTCGACTGGCCGGTCACCCAGCGGTTCGAAGAGTATATCACCTTTGTCCTCACCACGGAATACGTTTACGACCCCCTCGTCCAGTTGACACAGCGCTTTACCATTTGGGATGGGGGCGGTGGCGTGAGGGGCTGGCTGGACCGGTGGCGGGGGTTTGGGGAGACGGTTTTTCCTGCCGGAGGTCTCGCCGATCCGGGAGCGTTAGGGCTCCCGAGCAGCGGGGGCTGAGCGCAGCCGGTGACAATCGGTCGTCTCTTTGGCGTCAGGATCACCCTCAACGCCTTTTTCCTCGCGCTGCTCGCCCTTTCGAGCCTCGCTGGCCTTTTTTGGCGGGCGGTGCTCTTTTTTAGCATCGTCTTCCTTCACGAAATGGCCCACGTCGCCGCTGCGAGGCGCTACGGCCTCCGGGTGAGCGAAGTCGAGCTCCTTCCCTTCGGCGGCGTCGCCCGGATCGACGACTTGCTCGAGGCCGACCCGTCGGTCGAAGCCAAAGTGGCCCTCTGCGGCCCGCTGGCCAACG
>PKEU01000182.1 GCA_002919195.1 bacterium
CATCCCAATCTGGCCCGGCACCATGCGGCCATCCTGGCCGCCATGTACCTCGCCGATGAGGCGTACCGCCTCCGCCAAGAAAACCGCGAGCTCACGCAAATTCTGGAGGAGGTCCGGTGAACCTCATCGACTTCGTCGTCCTCGTTGTGGCGGTGTGGTTGGGGGCGCGAGGGTTTGTCAAAGGTTTGCTGAAAGAGGCCTTGGAGGCCGCCTCGGCGCTGGCCGGCGTCGTGGTGGCCTCCAAGAGTTACCAGCCTTTGGGCGATACGGCTACCCTTTGGACGGGGTTGCCTCCCGACGTCACGCGACCGGTGTTGTATGCCGCAGTCGCGGTCTCGGTCACCGCTTTAGGGTTTTTCATCACAAACCTCGTCCACGCGTTTTTCCCCCGCCAGGCCCGCGCCCGGTCCTTCGACGGCTACGGCGGGCTGATCTTTGGTGTCCTGAAAGGGCTTTTCTTTTCAGGGCTGCTCGTCGTCGTCGCCGCGCAAATCCCGTCCGCGTCCATCGTCCGCGCCCTTGACGGCTCAGTCTTTGGCCGTGCGGTCTTCGCTTTGACCCCTGTGCTTTATCGCCAGATCGGATCTTAGACGGGAGTGTCTCGCTTGCGCCATCTCAAGCTCGCGGCGATCTTGGAGGAGATCGCCGACCTTCTGGAAATTAAAGGGGAAAATCCCTACAAGATCCGGGCTTACCGGCGGGGAGCGCAAGCCATCGCGCTGCTGCCGATCGATATCCGAGAAGTGGTCCAGCATGGGCAGCTCGATAGCATCCCCGGCATCGGGAAGGCTTTGGCCGCCAAGGTCCAAGAATGGCTCGAGACTGGCAAGATCGCCTACCACGAGGAGCTGGTGGCCGAGGTTCCCCGGGGGCTCTTGGACGTGATGCGCGTGCCCGGCATCGGGCCCCGGCTCGCGAAGCGGCTGTACGACGAAATCGGCGTCGCATCGCTCGAAGATTTGGCTCAAGCCGTCCGCGCGCGGAAACTCCGCACCGTTCGAGGACTCGGGCCCCGGACCGAAAGGAGGATTGAGCGCGAGCTTGCCCTGCTGGAGGTCGACTCCAAGGGCGTTTCCCTCGGCGAAGCGCTGGTCGTAGGCCGGACGCTGTTGGAGCAAGTGCGCGCGATTCCAGGCGTTGCCCGGGCGGAGTTAGCCGGTGAGGTCCGTAGAATGAAAGAGCTGGCGGATCGTATCACAATCGTCGCAGCCGCTGGCGACAGCTCGCCGGTGCGCGAGGCGTTTTCGGCCATCGCCGGGCAGGAAGAAGGCCTCGACGACCAAGGCGATTTGATTTCAATCGCGGTGGGCCGAGAGCTCAAAGCCGAGCTGCGGGTGGTGCCACCCGCTTCCTTTGTGCTCGCGTGGCACGCCCTGACCGGCTCGCCGCGGCATCTTCAGGAGCTCGGCCGGTGGGCTAAAGAGCGCGGGTTTGCCATAGGCGAAGAGGGAATCCTTGAGCTTGCCACCGGCCGTGTGCACTACCCGGAAACCGAAGAAGAACTTTACCAGCTGTTGGGCTTGCCGTACATCCCGCCGGAGCTCAGGGAGGGTCTGGGTGAGGTGGAGATGGCGGGCGCAGGCCGCTTGCCCGACCTTACGACGCTGGAGGCGATCCGGGGCGACCTGCACGTGCATTCCACCTGGAGCGACGGGCGGTCCACCATTCACGAGATCGCCTTGGCAGCGAAAGAGCAGGGCTACGAGTACATCGCGATCACCGACCACTCCCAAGCGCTTAAGATCGCCGGGGGTTTGACCCGCGACGACCTCTTGCGCCAGCGGGAAGAGATCGCCCGGGTGAAGGAGGCCGTACCGGGCGTACAGATCCTCGCCGGGGTGGAGGTTGACATCCTCGCCGACGGCAGCCTCGATCTCGACGATGAGATCCTGGCGGAACTCGACCTTGTGGTGGCGTCCATCCACTCGGGATTGCGGCAGGATCGTGAGAAGCTCACGCAACGGCTGGTGCGGGCGATCGCCCATCCTCATGTCGACATCATCGGCCATCCCACCGGGCGTCTCTTGGGCGAGCGGGGGGCCGCCGACGTCGACATCGACCGCGTGATCGAGGCGGCGGCGGAACACCAGACGGCGTTGGAGATCAACGCTTCGCCCCAGCGCTTGGATCTCAAGGATGCGCTGGCTCGTCGGGCAGCGGAGGCCGGCGTCCTCTTGGCGGTCAATACCGACGCCCACGAGACCGGTCAGTTGGCCTTCATGGAGCTGGGCGTCGGCGTGGCCCGAAGGGCCTGGTGCACGCCCGCGCAAATTCTCAACGCGAAATCCTGGGACGAGCTCTTGCGCTGGCTCAAAGAGAGACGCTCGTAGACGAGGAGAGCGTGCATGGACTCACGTGTCCTGGAAAAGCTGGAATTTGACAAGATTCGGACGCTGCTTGCCCGTCACGCAAGTTTCTCGGGGGGGCAAAGCCTTGCGCTTGCCCTTGAGCCGAGCGCCTCGCTGCGGGAGGTCGAGCGGTGGCAGGAAGAGACTGCGGAAGCTCTACGGGTCCTAGAAGTGGGAGGAACTCCGCCGTTTGGGGGGATCTCCGACATCCGCCCCTCCGTGCGGCGCGCCATGGTAGGCGTTGTGCTCCCGCCCGAAACGCTGCTCGACATCGCCCAGGCCATTCACGGAGTCCGGCGCCTGAAAGGCCACCTTTTGGAACACGGCCCAGGTGTCGGCGCTGAAATCCTGGTCGACCTTGCTGGCCTCCTCGAAGACTTTCCCCACATCGAAAAAGAGGTAGGGCGCTGCATCGACCAGGAGGGCAACGTGGTCGATCACGCGTCGGAGAAGCTGGCGCAAATCAGGGGACGCCTGCGGCGGCTGCGGCAGAGGGTGAGGGAGCACCTCGAGGCGCTGATCCGCTCGCCCCGGGTGCAGAAGTTTCTCCAGGAGCCTATCATCACGTTTCGCGGCGGCCGGTATGTGATCCCGGTGAAACAAGAGTACCGCGCGGAGGTCCCGGGCATCGTGCACGACCAGTCGGCCAGCGGGGCCACGCTCTTTATCGAGCCCCTCGCCGCCGTGGAGCTCAACAACCAGATCCGCGAAGCGGAGGGTGAAGAGGAGCAAGAGGTCGAGCGGATCCTCACGGCTCTCAGCGCGCTGGTCGCTAAAGCCGGCGAGGCGTTAATCTTTACGATCGAGATCGCGGCGGAGCTCGACTTCATTTTCGCCAAGGCCCGCCTGGCGTCCGAGTGGCGGGCGGTCCGACCCGCGCTCAATTCGAGCGGGGTCATCCGCCTCAATCAGGCCCGCCACCCCCTGCTGCAGGGGGAAGTCGTTCCCATCGACGTGCACGTGGGCGACGAGTTTACGGCGCTGGTCATCACGGGGCCCAACACCGGGGGCAAGACGGTCACGCTCAAGACGATCGGCTTGTTTGCGCTCATGGCCCAGGCGGGGCTCCATTTGCCGGCGGATCCAGGAAGCGAGATGGGCGTCTTTCGCCACGTGTTCGCCGACATCGGGGACGAGCAGAGCATCGAGCAGAGCTTGAGCACCTTCTCCTCCCACATGAGCAATATCGTCAACATCTTGAATAGGGCCGGCGCCGGTTCTTTGGTGCTCCTCGACGAGCTGGGTGCAGGCACGGATCCGACCGAGGGGGCGGCGCTGGCGATCGCCTTGCTCGAACATCTCATTCAGCGGGGGTGTCGCGTCGTCGCGACGACCCACTACAGCGAGTTGAAGCACTTCGCCTACACGCATCCCAAAGCGCGCAATGCCAGCGTCGAGTTTGATGTGGAGACACTGCGGCCCACGTACCGATTGCTCGTCGGGGTCGCAGGCCACAGCAACGCCTTTGCCATCGCGGCGCGCCTCGGCCTCGATCCTAAGATTATCGCGCGAGCTCGAGAAGAGATCGGGGAAGAAGAGCGCCGGGTCGATGAGGCGATCCGCTCCGTCGAGATCGACAAGAGCACGGCTGCGCGCGAGCGCCGGGAGGCGGAGCTGCTGAAAAAGCGCTACCTCGAGCTCTCGCAAAAGTACCACGACGCGTTTGAGCGGCTGAAAGCGTCGCGGGAGGCGGTGCTGGAGGAAGCCCGGCGCGAGGCCAAGGCGCTGTTGGCCCGGGCCCAGCGAGAAGCTGACGAGCTCTTGGGGCGCCTGCGCAAAGCGGGAGCCGGCCCTGATCTCGAAGCGGAAGCTGCCCGCGCCCGGGCTCGCTTTTCCCAGCTGCTCCAAGAGGTGGAGGAGCCGGAGCCGTCTCCCGTCGCGGGAGAGGGCGTTGATCCCAAGGAACTGCGGGCGGGCATGACGGTGCGGATCCGCTCTTTCGGCCAAGTGGGCGAGGTTTTGGAAGTGTCTCCTACAGGCAAGGTGCTGGTGCAGGCAGGGCCCATGCGGGTGACAGTCGACGCCACCGACCTCGTGATCGAGCGCGCCATCAAGCAGGATAAGGAACCGGCCGCGACGAGCCATGTGCAGGTCTCGCTTCAAAAGGCGACAGAGCTCAAAAGCGAGCTCGACCTCAGGGGGCTTTTGGTCTCCGAAGCCCTCGATCAGGTGGATAAGTACATCGACGACGCCATTTTGGCCGGCGCGACCCGCGTGCGGATCATCCACGGCAAGGGCACCGGCGCGTTGAGGGATGCGGTGAGAAGGTTTCTCGAGAACCACCCCAGGGTGAGCGACTTTCACTTCGCCGATCCGGCCGAAGGGGGCACCGGCGTTACCGTGGTCGAGTTTTAGCGGCCAAGCGATGGCGTGAAGAAGCCGGATGGGGCGCTTGGTGTCGACCGCCCATCCGGCTGCCTCGTCGAGCGGCGCGGGTGAGGCGCTAGGGGCTGGAAAACAACCTGCGGAAGATGTTAGGCAGGTTAAACAAGGTCGAGCACCGTTCGGAAACCTCAGTCGGCTCGGTCCCCTCGATGAAGATCTCGTAGACGCGCTCGTTCATCGGCACGCCCGAGCACGTGTCGTTGACGAGCTTGCCGTTGGTCACGTCGATGGCCAAGGGCCCCACGATCCCCGGCGGCCGGGGGAACTCCTCGACCGGAGTGCCCTTGACCGCTTCGCTCATGTACGCCCGCCACGTACGGGCAGCAGTCCCGCTGCCGATTTGCCTTCCCGGGTAGATCATCGGCTCATTGCTGTCGTTGCCAATCCAAACGGCCGTCACCAGGCTGGGAGTGTACCCCACAAACCAGGCGTCGGTAAAGGAAGACGTGGTCCCCGTCTTGCCCGCGGCGGGCCGGCCGATGTTGGCGCCGACACCCGTTCCCCGTTCGATGACGCCCCGCATCATGTCGGTCATGATGTAAGCGGTCTCGGGGCTCAAAACGAGGCGCCGCTGGGGCCGGAACTCGTCGATCACCGTGCCGTCGGGCCCTTCGACCCTGAGAATGGCAATCGGTGTGGTGCGGATGCCGCCGCTTGCAAACACCCCGTAGGCCGTCGCCATCTCAAGGAGCGTCACCCCGCGGGTTAGCCCTCCCAGGGCAAAGGAGAGCGTCAGGTCGTTGAGGCGCCCCGATTCTTGCAACGTCGTGATGCCCATCCTTTTCGCGTAATCGATCGCGGTGGCGGGGCCGATCTCATCGATCAGCTTCGCGGCGACCACGTTGATGGAATCCTCCAGCGCGGTCCTGAGTGACATGGTTCCCCGGTGGGTGTTGTCATAGTTGCGCGGCGTCCACGTCTCGCCGGTAATCAGCGTAAACGTGGTCGGTTCATCCACCATGAGATGGGCCGGCGTGTAGCGCTTGCTGTCGATGGCGGCGGCGTAGACAAAGGGCTTCATCGCCGAGCCGGGCTGGCGCGTCGCCTGCACTGCCCGGTTGTACTGGTCGTTGTTGCGACCGCCCACCATGGCTCGGATCTCGCCGGTGTGCACATCGATGGTCACCAGAGCCGCCTGCGGTTGGGCCAGGCCGTTTTCGTCGGTCTCTTGGACGGGCACCATCTCCTCGATCGCCTTTTCGGCGGCCCGCTGTAGATCGAGGTCCAAGGTGGTGTACACCCTGAGACCGCCCGTGTACACCATCTGCGCGCCGTAGCGGTCGAGCAGCTGCTCTCGCACATAGATGACAAAGTGCGGAGCGATGGGCTGCTGGCGCCGGCCGTCCTTAAGCTCGATGGGAGAAGAGACCGCCTCGTCGTAAGCCGCCCGATCGATAAAGCCGAGATCGAGCATGCGGCGGAGCACCAGGTTGCGCCGGCGCGTCGCTGCTTCCATGTCGTAAAAGGGCGAATAGTATCCGGGGCCATTGACGATCGCAGCCAGGAGGGCGGCTTCCTGCAGATTGACCTCGCTGACGCTCTTTTGGAAAAAGATCTGGGAGGCCGCTTCGACGCCGTAGGCCCCGTGGCCAAAGTAGACGACATTGAGGTAGCTTTCGAGGATCTCGTCTTTGGTGTATTTCCGTTCGATCTGGATCGCCAACAAGAGCTCCTTAAACTTGCGCGACCACGTGCGGTCGTTGGTGAGAAAGGCGAGTTTGGCCAGCTGCTGCGTGATGGTGCTGCCGCCTTGCTCGATGGCGCCGGCGCGCAAATTGACCAGTGCGGCGCGCGCGATGCCGAGAAAGTCGATGCCGTGATGCTGGTAGAAGTCAGAATCCTCGGCGGCGATAAAGGCGAGCCTTACGACCTCGGGAATTTCATGGAGACGGACGGGAACTCTATTTTCAGTAAAAAGACGGGCGATGACCCGTCCTTTCACGTCGTAAATGTAGGTGGTCAGTTTCGGGTCAAAATTGACCTCGTCCAGCGGCGGGACGTTGCGGAAGTACCCCGCCACCACGCCGGCCATGGCCCCGATGGCAATGGAGATGGTAAATGCCAAAATGATGATGAAAGCTCGGCGCCTCTGGCGCGGGCGGGCTTGTCTGCCCAAAGGACGGACACCTCCGTGCAGGAAAACCCGATGCAATGGGTATTATACCATGCTTCCAGCTGCTTCGTCACGCCGAGCCCGCCGGCAGCAATTGCCGGTGGGCGCTCTGCGTGATATAATACTTCGTCATAGGGGAATACCGCTCTTGCGAAAGCGGTGTTGAGCTCGAGCGTAGCGCCGCAGGACGCTCGGGGTCTGTGATCGTCGGCACCGCCCGTCCCAGCGTGGCCGAGCGGTGTTTGGTTTTGACGCTCCGAAGCTGATCGACGATATCCAAGCCAATACAGGACGCGATGACGGAGAGAAGTAACCTGGCCGTTCGTCTTGCGCAGAGAGCCGGTGGCAGGTGCAAACCGGTGACGGCGCCTGGTGAAATACACTCTCGAGCGTCGCCCCAAACTCGAGGCTGGCGCCTCGACAGTAGGCGGCGGACGGGTTGCGCTCCGTTATCGCGCACGAAAGTGAGTCGTGCCGATGAGCATGGCTAACGAGGGTGGTACCGCGGGAAGACGCTGGATTCTCGTCCCTTGGCGAGGATCCAGCGTTTCTTGTTTCCGGGCGTTTCAAGATGGCACTACTTTTTCCACCAACTTGTGGGATGCAGGAGGCGATGGAGTTGAGCTACCCACCAGCGATCAGCATCGAAGAAGAGCTGGCGATCATCCGCCGGGGCGCAGAGGATATCTTTCCTGAGGGAGAGCTCGAAGAAAAGGTGAGAAGGGCCCGCAAGGAAGGCCGGCCTCTCCGGGTCAAGCTGGGTATCGATCCTACCGCGTCGGAGCTCCATTTGGGCCATATGATTCCCATCTTTAAGCTGAAGCAGTTTCAAGACCTGGGCCATCACGTGATCCTCATCATCGGCGACTATACGGCGACGGTGGGCGATCCGTCGGGCCGCAACAAGGCGAGGCCTCAACTGAGCCACCAACAGGTGCTGGAGTACGCCAAGCACTATGAGGACCAGGTGTTTCGCATCCTCGACCGCGAGCGGACCGAAGTGGTGCGCAACGGCGACTGGTTTAGCCGCATGAGCTTTGCCGATGTGATCCGCCTACTCTCTCAGATGACACTGGCCCGGATGATCGAGCGGGAGGATTTTGCCAACCGTTTCCGTGAGCAAAGCCCCATCGGCTTGCACGAGCTGGTGTACCCCCTGATGCAAGGGTACGACTCGTGCATGGTACGGGCCGACATCGAGCTCGGGGGGACCGATCAGAAATTTAACATCCTCGTCGGTCGGGACCTGCAGCGGGAGTTTGGCATGGAGCCGCAGGTCGGCGTGTGCAATCCGGTGTTGATTGGCATCGACGGCCGGGAAAAGATGAGCAAGAGCCTGGGCAACACCATCGCCCTGGTCGATCCTCCCCACGAAATGTACGGCAAGACGATGTCGATCCCCGACCACTTGATGTGGATGTATTATGAACTGATCACCGAAGTGCCGCTGCAAGAGATCGCTCAGATGCGCGAGGGCATTGAGCGCGGCGATCTGCACCCCAAGGAAGCGAAAATGCGCCTTGCGCGAGAGATCGTGACCCGTTTTTACGATGAGCAAAAGGCCCGGGAGGCAGAGGCCCATTTTGAACGGGTGATCGCGGCGGGAGAGATCCCGGAGGAGGTGCCGGAGCACCCGCTTTCGGCTAGCTCCCTTTCCGGCGGGCGTATTTGGATCGCGAAGCTCCTGGTCGACGCGGGTCTTGCCCCTTCGACCAGCGAGGCGCGGCGCCTGATCGCGCAAGGCGGGGTCAAGATCGATGGAGAGACGGTCCGTGATCCCTCTCTCGACTGGGAAGCGCGCGACGGCGCGGTGGTGCAGGTCGGAAAGCGGAAGTTTGCCCGGATCCAACTGGTCTAACGCGTCTAAGGTCTTCGTTTAAGGCGACGGCGCCCTGGGACGGCGTTGGATAGCACACTCTTCTTGCCGCCCCGCATACATTGTGTAGTCTGAAACCACGCGTGTGGGTGGTAGGGATGGTGGCACGCTATCCGAGGATCGGGCAGCCTCCCCGCTTTTCCCGCCTGCGGTTTACCGTCACGCTGGTCCTGTGCACCCTGGTCGTCCTCCTGTCGATCACGACGTGGTGGGCCGAGAGGCAGCTGAGCGGCCCTTTGTTGGAGATCGCCCGCCTCAGGGCGACCAACGTGGCGTCAGCGGCGATCAACCGGGCGGTGGGTGACGTCGTCGCCCACCGCATTGACGGCCTCAGTTTGTTTGAATTTACCGCCGGCCCGGGTGACCGGCCCGTGATCGCCTACCACATGGGCCGGATCAATCAGGTGATCGCGGAGGCCGTCGCTGCGATCTTGGAGGCGCTCGGCGACAAGCAGCCCGAGGAGTTTACGGTGCCCTTGGGCGAGCTGTCGGGCATGCGGATCCTTGCCGGTTGGGGGCCGATGCTTCCAGTCCGGATCATGGTAGGCGGGGCGGTCAAGGCTGAGCCGAAAGTCAGCTTTGTGAGCGCGGGAATCAATCAGGTCGCGCACCGGATCTACCTCGACTTGGAAGTGCAGATGACGGTGGTGGCTCCCCTGGTGCGAGAGCCAATTATCGTGCGCCAGCCTGTCATCCTAAGCGAAAAGCTCTTGCCTGGCGATGTGCCCAACACGTATTTGCAGTTTCTCGGGTACTCCGGCTCCTTGGAAGAATGGATGGCCTTGCAGACCGCTCTGAGCCAACACTAAGCTTTGCAATGAGCCGGCCCGAACTTGGAAATCATAAGTTGACACTGGCTAAAGCCCATGCTATAATCAGGGTCGCCCCGAGAAATGCGGCGAGGCCGCAACGTTCCCGGGGTTCCTTGCTGGACGCCTTTAAAAGCCCTGTCGGGCATCAAAACCAGTTCAAGTGTAAAATGGCACTTGACGGTGGGCGTCGAAGGTGTTAAGATGAGAAATGCCGCCTCGACGGGGCGGCGCTCCGGAAAGACCG
>PKEU01000094.1 GCA_002919195.1 bacterium
GAGGACAGCCGGTTTCCCGATGTGGGCCCCGTGCCGCTGAAAAACATCGTGGGGCGGGCCCTCTTTGTCTACTGGCCTCCGCAAGAAATTGGAATGATTCATCCCCCGCAAGTCCTTGCCGAATTGGACTGAATCCTATGACACAGGAGTTTCGCATCCACTGGTACCCTGGCCACATGGCCAAGGCCAAGCGTCTCCTCGCGTCCAAGATGGCCGAGGTTGACTTTGTCATCGAAGTGGCCGACGCCCGGGCGCCGGTGACCACGCGCAATCCCGATCTCGACGAACTGATCGCCAGGCGCCCCCGGCTCCTTTTCCTCACCAAAGAGGATTTGGCCGAGCCGGAGGCGCTTTCTTTTTGGGTCAAAGAGTACCGGAGACTGGGACTGGAGGTGGTCACCGCCTCACTCATCGACGCGAAAAGCGCCTCGGCGGCCAGGGCCCTGTTGCGCTCTTGGATCGACGCGCTGCGACTTAGGCGAGGACGGCGGTCGCCGCTCCAGTCGATCCCTGGCTTGAGGTTGCCCCGAGTGGGGCAAGGGGCGGTGCAGCGGGGGCTCGTCGTGGGCATCCCCAACACGGGCAAGTCGACGCTCATCCGGAGCTTGGGCGGCCGCAATGTCGCGGTAGGCGCCAAGGCCGGCGTCACCCGGGGCCTTCAGTGGGTCAACGTGAGCCGGGACGTCCAGCTCATGGACAGTCCCGGCATCCTTTGGCCGCGCCTTGAGTCAGGAGCGACCGCCCTGAAGCTCGCGTGGCTTGGATGTGTGGGCGACGGCGCGTACGATCGCGAAGAGGCGGCGTTGGGCCTCATCCGGTGGCTTGAGGCTCACAGCCCGGAGCGGCTCTGTGACCGTTATCAACTGCGGCAGGAGATCCTTGGGTCGCCTGGAAGGATCCTGGAGGAGATCGCTCTCCAGCGCGGCCTCTTGACAGCCGGGGGAAAGGCCGATCGGACGCAGGCGGCCGACGCGCTCCTCTGGGATTTGCGGAGGGGCCGCCTGGGTAAGTTGGCCTTTGACCCACCGGGCGATGCAAATTGACGGGCCGGCTTACCGAGAGGGCAAGCGAAGCAAGTGGAGAGCGTATGAGGAGCCGAGTGCAGGTGGACGAGCCTCAGTGGGTGTGCGGTGTCGATGAAGCCGGCCGCGGGTGCTTGGCGGGGCCGATCTTCGCCGCCGCCGTCGTGCTCGACCCTGGGAGTCCCATCGCCGGCCTCGCCGACAGCAAACAGCTGACGCCTAAGGCACGGCAAGAGTTGGAACAAGAGATCAAGGCCAACGCCATTGGCTATGGCATTGCATCGGCCACGGTCCGGGAGATCGATGCCCGAGGCATTGAGTGGGCCAACCGGATCGTCTTCACCCGGGCCGTCAACGCCATGCTAAAGCGCTTTCCGCACCTTAAGGATCTAAAACTTGTGGTCCGGATCGACGGAACGCGCCGGGCTTGGCGGATGGGGCTGCCCCAGGAGACGATCGTCGGGGGCGATCGGACAGACCCAGCCATCGCCGCGGCGAGCATCTTGGCCAAGACGGCTCGGGACCGGTACGTCGTCGAGACCATGCATCCGCGGTATCCGCAGTACGGATTTGACCGGCACAAAGGATACGCCACGACGCATCACTTCCAGGCCCTCCGGGCGTGGGGACCGTCCCCTTTTCATCGCATGAGCTTTCGTCTTTTGGGCCGCGAGGCCGACCAAGCTCGGTGATGCTCCATGACCCAACAACGGCGCCGTCTCGGATCGCTGAGCGAGGAACTGGCGGCGCGGTTTTTGCGCTCCCAGGGATACCGCATCGCAGAGCGCAATGTCCGCCTGCGCCGGGGCGAGATCGATATCGTCGCGTGGGACGGGGATGTGTTGGTCTTTGTCGAGGTGCGAAGCCGCAAAGGAGACCGCTTGGCCGAAACGCTGGAGAGCGTCGACTGGCGCAAGCGACGGCGGCTCGTCGCCCTGGCCCAAGCTTACCTGCATCGCCACCGCCTCGACGGGACGACCTGCCGTTTTGACGTCGTCGCCGTGACGTGGGACGCTTCGGGCAAGCCTTCCGTTCAACATCTGCCCGCCGCTTTTGAGCTCTCCTGAGATCTCCCAAGGCTCTCTGGCTCTGGACCCCAGCACCTCCATGCTGATGTAACCGTGCGAAATTTCTGTCCCAGCAGAGGGGTCGCGGCAAACCAAGAGAAAGAGCACGCAATGCAGCCCCTTTCTATCCTCGGAAAACTCCTGGAGGCTGTGGGGGTAGGCGTGCTCGCAACGATTTTCTCCTGCGCAGTCCTTGGAGTGGACGCCGTCGGTGTTGAAGTGCAAGTGGACGTTTCCAGCGGACTACCGAGTTTCGAAATCGTCGGCTTGCCTAGCGCATCGGTGCGCGAGGCCCGAGATCGCGTCCGCAGCGCGATCAAAAACTCGGGCTTTCAGTTTCCCTTGGGCAGGGTGACGGTCAACCTCGCTCCCGCGGATCTACCAAAAGGAGGCACGCTTTTCGATCTGCCCATCGCGATGGGCATCTTAATAGCCAGTGGGCAACTTTCGGCCCCGCCGGCCCGCCGGCGCGTCGTACTCTTGGGCGAGCTTTCGTTGGACGGCTCCGTGAGAGCGATCTTTGGGGCTTTGTGCGTCGCCGCTTCCCTCGGCGGCTCTTCAGACGTCCTGATCATCCCCCGGGGAAATCGCCAGGAAGTGGAGGTCGTCGCCGGCGTCAACGTGGTGGCGGTCTCTACGTTGCGGGAGGCGGCGGAGGCGCTTGCCGGGGGCTTAGCGGCCGTTGAAGTCACCGCGGGCGTGGTGGCGAAGGAGCCGGAGGTGATGGACCCGTGGACGGAAGTCCGGGGGCAGGACGTTGCGAAGAGGGCCTTGGAGATTGCCATTGCAGGCGGTCATCACGTGATGCTCTCGGGGCCGCCGGGGGCGGGAAAAACGTTGCTGGCGCGCCAAGCGGCGAAACTCGCGCCGCCTTTGAGCCCGGAAGAAATCGTCGAGGTGTCAAAGATTTACAGCGTTGCCGGTCTTCTTTCCGAAGCCCGTCCGTACATTCGCGAACGACCCTTTCGCAGCCCCCATCACACGGTGACGGCGCCGGCTCTGTTGGGCGGCGGCGCGGCGCCGCGCCCGGGCGAAGTGAGCCTTGCCCACCGCGGCTTTCTCTTTCTCGACGAGTTTGGGGAGTTTGAGCGGTCCGTGATCGAATCGCTGCGAGAGCCGCTCGAGGAGGGGATGATCACCATCGCGCGCCTTCATGGCCGTTCAACCTTCCCGGCTCGTTTTACGCTCATCGCCGCGCTCAATCCCTGCCCCTGCGGGTACCTGCACGATCGGGAACGCCCCTGTACCTGCCGGCCTTCTGAGATCGACCGCTACCGCCGCAAGCTCTCTGGTCCCATCTTGGACCGGATTGACCTTTTCGTCCGGGTCGACCGGCCTCCCATCTCAAAAGTCCTTGAGCGCGCCGGTCGGTCTTTGACGGGTTCTCAGGATCGCGTCCTGGCGATTGCCCAGGCCAGGAGGTTGCAGAGGGAGCGCTTTGGCACCGACACGATGCGAAATGGAGAGATTCCGTTTGACCAGGTCCTCCAATTTTGCCGCCTCGACCGGGAGGGTGAACGCTTGCTGCAACAAGCTGCCCAGGGGTGGAGCCTGAGCCCACGCTCGATCCACCGGGTGCTTCGCGTTTCTCGCACCATCGCAGATCTCGACGGCCGCGAGGAGATCATCGCCGACGATGTCTTGGAGGCGCTCTCGTATCGCCGGGAGGCCTTGTTTCCCTAAAATATAGAGCCATGCGTCGTGGGCGACTTTTGATGAGGCGTTTTGCATATTGAGTGAGCCCGTGGGAGGATCAATGGCTTCGATTGGGAATTCTAAGGGGCGTGGCGGGATACCGGTTGTAAAGCTTCGCGAAAACTATCACGGGGTCAGGAGGAAAACGCCGCCTCTGAGCGAAGCGTACAAAGGTGTCCGGAAGCTGCTGCTTAGCGTGGCGTCCGGCTCTTTTTCTGACCTTGCATCTTGTCCATAGCGCCAGGGAGGTTTGCCGTCCCCATGGGTCTGCGCGAAAAGCTGACCAATAATCGCTTCTTCAAGTCGATCTACCGTGAGGGGTATCCGGACACCGACCGGAAACGGGTGCTGGTGATTATCAACAGCTTGGCGTTGCACCTTCATCCGGTGCGCATCCCCAAAAAGGCCCTCAAGGTGAGTTATACCTGGGGACTGGGCGGCCTTTCCATTTGGATGTTCGTCATTTTGACGATCACGGGTGTCTTTTTGATGTTTTACTACATCCCGTCGGTCAAGGACGCCTGGTGGTCGATCATCAATATCAACACCAACGTCTATTTCGGCGCCTTCATGCGCAACATGCACCGCTGGGCCGCGCACGCGATGGTGATCCTGGTCTTATTACATATGACCCGAGTGTTTTACACGGGTTCGTACAAACCCCCGCGGGAGTTTAACTGGGTCCTCGGGGTCGTGTTGCTAACCGTCACTTTCTTGCTCAGCTTTACAGGATACCTGTTGCCGTGGGACCAGCTGGCGTATTGGGCGATTACCGTCGGCGCTGAAATGGGCGGATCGACCCCGCTCATCGGCAAACAGATCAATGTCGCCCTCCTCGGAGGCTACCAGATCGGTCAGTCCACGCTGATCCGCTGGTACACCTTGCACGTCATCTTTCTCCCCCTGACGCTGATCGTCTTGGTCTCCATGCACTTTTGGCGAGTGCGCAAAGACGGCAACATCTCGACGCCGGTCTATCCGGCGCCGGTGGAAGCGACGGCCGGCAGCCCGGCTGACGGTGACGGCGCCCCAGAGCCCAGCGACGAAGCTGCCGAGGAAGCCTCCGGAGAAGCGGAGGAACAGGCAGAGTCTTAAAGGGGCTCGCGCTGTGGCACCCTGGCCGACGGCACTTCATCGTGGGAACACATTGACCTGCGTATCGTGTGGGCGAGGAGGTACGAGCGCTCATGGCACGTGTGATGCAGCATGAAGAAGAAGAAAAGGTGATCGAAGATCCCGGTGAGCGGGTTCACGTTTGGCCGCACCTTGTCAGCATCGAGCTGGTCGGCGCTCTCATTTATCTCTTGGCGCTCAGTTTGATGTCGATTTTTATCCGGGCGCCCCTGGTCGACCTGGCCAACCCAGAGGTGACGCCCAACCCCGCGAAGGCTCCGTGGTACTTTTTGGGCCTTCAGGAGCTGTTGCTGCACATGCACCCGGCCCTCGCGGGTGTGATCGTTCCCGGCGCTGTCTTGATTTTGCTCGCGGCCATTCCGTATATCGATCGCACGCGGGCGGGGACCGGCATCTGGTTTAGTACTCCCAAGGGGCTTCCCATCACCAAGTTTTCGGCTGTTTACACGGCGGTGTGGGTCGTCGGCCTAGTCCTCCTCGACGAGTACTTGCCTGCGGGAGAAGGAGCACACGGGATCAGCCCATTGCTGGAGCTTTACGGGTTTCCGCCTGCCGTCGGCGACATCTTCGTCCCGCTGGTCTTTATGACGTTTATCCCGTGGTCGCTGGCCGTCATCGTCAAGCGTCGCTGGAACGCCAATACCCGGGAAATCATCATCGCGCTTTATACCTTCTTCTTGGCGTCCTTTGTGGTGCTTACCATCATCGGCACGGCGTTTCGCGGGCACAGCATGCAGCTCATGTGGCCATGGGAGATCGGAGCTCCCGAGGGCTTGATGGAGCGTTGATCGGCCTTTTGCCAACCACCGGGGCTGCTTTGGGCTCAGAGCAGGTATCACCGTAAGGAGGAACGTCACCTTGGCGGATAGAGACCGAACCGAAGAACTGACCGATGAAGAGAGGAAACGCCGCAGTTTTCTGCGTAAGGTGATGTGGTCGTCGGCAGGGCTCGTCCTCGCTGAGTCGGCTCTGGCCGGTCTGGCTCTCTTTTGGCCGCGCAAGGTCCAAGGATTTGGTTCAACGATCCGGGCGGGCAAGATCGATGAATTTGAGGTGGGCAGCGTGACCCGCTTCCGGGACGGGAAGTTTTACCTCTCCCGCTTGCCTGAAGGGTTTATTGCTCTGTATTGGAAGTGCCCCCATCTTGGCTGCACGGTTCCTTGGGATCCGGCGCGCGGGCAGTTTGCGTGTCCCTGCCACGGTTCGATTTATGAGCCGACCGGTCAAAACGTCGCCGGGCCCGCGCCACGGCCGATGGATTATATGGCCATCGAAATCCGGGGCGACGAAATTTGGGTCAATACCGGCGCCATCTTTGAGCGTCGGGTGCACTCCGACGAGCACGTCACCAAAGTGTGAAAGAAGCGTCGCGCCTTGGTGACGCGATGGGGGGAAAACGATGTTTCACGTCTCCGAATCCGTTGAGCTTCTTTTGGTCTTCTTGATGATCCTCATCGCTCAAGCGGCGTTGTACTTCATCGGGCGATGGATGGACAGGCCGTAATCCGCCTTGTCCTTGAGGTGTTGGGCGAAAGGAGCATCCCGGCGTGAGGGGTAAACGCTATCTCGCAGTTACAGTTTTAGCCTGGCTAACCATCATTGTGCTCGGGTGGTATTTCGTTTATGACATCTCCCGAATGGAGCGGGCTGAAGCCCAGCACAAGGAGGAGCTGGCTGCGATCGGCGCTGTGCTTTACGCGCAAAACTGCGTGGTGTGCCACGGCCCTCTGGGTGAAGGTGTGGTCGGCCCTCCTCTTAACGTAGAGTCGTTCCGGGGAGACCCCACGGAAAACACCGAAGTGTACGATCTGATTCATCGCACCATCGTGCACGGTCGTCCGGGCACCACGGATCCCCTTTGGGTGCGTCTCGACAACGGCATGTGGGCTTCGTACACGGCGATGCCCGCCTGGGGCGCTGAGGCCGGCGGGTCGATGAACGATCAGCAGACGGCCGCGTTGACGTATTTTATCATGATGGGCGATTGGAACCGAGTGGGACGGTACATTCCGGCGCCCACACCGTGGATCGATTCGGAAACGGGAGAGGTCTTGTGGCATCTGATGCCTGACGCGCAAGGAATTCCTTCCGAGGCGTCCCAAAGGGGCAAGGAGATCTTCGTCAATAAGGCGTGCATCAGCTGCCATACCCTGGGCCAGGTGGGCGGCTTCGTCGGCCCCGATTTGACCAAGGTGGGCGCTTGGGGCCTGGATGAGGAGTTCTTGAAAGAGTGGATTAAGGATCCGCCTTCGGTGGTCGAGAGGGCCCCGCGGTACTGGTCCAACTACGGCGGTCCCTACCAGTTCCCCGTCAGGGCGGTGCACGGCCGGGATGCCTCGATCGATGAGACAGTCCCCGATCGGATTGGGGAGATGGTCGAGGGCGCCGCGGGACAAGACATCGATCAACCGCAGATGGCCGGCGGCGCAGTGGGGCCGGAGTTCCCGATCCCCAATACTCAGTCATTGCCTCCTACCACGATGCCTGCCTTGGGCCTGACGGATGAAGAGATCGAGGATCTCGTCTACTACCTGCTCAACCTGAAATGACTGCGCGGCGTGCGGGCCCTCCGGGGCTCGCACGCCTTCTCGACGAGAAGCATGGATGCCGGAGGGCTCGGTGTGCTCAGACGATTTGTACCGGTGCTGGTTCTCGCCTTCGTGGTGGGGAGCCTCTTTCGTTTAGGAAACGTCCTGGGCATGCCCGTGCTGCGGATGTTTGGCACGCAGGGCATCGTCGTCATTGGGCTCATGCTTGCCTGGAACATCAAGCGGCTCCAAATCGAGGACGGTCTTCGGCGACTCGACGAAAGCTTGAAAGCCCTGCCCTCCAGGGTCAAAGTGCAGCCCCTCACCGGTGCCGGGAAGATGCCCCTTTGGCTTGTGGAAAGCGAGGGGCGGCGCATCCTCCTTGGGGGAAGCGACATTGCCCAATCCATGGGGAAACGGCGGGCGCGGTCGGCCCTTGAGCGGCACGCAGCGTCGTTGTTAAAGGCGGCGGAGAGCCACGGACTCACGCGTGACGGGCGTGAGTTGACGCCCGCACTGGTCCTCCTCCGAAGAAGAGCCAGCGAAAGTGATCAGATCCGCGCCGGATCGTTTCCCCGGCCGGTGGTCTTGGTCAATCCCGAGGGGGTTGACCGGCTGGTGTCTGGAGGGTGACCGAAACCGGCTGGCCACAGGCGGTAAAATGCTCGAAAGTGACGGATTGTTTGGGTTTCTTGCGGCAGGGAAAAGGAGTTGTTTGGTTGGTTGCACGTACGACGATTTACCCCGGATGAGGCCAACGCGATGCTCCCTCGCCTGCGGCGGGATATGAAACGGATCAGCGAGCTCCTGGCGTTGGCGCGGGAGAAACACCGTGAAAAGCAGTTGATCAAGGCCGTCGGCTACCGACCCGACGGTTCTTTAATCATGGAGGCCGACTATCAAGAGGCAGAGCGCATTTTAAACGACGCCGTTCGCGAGATCGACGATCTGATCCAGGCGATCCACGAGGAAGGAGCGCTGGTCAAGGATTTAGATCGGGGCCTCGTCGACTTTCCCGCGACGCTCAACGGCCAAGAAGTGCTGCTGTGCTGGCAGATGGGCGAAGAGCGGGTCGAGTATTATCACGACGACACCTCAGGGTACGCGGGCCGGAAAAGAATTCCGCCGGACTGGCGCCACTAAGCGCCCGCGCGCCACGGGATGCACCACTGGTATTGCGAGAAAAGGAGCGTTGAGGAACGAGTGACAACAAGGAATGCCCGGTATGTGATCATTGGCAACGGTGTCGCTGGGACGACCGCAGCAGAGCAGCTCAAGCGAGATGATCCTTCGTGCGAAGTGCACTTGATCAGCCAGGAAAGGTACCCGCTCTATAACCGAGTCGCGCTGCCACCCTTTCTTAAGGGGGCTGTTTCCGAGGAAAAGGTGCTGATGCGCACGGTGGAGGCCCACGCGGAAAAGGGCATTAACCTCTATCTTGAGACCCGGGTGGAGCGGGTCGACGCCCAAGAACGGGTGGCCTATACCGAGGACGGCCGCGCCTTTCCCTACGATAAGCTCTTGGTCGCGACGGGAGGCAGGGCCAATCCCCTCCGGGCGCCAGGGGCGGAGGGGACTCGTTACATCTATCAATTTCAAACCATGGACGATACCAAGGAAATCATCGCCCGCACCCTGGAGGCGAAGACGGCGGTGGTGGTCGGCGGGAGCTTCATCGCGTATGAGCTGGCAGAGGGTTTTCGCTCCCGCGGACTTGAGACCATCTGGCTGATCCGGGGACCGCATTTCCTGCGACGCATCTTGGATGAAGCGGGCGGGAAGTTGGTCGACACCATCGCCCGGGAGCATGGGGTGACCATGCTCTATGGCCGCGAGGTTCAAGAGGTGAAAACGTCGGGCGGCGCGGTAAGCGCTATCGTGACCACCAAAGGAGAGCAGATCGAGACCGACATGGTGGGGATCGGCCTGGGGCTCACGCTCAACACCGAAATCCTTGAGGGCACCGGCGTTGAGGTGGGAACCGGTGTGGTGACCGACCAGTACCTGCGGACCAATGATCCCCACATCTTCGCGGCAGGCGACGTGGCCGAATTCTACGATCTGGTGACGGGAAGCCACCACACTATGGGAACGTGGAACAACTCGGCGTCTCAAGGGAAGCTTGCCGCTCTCAACATGCAGGGAAAACAGGAACCCTACCAGACGGTTCCCACCTATACCAGCGGCCTTTTCGA
>PKEU01000040.1 GCA_002919195.1 bacterium
CCTGTGGGTGCTCGACCGGACCCAGACCGCGATGGGCGGGCGGCTCTTGAGGCTCTGGATCGAACAGCCGCTGCTCGACCCGCGCGAGATCAACCGCCGGCTGGATGCGGTGCAAGATCTGGTTGACCACGGCGAGCTGCGAGGAGGGCTCAAGGACCAGCTCCACAAGATCCACGACATCCAGCGCCTCACGGGACGGATCGCCTCCGGCAGCGCCAACGCCCGGGACCTGGTGGCGCTCAAGACGTCTCTCGAAGCCGTTCCCAAGATCAAGGAACTCCTCGACGGCGCTCCATTGAAAGCTCCGTTGGCCGAGCTTGCGGCGAGCCTTGACGCTTGCAGCGATCTTGCGGATGCCATCCGCCGGACGCTGGTCGATGAGCCGCCCGTCGCTGTTACGGAGGGCGGGTTGATCCGCGACGGGTTTCACGCCGAGCTGGACGAGATGCGGGCCGCAAGCCGCGACGGCAAGGCGTGGATCGCCCGCCTGGAAAGGGAGGAGCGGGAGCGGACCGGGATCAAGTCGCTCAAGGTGGGCTTTAACAAGGTCTTTGGCTACTACATTGAAGTGACCCGTCCCAATCTGGCTCTAGTCCCCGCAGATTACGAGCGGAAGCAAACGCTGGCCAACGCCGAGCGGTTTGTGACGCCCGCGCTCAAAGAGATGGAGGCCAAGATCCTCGGCGCCGAGGAGCGCATGATCGAGCTGGAGTACCATCTTTTTACCGAGCTCAGGGCCAGCGTGGCCCGGCAGGCCTCCCGGCTCCAGCGCCTCGCGGAGGTCCTGGCGGAGCTCGATGTGTATGTGGCCCTGGCCGACGTGGCCGTGGACCGCAACTACGTGCGGCCGGTCGTCGATGATGGCGATGTGATCGACATCAAAGCGGGCCGCCATGCGGTCGTCGAGGCCATGCTGGACGATGGCGCCTTTGTGCCCAACGACTTGCGCTTGGATCACGAGACCCAGATCATCGTCCTCACGGGGCCCAACATGGCGGGAAAGAGCACGTACCTGAGGCAAGCGGCGCTTACGGTCTTGATGGCGCAAATCGGCTCATTTGTACCTGCGGCCAGCGCCCACATCGGCGTGGTGGACCGGATTTTTACCCGGGTAGGCGCTTCGGACGACTTAGCCACCGGCCAGAGCACGTTTATGGTGGAGATGAACGAAGTGGCCAACATCCTCCACCACGCGACCTCCAAGAGCCTCGTGATCCTCGACGAGGTGGGGAGGGGCACGAGCACCTTTGACGGTCTTTCCATCGCTTGGGCGGTCACCGAGTACCTGCACGATCATCCGGCCCACCGGCCCAAAACGCTCTTTGCGACCCATTACCACGAGCTCACAGAGCTGGAAAGCGTGCTCACTCGGGTGAAAAACTACTCGGTCGCCGTTCACCGCCGGGGAAACGAAGTGATCTTTCTCCGGCGGATCGTGCGTGGCGGCGCAGAAAAAAGTTACGGCATCGAAGTGGCAAGGCTCGCGGGCTTACCCGCGCCGGTTATCGAGCGAGCCCGTGAGATCTTGAGCTCACTAGAGGCGATGGAGTCCGCGCGCATCGCCCGCGAAGCGGCGGCGGCAGGAGAAGAGCTTTTCGCAAGCTGTGGGACAAGGCGGCGCGGCGGGGGCAAGCTCTCCGGGCAGGGCGAGCAGCTTTCGCTCTTTCACGATGGTGTGCACCCTCTGATCGATCGGCTGGCGGCGATCGACATCAACCAGTTGACACCTTTGGAAGCGCTCAACCTGCTGGCCGAGCTTTGCCGGCAAGCCAAGGAGGCGGCGAGTTGAGGGCCCCGATCCGCATCTTGAGCGAGGATGTGAGCAACAAGATTGCCGCGGGCGAGGTGATCGAAAGGCCCGCGTCCATCGTGAAAGAGTTGGTGGAAAACGCGATCGACGCTGGCGCAAGGCGCATCCGGGTCGAAGTGCGGGGCGGGGGAAAGGAGTTGATCCGGGTTGTCGACGACGGCAGCGGCGTGCCCGCCGATGAGGCGCACCTCGTCTTTATGCGCCACGCCACCAGCAAGATCGCCACGGCCAGCGACCTCTTTCACATTTCGACCCTCGGCTTTAGAGGAGAAGCTCTGCCCAGCATTGCGTCGGTGGCTCGCGTCGAGTTTCTGACGCGCACGCCCGACGCCGACGACGGCATTCTCCTCAAGGTAGAGGGGCAAGCGATCGCATCGTCGCCTTGCGGAGCTCCCGTGGGCACACAGGTGACCGTGACGGACCTCTTTTACAACACGCCGGCTCGCTTCAAATTTCTCAAGTCGGATACCACAGAAAGGCGCTTCATCGCCGATGTGCTCACGGCCATTGCCTTGGCCCATCCCGGCATCGCCTTCCGCCTCGTGATGGAAGGCCGGGAAGTGCTCAACACGCCGGGCTCCGGCAACCTCAAAGAGACCCTTGGCGCCGTCTACGGCCGGAGGATCCTCCCGGGCCTTGTGCCCGTCGATGGGCTCGCGCCGTGGGGAGGAGTCTCTGGTTACGTCGGCAAGCCTGATTTGGCGAAAGGAAATCGCAGCGCGGAGACCGTCTTTGTCAACGGCCGCTGGGTGCAAAACCGCATGCTTTACGCGGCCATCGAAAGAGGCTACGAATCCCTTTTGGCCCACCGCCGCTTCCCCTTGGCCGTCGTTCACATCACCATTGATCCGTCGCTGGTCGACGTCAACGTGCACCCGGCCAAGACGGAGATCCGGTTTCGGGATGAAAGCGACGTGTTCCGGACCGTGATGAAGGCGGTGCGGTCGGCTTTGCTCCAAGCGGATCTGGTCTCTCCCCTCGGCCAACCCCAAGGGTCGGGACCGGCCGGACGGCCGGATAAGGCGCCGGTGGACGACGCTGCTCTGCAACCCAAGCTGGCGTGGAGTTTTCCGCCGCTCGGGAAAGGAGGCTCGGCGGCCAAGCGCGCGCCGGAGGAGCCTTCCGCCCCCGTGTGGGCCGGGGAGGAGCGGGGGACGTACACGCTGCGGCCTCAACCCACAGGAATGGCTGACCGGGCTTTACACCCCGTGGAGGCGGTGGGTGCGCAAGAGGAAGAGGATCGCGCACATAGCCCAGGAGAGCCTCCGCCCCATGCTTCCTTGCCGCTGGCCGCGTCGGAAGCCGAGCGCGCCCGGGTCGCGATGGAGCAAGGATCTGTGGCCCACGGTTATGATCCCCGCGAGCTCTTGGCGACGGCGGAGGTGGCTGGTCAGCTCGCGGCGACGTACCTGCTCGTCCCGGTTCCCTTTGGCCTTTGGTTGATCGATCAACACGTGGCCCACGAGCGGGTGCTCTACGAAAAGGCCCTCGACCGCTGGGAACAAAGCCAGGTGGTCGCGCAGCAGCTCCTCACACCTTATACGCTCCGGCTTTCCCCCGCGCTGGCTGCGACGCTCATGGACCATCTGGATGCCATCGAAGCGATGGGCTTTGGCGTGGAACCCTTTGGAGGCAACGACTTTTTGCTGCGGGCCGTGCCGCCCGAGGTCACCGGGCGGCCTGAACCTGTCCTGACGCAGATTGTCGAAGAGCTCGCACTCATCGTCTCGGAGGGTGGTCCATCCCGCAAGGAGCGGGCTGCGGCTGCGTTGGCCTGCAGGGCGGCGATCAAAGCGGGGGAGCGCTTACAGCCCGAAGTGATGCGCCAATTGATCCGCGAGCTCGCCACCGTGGAAAACCCTTACGCCTGTCCCCACGGCCGGCCGATCATCGTGCAGGTCGACCTCAAAGAGATCGAAAGGAGGTTTGGCCGGAGCTGATGGCGGTGGCCACTGTGACGACCGGGCGCAAATCGGACAAGCTCCAAGTGCAAGAAGCCCAGCGTCTTGCCGCGGCATGGGGCCTTCTCTACGTGCCGAGGGAAGGGCGTTCCCTAGAGCAGGTCAGGGCCGAGGCCGCGGCCCTCGGCGCCAGCTCGCCGGCGGTCATCGTCGTGCAGCCCGACGGCCTTTGCCTGCACGTGGGTGAAATCCGTTTCCGGTACCACCCGGGCATGGGGTTGAGCCGCATCCGCCGTCTCGCCCGGGGCGAACGGGACTGGATGCTTTGGGCAATGGACCTGCGTGAGGGAGATCAGGTGCTCGATGCGACGATGGGGCTAGCCAGTGACCTCTTGGTCGCTTCCTACGCGGTGGGCGAGCGCGGCCGGGCGGTCGGGCTGGAGTCGGAGCTTTTGATCGCTCTGATCGTCAAAGAGGGGCTCGCGTCGTACTCGGATCCTTCGGAAGACGTAGTGGCCGCGATGCGCCGCATCGAAGTCATCCACGGCGATCACCGGGGATACTTGCGCGCGGCGCCGAGCGGGAGCTTTGACGTCGTCTATTTTGACCCCCTCTTTCACAAGCCCATCGAAGCCAGCAGCCAGATCGCTCCGATCCGCGAGCTTGCCAACCCGGCTCCGCTGGAGGATGCTGTACTCAAGGAGGCTGCCCGCGTCGCCCGGAGGCGGGTGGTGGTCAAAGACCGCCGCGACGGTCCCTACGCCACCAGTGGCCGTTTTGACGAGGTCGTGGGCGGGAAAAAAAGCCGCATTTGCTTTTGCGTCCTCCGGGTCGACGGCGCCCAGCGGGAAACCACAAAGGGGTAGGACTGTGGAGGAGAAAAGGCCAGGACAGATCGACGAGGCTGAGGCAAAAGGGAGCGCTCAAGATCAAGATAAAGATCCCCTGGTCGTCATCGTGGGGCCAACCGCGGTGGGCAAGACCAAGGTTGCCATCGAGCTCGCCTTGCGCCTCGGAGGCGAAGTGGTGACTGCCGACTCCATGCAGGTGTACAAGGGCCTCGACATCGGCACCGACAAGCCTACCGCCGCCGAGCGGAAAGGGGTGCCCCATCACCTTATCGACATCGTCGAGCCCGACCAGCGTTTCAACGTAGCCCAATACCAAAAGCTGGCCCACGAGACGATCCAAGAGGTTCACCGGCGGGGGAAACTCCCGATCTTGTCGGGGGGGACAGGCCTCTACGTCAAGGCGGTTCTGGACGAGTTCCTCTTCCCCGATGAGGGAGCCGACTACGCTTTGCGCGCGGCATTGCAAAAGGAAGCCAAAGAGCGGGGGCCCGAGTGGCTACATCAACGGCTCGCTGAGATTGACCCTCTCACCGCTCGACGCCTGCACCCCAACGATGTGCGGCGGGTGATCCGGGCCATTGAGGTGTACGAGACGACGGGGAAGCCTCTCTCGCAGCACCTTGAGACTGCCGGCCGCTCCGAGCCCCGGTACCGGACGGCGATGATCGGGTTGACGCGTCCTCGCCCGGTCCTCTACCAGCGCATCAACCAGCGGGTGGATCGCCAGATCAATAGCGGCCTTGTCGAGGAAGTGCGGCGGCTCATGCAACAATACGGCGACCTCCCTGTAGCCCGCCAAGCGCTGGGCTACAAAGAGATCGCCGCTTATCTCAGGGGCGAAACCAGTTTCGAAAGGGCCGTCGAGCTCTTGAAACGGAACACGCGCCGCTACGCGAAACGCCAATTTACGTGGTTTCGGCGCGATCCGAGAATCGTCTGGTTTGACCTCGAAAAGCTTGCGCCTTTCGAGCGGGCGGTCGACATCCTCGAGGCGTTCATCCGTCGAGAGCTCTCTTAGCCGATCTCCAGCATTCGCTCGATCGCGCGCCGCGCCCTGGCCGCGGTGTCCGGATCGACCTCGATGACATGGATGTCATCTCTCAGGGAGCGGTACACTTTTTCCAACGTGATCATCTTCATAAAGGGACACACCGCATGCTCCGACGCGGGCACAAAGCGCTTGGCCGGATTTTCCTGCTGTAGGCGGTGGAGGATGCCCACCTCGGTCGCGACGATAAAGGTCTCCGCCGGCGACTGGGCCACGTGCTTGATCATCTTGCCCGTCGAAAGGAGCGCCGTGTTGGAAGGCAAGCCACCTGCGGCCACCTCGTACATCGCGGAGGTGCTGCAGCCGCACTCGGGGTGGATCAATAGCTCCGCCTCTGGATGCTTCTCGGCAAGCTCCTGAACCTCGTCGGGATGGATGGCCGCGTGCACGTGGCACTCGCCCATCCAAATGTGCATCTTGCGGCCCGTCATCTTTTCCACGTAGCTGCCGAGGAACATGTCGGGCAGGAAGAGGATCTCTTTATCCTCGGGAATCGATTGGACGACCTCGACGGCGTTGCTCGAGGTGCAGCAGATGTCGCTCTCCGCCTTGACCGCCGCGGAGGTGTTGACGTAAGCGACGACCACCGCGCCGGGATGCTGCTTCTTCCACTCCCGAAGCTGATCCACCGTGATCGTGTCCGCCAGAGAACAACCCGCTTCCAGGTCGGGAAGGAGCACCTTTTTGTCAGGGCACAAAATGGCGGCTGTCTCCGCCATAAAGTGCACGCCGCAAAAGACGATCAGGTCGGCATCGGTCTTGGCCGCCTGCCGCGCCAGCCCCAGGGAGTCGCCAGTGAAATCGGCGATGTCTTGGATCACGGGAATCTGGTAGTTGTGCGCGAGGATGACCGCGTTGCGCTCCTTGCGGAGCCGGTTGATCTCCTCGATGAGCTCTTCCTGCGTCATGGAGCCGGCATCCGGGCTGGTCTCCATGATTTGTGTCGAAGTCAACTGGTCGATAGACATAATCGACACCGCTTTCTCTATCGTTAGTTCAACATTATAACATACTTGTCGCCCGACGGGGATGGTCCAGGCTGCCATCCTGCCAGCGTCCGGTGCTCTTGACGCTTCGGCTGGAGGAGAAGAACGGGCGGCCAGGGAAACAAGGGGCTAGAAGAATGGGGGGATCGCACCGTGTTAAGTTCAAAATTACCAAAGATTTGGTACGGGGGCGACTATAACCCCGACCAGTGGCCAAAAGAGATTTGGCACGAGGACATGAGGCTTTTTCGCCTAGCCCACATCGACGTCGCCACGCTGCCTGTTTTTAGCTGGTCTTTGCTCCAGCCCGAAGAGGAGCGGTACGAGTTTGGCTGGCTCGATGAAATCCTCGATTTGCTGGCCAAGAATGGGATCTACGTCTGCCTTGCCACCTCGACTGCCGCCCATCCGGCCTGGATGGCCCGCCGGTACCCCGACGTGCTGCGGGTCGACTTTCATGGGCGAAAGCGCAAGTACGGCGTGCGGCACAACTCGTGCCCCAACAGTCCCACATACCGTCATTATTCGGCCGAGCTGGCCGGGCGTCTTGCCGAGCGGTACAAAGATCATCCCACCTTGGTTGCCTGGCACGTCTCCAACGAGTACGGCGGCTATTGCTATTGTGACAACTGCGCCCGGGCCTTCCGCAGGTGGCTCCAGCGGCGCTACGGCTCGCTCGATGAGGTCAACGAGCGCTGGAACACGCGCTTTTGGGGGCACACTTTTTACGATTGGGACGAAATTGTGCCGCCCAACATCTTGAGCGAGCACCTGAGCGAGTGGGATCACACCCGCACCGCCTTTCAAGGCATTTCGTTGGATTACAGCCGCTTCCAGTCGGACAGCCTCCTGGAGTGTTACCTGGGCGAATACCGCCGGATCAAAGAGCACACCCCCGACGTGCCGGTAACCACCAACTTCATGGGCACCTACAAGCCTCTGGATTACTTTAAGTGGGCCCCGTACCTGGACGTCGTCTCGTGGGACAACTACCCCTCCAACCGGAGCGAGCCTTGGCAGGTGGCCTTCCGCCACGACTTGATGCGGGGGCTCAAAGAGGGCATGCCCTTTATGCTGATGGAGCAGACGCCCAGCCAGCAAAACTGGCAGCCGCAAAACGCGCTCAAGCGGCCCGGCGTCCTGCGCCTTTGGAGCTATCAGGCCGTGGCCCACGGCGCCGACACGGTGATGTACTTCCAGCTGCGGCAATCCCGGGGGGCTTGCGAGAAGTTTCACGCGGCGGTGATCAGCCACGCCGGCCACGAAAACACCCGCACCTTTAGGGAGGTCGCCGAGCTGGGGCGGGAGCTCAAGGAGCTCGGCGACACCTTGATCGACTCCCGGATCGAGGCCAGGATCGCCATCTTGTTTGACTGGGAGAACTGGTGGGCTTTGGAGTACTCCAGCGGCCCGAGCATCGACCTGAAATACATCCCGCAGGTCGAAGCGTACTACGCTGCATGCTGGAAGCAAAACTTGGCGGTCGACATCGTCCATCCCGACATGGACCTGTCCCGCTACGACGTCGTCCTCGCCCCCGCCTTGTACATGGCCCGCGACGGCTTCCCGGAAAAGATCCAGCAGTTTGTGGAGGCGGGCGGCACCTTTGTGACGACCTTCATGAGCGGGATCGTCGACGAAAACGACCTCGTGATCCTGGGGGGATATCCGGGCGCGCTGCGCAAGCTCCTTGGCCTTTGGGTCGAAGAGATCGACGCGCTCTTTCCCGACGACGAAAACCAGGTCATCATCGACGAGGTTCCCGAGGAGCTCCAGGGCCTCAAAGGGACCTATTCGGCACGGCTGATTTGTGACGTTGTCCACTCGGAAGGGGCCGAGGTGCTGGGCGTCTTTGGCCGCGATTTTTACGCCGGCATGCCCGCCCTGACCCGAAACCGCGTCGGGAAAGGGTACGCCTGGTACGTGGCAACGTCGCCGGAGCCCGCGCTGATCGAGCGGCTCATCGCCCAGATCGCGGCGCAACACGGCATCGCCCCAGTGGCCGAGGCGCCCGCGGGCGTCGAGGTGACGCGGCGGGTCAAGGGCGGCCGGGGTTACACCTTTTACCTCAACCACAACGAAACCGGGGTCGAAATCGACCTGGGCGAAGCGCCGCGGCGCGAGCTCCTCAGCGGGCGCACGCTCAGCGGCCGGGTTCATCTTGAAGGCCGCGGCGTGATGATCGTGGCGGATGCCTAAGGCTTGACGCCGACGTAGAGGGAGACCACCCCTCCGGTGAGGGGGATCTGCCGCGCCTCGATCAGGCCTGCCTCCTTCATGAGGGCGAGGATGCCTTGGGGCGGGGGCAGGTGATCGAGGGAGTAAGGCAGGTACGTATAAGGGCGGAGGCGGCGCAGAGGGCTCTCTTGGGGCAGGCGCCGCTCCGCCATCCTGCCCAAAATCGGCACGACGCGGTAAAAATGAATGTGAAAACCGGCCCGTAAGAGAGGATTTTTGGGGCGCGAGACCTCCAGGCAAATGATGCGGCCTCCCCTGCGCGCGACGCGGGCCATCTCTCGCAAAGCCTGGACGATGTCGCCGACGTTGCGCAGGGCAAACCCCATGCTGACCGCCGCAAAGCCCCGATCGTCATCACCGTCGTCAAAGGGGAGGGAAAGGGCGTCCCCTTGGGTCCACGTGATCGGCGCCAGCTTCCCCGGCTCTTTGGCGGCCAGGGCCTCGGCCCGGCGCCGGGCGATGGCGAGCATATTTTCGGAGAAATCGAGGCCGGTGACCGCCCCTCGGGGGCCTACCCGGCGGGCCATGAGAAACGTGAGGTCGCCCGTGCCGCAGCAGACATCCAGCGCGGTCTCCCCGGGGGCGAGGCGGGTCTGCCGTAAAAACGCGCGGTGCCACAG
>PKEU01000009.1 GCA_002919195.1 bacterium
GGCGCAAACATCTCCCCCAGCTCAAACGCAAGCAGGGGTCCATTGTCCTTGGCCACTCGCCGGTAGAGATCGACCAGCTCCGCAGGAGACAGCGCCTTCATGGCTGAGCACTGGAAAATGATGGGCGTCCCGCCGTAGGAGCGAATGAGATCGATCTCCCGGCGATAAAGGTCTACGGGATCGCCCTCCTTGCCTTCGATAAAGGCCCCGGCGATAAACGAGCCCCCTGGGCCGACAGCGTCCCGAGTCACCTCGAGCACCTGACGCCGCTCGTCATCGGTGAGAAGGTTAACGTATCCTGTGTCCATGTTGACAGCCGGCCGCAGCCCCGCGTCCATCGTCCGCCGCACGTGAGCCGCCAGCGCGTCGAAGGCGATCTTGCCATCTTCATCAAAAGGCAGCAAGATCGCTGAATTTCCTTCGATCTTGCGGTACGGCCTGATCGAACCCAAAAGGTCAGTCACTCGGTCGATCAAACGTCCCATCGCTTCACGAGTCTCCTTTTCTACCTGGTTTAGCGCGCGCTCCTTGCCCGGGTCGATGAGCGCACGAGCAACGTGGTCTCCAACCAGATATGCTCCTCATGCTGCTCGGGAAGGCTACCTCCACCCCTCTCGATCCGGCAGAGCAACATCTGCGCCGCGGCCTCACCCATCGTTTTCAGCGGCAGAGCGACGGTCGTCAACGGTGGCTCGACGTACTCCCCCGTGGGAATGCCGCCGATACCGACGACGGCGATCTCCTCCGGCACCCGGATGCCGAGCTCTCGCAAGGCTTTGAGCGCCCCGATCGCCATCTGGTCGTTTCCCGCGACTAGCCCGTCAGGTCGATCGTGCCGGTCCAATCCCCGGGCTGTGAAAAGCTCCATGGCCGCCCGGTACCCCCCGGCGGGGGTAAAGTCGCCCACGAGCATCCAGCGAGGATCTGGGCTTAGCCCGTGCTCGGCCAGCGCTGCCAGATACCCCTCTCTCCGCTCCTCCGCCGCCAAAAGGCCGGGCGGCCCTGCGATCAAGCCTATGCGCCGGCAACCGGTCTCGATCAGGTGCTGCGCCGCGGTCTTGGCCGCCTGGACATTGTCGACCGCGACGCAGGGCAAACCCGAACGGTGGCGGCCCAGGGTGACGATGGGCACATCGCGCTTTTCGAGCTGCTCGAAGTGAGCTTCATCTTCGGTGCCAGAACCGGCCAAGATCATCCCGGCCACTTGTTGGCTCCGAAAGATCTCGTAGGCGCGCAGCTCTTTTTCGGGTGAGCGATCCGTGTCCGCCAAAATGAGCGCGTACCCGGCGCGGCTCAGGACCGCCTCCACGCCTTTGGCGATCTCGTGAAAGTACGGGTCCGTCAAGTCGGAGAGAAGCAGGCCCACGGTCCGGGTGCGGCGGGTCACGAGGCTTCTTGCGATGGCGTTGGGCTGGTAGTCGAGGGCTCGCGCCGCTTCGATCACCCGCCGACGGGTGGCCTCGCTCACCGGCCCCTTTCCCCTCAGCGCGACCGACGCCGTGGACACCGACACCCCTGCCAGTTTCGCTACGTCCTTGATAGTCGCCACGGCTTTTCCCGGCTTTCTCCTCAAAGGGACTTTTTCAACTCAACCAGCCGCTCCCGTTCGGGACGGGCCTTGTAAAACTCGTCCAAGGGATAGCACCCGCTCACCATCCCGTTTCTCGGCGCCGTCGTGCAATCGCTGAACGTGCGGCACAAGAGCTTGCGCTGGAATCCTCGCCCGGAGAGCGTGTCGTCAGGCAAATGGGGATAGGCCAAAGTCATCCTGCCCATGCCCACGAAGTCCATCCACCCCTGCCGCACCAAGCCTTGGCCCACTTGCGGCAGGAACTCCTGGAGGTACGACAGCCCTGAGCCCACCATCGGCAGATCGGGGACGTGGCGCTTGAGCTCCCTGACCACGTTGGCTTGCCGGGCCACGCCCACCAGCGGGTCCTCCGGCGGTTGGTACCCGTCGGAGGGCGGGAAGAGCGCTGGACGCTGCAGGTGCGGGTTGTAGTAGGGGCTCGCCGCGGTGATGTTGACCAGTTGGACGCCGAGCTCTTTCAGCAGTTCCAAAAGCTTTTTGGTCTCGGTCAAGTCGTACCGGGTCGGGTCGTCGGGGTCAACGCCAAAGCCGTAGCGGTAAGGGAGGTGCGCTTCATACGCCTCCGGAATGCCCAGCCCCAAGCTCCCGTCCCCCCCTCCTTCGGGGTCGGGACGGAACGGCACCAGGTCGAAGGCGCTGAGGCGCACACCGATGAGCAGCGACGGGCATGCGCTTTTCACCGCCGTCACCGTCTCTTTTAGGAGGCGGGTCCTGCCCTCAAAGTCGCCGCCGTATTTTCCCGGCCGGGTGTGGGCGCCGAGAAACTCGTGCAAGAGATAGCCATGGCAGTGCTTGATATCGACGAAGTCGAAGCCGACTTCCTCGGCGATGCGGGCGGCCGTGACAAAGTCTTCAATCAACTGTTCGACCTCGGCGTCCGTCATCACCACGGTGTCGTCGTCAGGACGGATGCCAAATTTCCTGTCCAAGATCGGATGGTGATACGCGATGCGGGGCTCAAGGAGATCGTTGCGGTTGGGCCGGCAAAACCGCCCGGAATGCGTGAGCTGGAGGCCGATCAATAGATCGTCCGTCGTCCCGTACCGCTCTTTATGGGCCTCTACCAGCGTCTCCCGGAGCTGAGCCAGCCCCCCTTTGGTCTTTTGCGACGCCACCAGCTGGCGGGGATTGGCCTTGCCGTCGTGGCGGACAGCCGTAGCTTCGCCACCCCAGATCAGCTTGGCCCCGCTTTCGCCGAAGCGGCGCCAACGGCGGAGCGTCAACTCGCTAGGCATCCCATCGGGCGTGCCGTCCCACCCCTCCATGGGTTGAATGCACCACCGGTTGCCGACGCGCCGTTGGCCGACGGTAAACTCCTGCGCTAAGGGCGACTCGGGAGCCGCAAGCAGCTCGTCCTCGACGGGCAGTTCGACTCCTAGCTCCTTTAGGCGCTCACGAAAGGCGGCCGCGCTCTTAAACGTCGCGACCCGGGGGTAGCTCGCCATCTCGCTCCTCCTCTTCCGGTCTCGAAACGTTTCGATACCCGTGTGTTGCCAATTTTTCCACGCGGCTCAACCAAATCCTCCCGACCGCCAGGCACCCGACAAAAAAGAAAAAAGCCGCCGGATCACCGGCGGCTGATCATGGCTCCTCGGGCTGGATTCGAACCAGCAACCACTCGGTTAACAGCCGAGCGCTCTACCGTTGAGCTACCGAGGAATACGCCCTTTACGCTCCTCCATTGTAGAGCAAACTCGTCAAGTTGTCAAGCAGGGAAAAGCGCGCTCCGGCTCCAAAGCTCAGCCCTGCGTCCGATAAGACGGTCGCTCTCCTTAGGCCAGGGGCTTGAGGATCGCCACCTGAGCAGGCGCCAGGGTCAATGCCAGCTCGTGATCAATCAGCGGATAGATGTCCCCTTCGAGAAGCTCCAGTACGTGGGAGACTCCTTTCCACGGGGCGGTGGAAATTTCGACCCTAGCCGCCTTGAGCGAGTTGTTGAGAACGACGACGATCGAGCCTCGCCCCACGCCGCGGCGAAAGGCGTAGACTCCGCTGGCATCGTCGGCCACGACGCCGTGGTATTCGGGAGAGCGCAAAGCCGCCTCGCTGCGCCTAAGGCGCGCCAGGCGCCGCACCCACTGGTAGAGCTCCGTGTTCCACGCAGCCGGATCCCAAGGGAACGCCCCCCGGCACTCCGGGTCCTTCCCGCCCACCATGCCGATCTCATCGCCGTAGTAGATGACCGGCGCCCCCACATAACACATCTGAAACGCGATCGCTAGTTTCACCCGGGAGACGTCGCCGCCCGCCACCGTGAGGATGCGTGGAGTGTCGTGACTTCCCAAAAGGTTGAACATGGCCAAGTTGACTGTGGTCGGGTGCCTGCTGAGGAGCTCCGTGATCTCCCGGTGAAAATGGCTTGGCTTGATCTTGCGCTCCGCAAAAAAGTGGACGACGTGATCGCGGAAGACGTAGTTCATCACGGCGTCGAAGTTGTTCCCTTGCAGCCAGGGGGTGCCGTCTCCCCAGATCTCGCCCACGGTGTACGCCTCGGGGTTGATGGACTTTACCAGCTCCCGCCACTTCTCCCAGTACCAATGGGGCACTTCGTTGGCGACATCGAGGCGCCACCCATCGATGCCGATCTCTTCCATCCAGTAGCGCGTCACCTTGGCGAAATACTCCTGCACCCCTGGGTGCTCGTGATTAAATTCGGGGAGCGTCCCCAGCCCCCACCAGCCTTTGTAGTTAGGCTCCTCAGGCCCTTTTACCGGAAAGCTGTAAAAGTGGTACCAGTCCTTGTAAGGTGACAGCTCTCCCTTCTCGACCACGTCCGCAAAAGCGAAAAACTCTCTTCCCGAGTGGTTATGCGAGATGTCCAGGATGATGCGGATGCCCAAGCGATGGGCCTCGTCCACCAGGCGCTTCATCAGCTCATTGGTGCCAAAGTGCGGGTCGACCTTCAGGTAATCGCCGTGGTCGAACTTGTGATTGGAACGGGCCTCAAAAATGGGGTTGAGGTAGATGGCGTTGACGCCGAGATCCACTAAGTAGTCGAGGCGATCCAAAACGCCTTGCAGGTCGCCCCCCATAAAGTTGTCCAGAGTGGGAGGGGAGCCCCACGGCACGCTTCCAGGGGGGTCGTTAGCCGGGTCGCCATTGCAAAAGCGTTCCGGGAAGATGTGGTAGAAGATGGTGTCATGGACCCAACGGGGAGTCTCAAACGCTTCCACGCTCAGTTGCAGCCACCTTTCGCTGGCGAAAGCTCTAACGGATAAGTTTCCCCCCGCAAAGGCCCGCTACGCCCCAGCGCTGCGACGCGGGCAGAGATCGCCGGAGCGCGATCCGCCGGGTTCGCGCTCCAACAGGCAACTCCGCCCCACGCCATCAAACCCGCAGAGCCCGGGCCGAGTTGAGGACGGCGATCAACGAGACGCCGACGTCGGCAAAAACAGCCTCCCACATATGGGCCATGCCCATCATGCCCAACAAGATCACCGCCGCCTTCACGCCCAGCGCGAACGCGATGTTTTGGACGACGATCCGGCGCGTCCGCCGGGCGATGGTGACCGCTTGGGCGACCTTGGACGGCATGTCGTCCATCAAGACGACGTCAGCCGCTTCGATGGCAGCATCCGATCCAAGCCCGCCCATGGCGATACCGATATCCGCCCGGGTAAGGACGGGGGCGTCGTTGATCCCGTCGCCGACAAAGGCCACCTTCCCCCGCTTGGCCTTGCGGCTTTGCGCGATCGTTTCGAGAGCCGCCACCTTTTCTTCGGGAAGGAGCCCAGCCCGGACGTGGTCGATGCCGACGGCGGCAGCGACCCGGCGAGCGGTCTTCTCGTCGTCTCCGGTGAGCATCACTGTTTCGGCTACGCCCAGCGACTTGAGAGCGCGCACGGCCGCGGCAGCGTCCGGCCTGATCTCATCGGCGATGATAATCCTGCCTGCAAGCCTGCCGTCCACCGCGATGTTGACGACCGTCCCCGGGGCCTCGCACTCGTCGTGGGGCACCTCCTCCCGGTGGAGCATCCGGTCGTTCCCCGCTACGACGACCTTCCCGTCGATGCGCGCCTTCACCCCGTGGCCCGCGATCTCTTGATACGCCTCGACCCTGGCAAGATCAATTTCTCCCTGGTACGCCTCAAGGATCGACGCCGCGATCGGGTGATTGGAGAAGCTCTCCGCGTGGGCAGCATACTCCAGCACTTGGCTCTGGGAAAAGCCGTTGTAGGCTGCCACTTCCTGCACCCGAAACACTCCTTGCGTAAGGGTGCCCGTCTTGTCCATCACCACCGTATCGACGTGGGCCAGGGCATCGAGGAAGTTGGCGCCCTTGACGAGGATGCCGTGCCGGGCCGCGCCCCCGATGCCGCCGAAGTACCCCAGCGGGATCGACAAAACCAGAGCGCAGGGGCATGAAATGACCAAGAGCACCAAAGCCCGGTAAATCCACTGCGAAAACCCTCCACCGGCGATGAGCGGCGGAAAGAGCGCAACGGCCAACGCCACTCCTACGACCGCAGGGGTGTAGTAGCGGGAGAACCGCGTGATAAACCGCTCGGTCGGAGCTTTGCGAGCTCCAGCTTGCTCGACCAATTCCAGGATCTTGGCGACGGACGACTGGCTAAAGGGCCTGGTCACCCGGATCGCGAGCAACCCCTTCAGATTGACTGTGCCCGCCAAGACGCTCGCTCCCGGCTCCACAGCCCGGGGCACCGGCTCACCTGTGAGAGCGGAGGTGTCGATCAGGGAGTTGCCTTCGAGGACCTCACCGTCCAAAGGAATCCGCTCCCCTGGCCGCACGACGATCGTTTCTCCCACAGCCACCTCTGCCGGAGCGACCCGCTCGAGCGTCCCGCTTCTCTTGACTGTGGCGTGGTCGGGACGAATATCAAGCAACGCTTTGATCGACCGGCGGCTACGATCGACCGCCCGCTCTTGCAGCGTCTCGCCGACGGAGTAAAAGAGCATGACGCCCACCGCTTCGGGCAGCTCCCCAATGAAAATAGCGCCAAAGGTCGCGAGGGTCATCAAGGAGTTTTCGTCAAAGAACTCGCCCCGGACGAGATTGCGGAAAGCCTTGGCGACGACGCTCCGTCCCACCAGCCAGTAGGCGGCAAGAAAGACCGCATACTCGCCGATGGCAAAGGGGGTTTGCCGCAACGACCCGCCAAATCCGAGGCCTATCACCAGCAAAGCAGCGGCGGTGAAGATCTCGGCGATTTGCCGCCTCTCGTCGCCTTCGCCGGTGACATCCCCGGCTACCGTTTCCCGCTCTACCCGCTCGGCGTTGATCGCGGCGGCGACCCCGTCCCCGGCAGCTGCCGCTTCCACCAGCCTGACGCCGGGTTCGATCCGGTCGATGATCGCCTGCACGCGGGGAACGTACTCCACCGGCAGGTACATAGAGCGGGCGCTGAAGTTGATCGCCGCTTCCTGCAATCCTGTCTCCTGCTGCACTGCGGCTTCGATCTTGGCCGCGCAGTTCGCGCAGTCAAGGCCTTGGAGAATAAACTTTCTCGCGGGGGCCTTCATCGCGTCGCACCTATCTTTCCTCAAGGTAATGTTCTTGGGCCAACCGGATCAGCCCGACGATGTGGTCGTCCGCCAGCGAGTAGTACACCTGCTTTCCTTCCCGGCGGTATGTCACCAGGCGCATGGCTTTCAGAAGCCTCAAATGATGAGAGACAGCTGGAAGGCTCATCTCCAACACGTCGGCGATGTCGCAGACGCATAGCTCCTGAAACGACAACAGGTAGAGGATTTGGGTACGGGTCTCGTCAGCCAACGCCTTAAAGAGCTCCGAAAGCCCGGCAACCTCCAGCAGCTTCTTTCGGAGAGCGCTCTTAGCGTCCGCCGCCGAGGGATTGTACACGTCGCAGCAATCTGAAGTGGCACGGGCAACCTGTTCCGCCATCACCCATCATCCCTAACAATTAAGCAAACGTTTAATTGAATCATACGCCGCTTGGCGCGGTATGTCAAGATGTAACGCTCTTGCAGGCGCCAGGCAAATTTGCAACGAGCGGTTCACCGCGCTTGAAAGCGCTTTCTCAAACGTCCCATCCGTGGGCGCGGAACCGCCAGCTTAACGACATCCTGAACTGTCAAGAGCCAATCCCTGGATTGGCCTTTTTCAAGTTTCATTCCTTACGTAGAGGAATCGTCCGATTATTGTAGAAAGCGCTTTCAAAATGGGGCTGAGTCGGCCAGCTTCGATCTCCCTCAGGCCGGCGGGTGTCATCTGGGTTTCTACCCACTTCACTGCGATGTTTGCACGAAAGGAGCGTGACTTCTCGATGAGACGGATCTCATGGATCGCGGTCATCGCGGTGGCGCTGTTGGTCGTGACGGCGCCGGCTACCTTGTCGCAACCGGTCGAACTCCGGTTTATGACCTGCGGCGGCGGCCTCGAAAACTGGACCGAGGCGGTGGCAATGTGGAACGAGCGCAATCCTGACGTGCGGGTCGTCCACGAGCACATCCCCATCTGCTGGGAGCCACTTTACGAACGGATCATGGTCGAGTACGCCGCGGGCACCGCTCCCGATGTGGCCCGCATGGGCTTGGCCTTTTGGCCCGGACTGAAAGAAAACGGGATGCTGTACGACATCATGCCGATCCTGGAGCGCCTCGGGTTTGACCCCGGCGAGTACTTTCCAGGAATCATGGAGTATGAGCGCGACGGCGGCATGTACGGCCTTTCGTCCAGCATCTACTCCCTCGCGACGGTGATCAACGAAGATCACTTCCACGAGGTTGGGCTTCCCCTCCCCTCCACCGACTGGGCGTCGACGTGGACCCACGACGAGTATCGCGAGGCTCTTCGGCTCCTCACACGTTACAACCCCGACGGCAGCCTGGTCCGGGCGGGCACAACCCTCAACCTCCACCCCGAGCGGATCATCCAGTACTTCTGGCAAAAGGGCGGCAGCTGGTTCACGCCTGACGGCCGGCGCTCGGCCGTCAACGACGAGATCGGCATCGCCACCCTGGAGTGGCTCCACGAGATCCTCCACGTCGACCGGTCGGCCATTACCAACTCCGCCGGGGACGGGGAGTTTAACACGGCCCTGACGTCGGTCCACGTCACAGGCCAATGGTTCCGCCCGGCCGACGACATCAGCGCTCGGGTGCGGCCGCTGCCTCGGGACGTGGGCGGGCCTGCCACGCCGATGTTCATCGACCCCTACATTGTCCTGGCGACCACCAACCATCCCGAAGAGGCGACCCGCTTCCTCATGTTTTTGATCAGCGAGGACGTGGCGGAACTCTTTATCCAGCGACGTCACATCGGCGTCCCCATGCACCGGGCCACCGTCCTCAACATGCTCGATTCCATGTTTGGCAACCTGCCCACAGAGGATAAGATGGTCTGGATCGAAGCGATGGACTACACCCGCCGCGTACCCTTTACACCCAACTGGACCGAGATCGTCCAAGCAAGTACCGAAGAGCTACAAAACCGATTTCAGGCGATGTCAAGAAAGCCGGAGGCCAGCGGCCTCCGGCTCTTTGCGCGCAAGCGCCCGGTCAAAAAGAAAAGCGCCCCACGCGCGGAGCGTGGGGCAGGAGAAAAGGTGTGCCGGCGACGTGCTACTCTCCCACCGGGTTTCCCCGGCAGTACC
>PKEU01000053.1 GCA_002919195.1 bacterium
ACGTCCACCACCGGGGTGCGAAGGCCGGAAAAAAACTCGTCGCTGCGGAAATCCCAAGGGAAAATACGTCCGAAGATCCGGCCGACGTCGTCGCGCACCCGCTGCAATTCCCCAAAGGGGTCCCACTTGACTAGATCCGGCATCCTGCGACCTCCTGTCGTCCAATGTGTCTTGTCTGCGACGTCGAGAATCGAGCATGGTCGCTCATGGATGAGTGTCTCACGTGACTCGCCCTTTTAAGCACGTTGGAGCCCTGAGCTTCTGCACGGCTTCGCAAGTCCCCAAAAGTAGCCGGCGCCGCATCAGGGCCGGAGTTGACACGTGGGGAACCGGGCTAAACACCTGCGTTTGGAACACGCGAAAAACCCCCTGCCCGGAGTGGACAGGAGGTTTTTCACCCCGTCAAGTTGCGGCTCAAAAGCCGATAGCCATGCCGTACTCGTGTCCCAGCATCCTGATAAAGCGCCATGCATATTGCTTGCGCAGTGAGATCGGGTCGCCAGGGGAACGGCCCGAAAGCTCCACCTCGACGGCAGGGATGCCGAGATCTCGCCCCACCTTGCGGGTCAGGCTGCCGCTGATCGGCTCCGTAAACGCCCGCCAAGCCGGCCCGCGGGCGCCTTTCGGCCGGATCTCGTTGAGCGCGTCCCGGATCTTTCGCATCACGCGCCCGGCCTCGCTTTGCCGCGTGTGGATCAAAGTGTTGCCCAGGCTGTTGATGAAGCCGTCGTGAAAGTCGACAACGAACTTCAGGTTGGGCTGGTCCTTAATCAGGGACCACATCTCCTTGGCGATGGTGTACGTCGGCGAGGAGCCCACCGGGAACATCCGGTTGAAGTCCTTGCCGCTAAGCAGCGAGCCGCTCCGCGACAGCGTCCTCCGGTTTTGCTCGCAGGCGATCCGGTTAAACGCCGGCACGATCACCACGCGCCCCCGGGAGATGGTGATGCCCCGCTCAATCGCCTCAGTGAGGGCGATGTGGCCCGAGCGCTCGTTCCCGTGGATGCATCCGATAAACATGAGTGTCGGCCCCGGGTTGGGCGATTCGTAGATGTACACAGGGCTCTCAAAGGCCGTCCCTTTCCGCAGCGCGGTCTTGGTCAACGTCGTCGGCCCTGCGTCCGCTTGCGTGTCCGTCACGCCGCAGAGGTAGTAACCCTTGCGGGAAGCCAACGCTTTGTTGAGCTCAGCATAGGTCTTGGGACCGACCTCGCCGTCTACGTAGAGCTTCCGAGCTTCCTGGAACTTCCTGACGGCCCTGTCGGTCAAGGGACCGAAGTCGCCGTCGATCTTTCCGTTGTAGTAGCCCAGAAACTTGAGGGTCTCCTGCAGCGCCGCGACCTGTTCACCCTGGAAACCCAGGACTAGGTACTGGCACCTGTCGAAATAATACCCGGGCACGCCCGGAGGCGCGGGAGCTGGCATTGGAAAGCCAGGATCCGGCTCTTCATCCCCGGGTTCACCAGGTTGGCCAGGATCCCCCGGCCCCTGGGGGTCATCGGGCTCACCGGGCTGATCCGGTTCGCCGGGTTCACCCGGCTCCCCAGGCTCGCCGGGATCGCTAGGCTCCCCGGGTTCGTCCGGCCCACCGGGTTCGCCCGGCTCGCCGGGTTCGCCCGGTTCATCGGGATCTTCGGGGGGATCTTCGGGCTTTCCGGGCTCGAGCAGAGTGCACTCGTACGTGACGACCTCGACGCGGGTGACGAGCCAACGACCGCCGTCGTACACCAATGTCGCCGTGCCCGCGCCGATGCATTCATAACGGGCGCCCGTGTCAAGCCGGTAGTAATCCAGCTTCACGTCGCCCTCAACGCGAGCGGTGCCACCGTCGATGCGGATGGAACCCAAGGTGACCTCGACGCTTTGGAAATCCAAGTGGCTCCACAGCTGCTCGAGGCTCTCTTCGACCTGGTCCAGGCTCAAGGGAGCGACACTCAGGGGTGTGACGGCGGGAAAGTCAATGCGGATGGTGTCGGCCAGATGAGCCACGACTCCGCTCGGCTCGTTCCGCTCTGTGGCGGCTGCAATCGCGTAGACCACCTGTTCTACTTCGACCCTGCTCCCATCGGTCTGCTCGCCGATTCCAAAGATGCGGCAGCCTGCAGCGCCAATGGCGAGAAGCGACAGGAGCAAGAGCAGGACGAGTCGCTTCCCCACGGAAAATGCCTCCTTGTGTGCTGTTGACGCTGGATCCAGGGCCCATGGAACCATGTGTCAGCCTGACTAATACCTGCTATTCGCTGCAGAAAGTGGGAACTCATGCCCCTCTAGCTGGGCTTTAGGTATGTAATTTTTGCCACTCGGAATTGAAGCACAGGAGGTTTGGCAATGAAACAACCTTTGGTCGGCGTCATCATGGGAAGCGTTTCTGACAAAGAGACGATGGCCCGGGCGGAGGCCGTTTTGGATGAGCTGGAGATCCCCTACGAGACCCGCATCGTCTCCGCCCACCGCACGCCGGATTGGATGTTTGAGTACGCGGCGACCGCCGAGGCGCGCGGGCTCGAGGTGATCATCGCGGGCGCCGGGGGGGCCGCTCACCTGCCCGGCATGGTCGCATCCAAGACCGTGCTCCCTGTCATCGGGGTGCCGGTTCGCTCGTCCGCGCTTTCAGGACTGGATTCGCTCCTTTCCATCGTCCAAATGCCGGCGGGCGTGCCGGTGGCGACGATGGCCATCGGTGAGGCCGGCGCTGCCAACGCAGCCTTGATGGCCGCCCGCATCCTGGGCGTCAAGTATCCCGAAATCCGTGACCGGCTGCACCTGCGAGCCGAAACGATCGCCCGCCAGGTCTTGGAACAGAATCAGTGAATCTGAAATCACCGAAAGCGGAGTCAGCGAAAGCACCGCAGGCGAAAGCGAGGTCAGTGCGTTGGAGCCATCGCAGCCCTTTCTTCCCGGGAGCACGATCGGCATCTTGGGTTCAGGGCAGCTCGGCCGCATGATGACGACGGCCGCGAAACACATGGGCTACCGCGTGGTCGTCATGGGCGCTGCCCCAACGGACCCGGCCGCCCAGGTGGCGGACCAGTGGATCCCGGGCAATATCCTCGACCCAAGCGACGTGATCAAAATCAAGGACCAGGCCGACGTCGTCACCATCGAGACCGAAAATGTCAGCGCGGAGGCCTTGGCTCAGCTCGCTCAAACGATCCCAGTCCGGCCCGACCCGGGGATCGTCGCCATCGCACAAGACCGCCTCAAAGAGAAGGGGACGCTCAGCGACATGGGAGTGCCCGTCGCGCCTTTTAGGTCGATCGAGAGCTTGTCCGCCCTCGAGGCCGCCTTGAAAGAGCTGGGCGTCCCGGCCATCCTCAAGACCACGAGAGGCGGGTACGACGGAAAAGGCCAGGTCAGGATCACGGACCCCACGCAAGCCGCGAAGGCCTTTCAAGAGCTTGGCGGAGGCGCTGCCGGCCTCGTGCTGGAAGCTGTCGTTCCCTTTGAAAGGGAGATCTCCGTCGTTGTCGCGAGGGGTGTCGACGGGCAGATCGGCCATTACCCCGTCGTCGAAAATGAACACCGGGGCGGAATTCTCCACCGCAGCGTCGCCCCAGCTCCCGTGCCGGCCGCGGTCGCTCAAAAAGCCCAGGATCTCGCCGCCATGATCGCGGCCAACCTCAACCTCACCGGCCTCCTCGCCGTCGAGATGTTTCTCTTGGAATCGGGCGATCTGGTCGTCAACGAGCTGGCCCCCCGGCCTCACAACTCTGGACACTTCACCCTCGACACCTGCGTCACGTCCCAATTTGAACAGGTGGTCAGGGCCGTGTGCGGCCTGGGATTGGGCTCAGGAGAGCAGCTCCGCCCTGCGGTGATGCTCAACATCCTGGGCGAGCACCTCGACGCTGTCATCAAGGCGTATCCCGATCTTTCGCTTGACCCGCTGGTCAAAGTGCACCTCTATGGCAAGACCCAAGCCCGGCCCGGAAGGAAGATGGGGCATATCTTGGTGATCGAGCGTTCCGTCGAGCGCGCAGCGGCCAAAGCCGCGCTCGTCTGGCATTCCCTAGGTTTCGAGCCCGGCTCATCCGCCCGCACGCCGTGACGCGACCGGGAAGACGCTCATACACTTAAGAATCACACCTTGGGTGGTGGCACGCCATGCCGGATCCCGTCGGCATTCTCGTGGACCAGCGGGTGCTCCGCCGCGCCCTTCGCGGGCGAATGACGCTCGAGCGCATCTCGCTCTACCGCTCTATCGCCCAAAACGACCTCAAGATCGACATCGTCGTTTTCGCCGTGGAACACGTCGACGTGCGGCGTCACACCGTGCGCGGCTACGTCCCGACGGCGACAGGATGGCGGAGAGTGCGCATGACGGTGCCCAGCGTCATCCACAAGCGGGTCCTCTATCGTGAAAGCTCTCCCTTGCGCACACTGCGGCGCCTGGAGCAAAGGGGCGTCATCTTTGTCAATCCCATCAAGATTCAAGACAAAAAGCGGATGGCAGCGCTCCTCGCCCGGAGTCCCGCGAGGGCTCATCTTCCTCCGACCACTTCCTACTCATGGCGGCGCTTGCAAGCGATGCTCGACGATGGAGAAAGCGCAGTTCTCAAGCCCAGGGTCGGGTCGCTGGGGCAGGGTGTCATCCGCGTCTCACCGGTGGACGAGCGGCGCGTCGAAATCGTGATCCGGTCGCGCCGGATTGTCTCGCGCTCAGGCCTCCGGAGGCTCCTTGGAGCCCGCCGCGGCGCCCGCCGATACATCCTCCAGCGGTATGTTCCCCTCGCGACCTACAAAGGCCGGCCCTTCGACCTGCGGGTGCCGGTGCAGCGCGATGAAAACGGAAGTTGGGTGATTCCCGGGATCGTCGCGAAAGTAGCGCGAAAGCACCCTTTCCTCACCAACATGGCGCAAGGGGGGAGTGCCATACCCGGCGAACAGGCCCTTGCGGCGGCGTTTGGAAAGGACGCTCCGCATGTCACTCAGAGGGTGAAGGAGCTGGCTCTCCACGTCGCCCGCGCGGTGGCGGAGGCCCACCGGTACGCGGGAGACTTGGGGCTCGATGTGGGCGTCGACCGCAGCGGCAAGCCGTGGCTCTTTGAGGTCAACACGCGCGATCAGCGGTACACCTTTGAACGCGCCGGTCTTGTCGACGCGTTTCAAGCGCTGTACCGCAATCCCCTCGCCTATTGCGCTGCTCTGGCAAAGAGCCTGGCTCCCACCGGCCGTTGACCCGGTCAACAAGCCGGCTGCGGCAGATGGCTTTCACGCCCCGCTCAGCAAGCTAAAGCAGTTTCCAAGGGGCGCCAGGCGTCCGTCGCCCGAGTGGGACGATCGACCACCTCGGAGCTCCGGACGCCAAACGCCCACCCCGAAAGCAGCGTTCAACGCCGCTTCGCCCTCTTGGCTCTAGCCCGCAGGCGCCGTCGTATCCTCTTCCGCCACCAGGCGCCGGGGGAACGCCAGTCGTAGGCGTAAAGGACCCGGGTGTACACGAAACGGGGCTTGCCGGGCACGCGCAAGCGGGCTTGGGGCGGCAGCACCACTTCGATCCCCTGCTGTTTCGCGAGCGCCAAGAGGTACCTCAGGGCCGGCCGCTGGTGCCGGTACTCCTTGCGCCTCACGTCGATGCCCCACAGCCCAATCACATCGTAGCCCTCGAGGATCGCTAGAGCGACGGCGTACGACACGGTGCTCGTAAAACAGCGGCCAAACCTTTCCAACACCTGGTCCAGCGGGTAAGCGACGCTGGTGGGGATCTTCGGGTGAACTTTCTGCATGTAGACCGGGCAGCTCATCCTGCGCAGCATCCGCATGTAACCTCTGTAAGAGCGACGGCCTCGCTTGTATCCGGCAAGCTGCTGCCTCAAGTCGGTCATCGAATGAAGCTCAAACCAGCGGTCGACCCGCGGGTACTTCCAAGCCCGGCTGGAAAAGGCCCAGATTTCCCACGATTCGTCGTCGAAAGGCGCATGGCGCCGGGACGGTCCGCCACCGACAATCGCCACTTTCTTGACGGTCTTTTCCAAGGCTCTCCACCCGCTTTACGCTCTGCGTTTTTTCGCTGGATTACCTCCAAGAGCTACGCACGCAAAGAGCGAGGTGTGACGGCATCAACGCTTGCGCCGGGTGCGCCCCTTCCGGCGCCACCAAGCCTTGGGCGACATCCAATCGTACCCGTAGAGCACGTCGACGTGAGGCAAGACGGGTTTTTTCGGCACCCGGAGCGGGCAGGCCCGGGGCAAGACGACCTCGATGCCCCTTTGCCGCGCCACCCCCAAGAGGTACTCGACACCGGGACGCTGCCGGCGGTAGACGCTCTTATGGGTCAAGTGAACGCCCCACACACCGATGGTGTCGACCTTTTCCAGGATGGCGAGCGCCAGCATGTACGAAACCGTACTGCCAAAGCACCGGCCAAAGGCCGCCAGCGCCTCCTCCAGCGGATAGCGGACGCTGTTTGGGATTTCAGGGTGGACTTGCTGCATGTAGACCGGTACGTCGAGGCTCTTGAGAAAGGCCATGTAACTTTCGTAGGACATCCTCTTGACGGTGTCACGGACGAGCTGGGTGCGCAGGTCCTCCAGAGCGTGCATCTCAAACCAGCGGGTGATGCGGGGCGTCTTGAGGCGCAGGCTGGCAAAGGCCCAGATTTCCCACGTCTCATCGTCGTAGGGCGCAAGGCGCCGGGTGTGCGCGCCCCCCACGATCGCAACCTTCCGTCTCATCCCCATCCTCCTCTAGGATCGTGGTAAGAGCATATGACACACGCCAGCGGATGCCCCAGGTAGCCTCACTCCTCTCGCGCCCGTCCTCCCAATTCCGATCGCGCGCTGCCAGATGCCGCCTAGGACCGGGCGCCCGACCTTCGACCGCTCAAAAAAGCCGAAAATCAGCCTTGGTTCCTGTAGCGCCCCTGTGGCTCTCGACTACTATATCCTCCAGAAACGCCCGCTGGGGCTTTCCCGTCAGTGCAACTCGAGGAGGTCTGCCGCCTTGAAGGCCATCGCCGTCATCCCCGCCCGCGGCGGGTCCAAGGGGCTCCCCCGCAAAAACCTCCTGCCCCTTTGCGGCAAACCTCTCGTCGCATGGACGATCGAGAGCGCCCTCGCCGCCCAGAACGTCGAGCGAGTCGTGGTCTCGACGGACGATCCGCAGATTGCCCAAGTGAGCCGCGCCTACGGCGCCGAGGTGGTCCAGCGCCCGCCCGAGATCAGTGGCGACGCCTCCCCCTCCGAAGAAGCGCTCCTTCACGCCCTCGAAGCCCTCAACATCGACCGGGGGCCGCTGGCCTTTTTGCAATGCACGGCCCCGCTCACCCTGCCCCAAGACATCGACGGGACGTTGGCCCTTTTGGCCTCTGCGGACACGGCGTTTACTGCGACGCCGTGGCACCGCTTTCTCTGGAAAGCGACGCCCGCTGGCGCAGAGCCGATCGGGCACTCCAAAGACGTGCGCCTCATGCGGCAACAGCTTGAGCCGCATTATCTGGAAGTGGGCGCGGTCTACGCGATGCGCGCCGAGGGGCTCCTGCGCACCCGGAGGCGCTTTCACGGCGCCACCGCCATCTATCAGCTCCCGCCCGAACGCAGCCTCGAGATCGACGACGAGACGGACTGGGTGCTCGTCGAGGCGTTGATGCGCCGGCGGCTTCAGATGCAGAAAGAGCAAGCCCTGCCCGTTAACGTCGCCGCGCTGATCATGGATTTTGACGGCGTGCTCACGGATAACCGCGTCGCCGTCGATCAAACCGGGGTTGAGAGCGTCACGTGTCACCGGGGGGATGGATGGGCCATCAGCCGTCTGCGGCAGGCGGGCCTTCGCATGCTGGTCTTGACCGGGGAATCGAGCCCCGTCGTCGCGAGGCGGTGCGAAAAGCTAGGGGTCGAATGGATTACAGCCCACCACGACAAGCTGCCTGTGCTCAAGGCCTGGTTGGACCGCCACGGCATCGCGCCGGCCCAGGCCGTCTATGTGGGCAACGACCTACCGGATTGCCCGTGCATGCTCTACGTCGGCTGCGGCATCGCCCCGGCGGACGCCCACCCCAGCGCCAAGGCCGCGGCCCGCGTCGTCCTTGAGACGGCCGGCGGCCACGGATGCATCCGCGAACTCGCCGACCTCATCATGTCGCCCAGGAGGGAGAGTCTTGGAACGCCCGCTGATCATCGCTGAAATCGGGTGCAATCATCGGGGAGAGCCTGAAACGGCTCGCAAGATGGTCCGGATTGCCGCGCTTGAGTGCGGCGTCGACGTGGTGAAGTTTCAAAAACGCAATCCCAAGGAGTGCCTCACCCCGGCCCAGTACGCCGCGCCCCACCCCGTGCCGGCCAATGCGTACGGCGCGACCTACGGAGAGCACCGGGAAGCGCTGGAGCTAGACCTCAGCGAGCACCGCCGCCTCAAGGAGCTTTGCGAAGAGTGCGGCGTCGTGTACAGCACCAGCGTGTGGGATATGACCAGCGCCCGGGAAATTGCCAGCCTCGGCCCGCAGATGATTAAGGTGCCCTCCGCGTGCAACACCCATTTTGAGATGATCCGGTATTTGTGCGACGCGTTTGGGGGCGAGCTTCATATCTCCTTGGGCATGACCACGCGGGCCGAGGAGGAGAGCCTCATCTCGTTGCTGGAGAAACGGGAAAGGCTCAGGGACACCGTGCTTTACGCCTGCGTCTCAGGCTACCCGGTCGACTATGAAGACCTGCATCTCCTCGAAGTCGACAGGCTCCTCGGCGAATACGGCGGCCGTTGCAAAGGCATCGGTTATTCCGGGCACCACCTGGGGATCGCCGTCGACATCGCCGCGATGACCCTGGGCGCCCGCTGGATCGAGCGGCATTTCACGCTCGACCGGACGTGGAAAGGGACCGACCACGCCGCATCGTTGGAACCCGACGAGATGCGCCGGCTCGTCCGCGACATCCACAACGTCGCCAAAGCCCTGCAGCGGAAGAAAACCGATCTCTTGCCCGTTGAGATCCCCCAACGGGAGAAGCTGAAACAGTTCAGGCTTCTCTATGGTTGAGAAGCTCGACCAACCTCTGCGCATCGGCCACCAGCCGCTCGAGCTT
>PKEU01000057.1 GCA_002919195.1 bacterium
GGGATCGTCCCAGCTCGCTTCTTGCACCACGTAACCGTGGTTTTGCGCGGTGATATACACCCTGCCCGAGTCGAGCTCCCGCACCGGGTAATTGGCGCCCCGGTGAGCGTGATCCAAGGGCTCGACCGCCGCCCCGAGGGCTTGAGCGATCACCTGGTGGCCTAGGGAGATCCCAAAGAGCGGAAGCCCTGTCGATTTGAGCAGCGTTTTCACAGTCTGGACCAGGGGCTTCAAGGCCCGCGGATCGCCGGGGCCGTCGGAGACCAGGAGCCCGTCGGGCCGCGTGGTCATGATCTCATCGACGCTCGCATGGGCGGGGACGACGCTGACCGACAAACCCCGCGCGGCCAGAGTTTGAAGGAGGCTTCTCTTCGCGCCGCAATCGATCACGGTAACCCGGGGACCCGTTCCCTCGGCAAAGAGGTAGCCCTTGGCCGGCGTAACCGCTCGCACAAGGTCGCGACCCTCAAGCGGAGGCAGCGACCGGGCCTCCTCCACCAGTTCCCCGATGTCCACGTCTCCGGCCGCGATCACCCCGCGCAAAGCGCCCCTCCCGCGCAGGTGCCGCACCAGCGCCCGGGTATCGATGCCCTGAATGCCGACCACGCCCTGGCGCTGCAAGTAACTCGAGAGGCTCTCGGTCGCCCGCCAGTTGCTGGGCTCCGGGCTCATCTGGTGCACGACGATCCCGCGGGCGTAGACCTTGTCTGTGGCCGCGTCCTCGTCATTGACGCCGTAATTGCCAATCATGGGATAGCTCATCACGACGATGCAGCCGTAAGCTGCCGGGTCGGTCAAAGCCTCCTGGTACCCGGTCATCGCCGTCGTAAACACCACGGGGCCTCCCGCTTTCCCCCGGGCGGCCCACGCCTCACCGGGGAAGCTCGCGCCGTCTTCTAAGACCAGGACCGCTGGTTCCTTGACTCCCACTCCGACCACCTCGAATAAACTTTCATTTCGGCGGATAATTTTTCTCCGGTCTCCCCATTGTAGCGCGCGCCGGAATTCCCGTCAAAGGAGGCCCGCAACTTTTGCCAACTCTTTTTGCAACTCTTTGGCCCGGTCCGCCGCCGCTTTTTCAAAGGAAATACCCGGCGCCTCGCGATAGGCATACAAGATGCCGCGCGACACGTTGACAACTGCCCCTAGGCCCTTGCCATCAAATCCTGCCGCGACGTCCTCGGCCTTGGCTCCTTGGGCGCCCACCCCCGGGATGAGAAAGGGCGTCCGCGGGAGCAAGCGCCGGAGGGACGAAAGCTCGCCAGGGTACGTGGCCCCGATCACGGCCCCAACACTGCCGTAGCCGTACCTGCCAGGGCGCTCCTGGTTGTACTCCTCAAGCCACACCCCTACCCGCTCGTAAACGCGGGTACCGCCCGTGTCGCCGGCTGGACCTTGGGCGGGAGCGATCACCTGATCCTGCAGGTCGCCTGAGGAGGGGTTGGACGTCTTGACGAGGACGAAGAGCCCCTGACCCAAATTTAGGCGCTCGAGAAAGGGAACGAGGCTGTCGCGCCCGAGATAGGGATTGACCGTCAAAGCGTCGGCCTTGGGGGCCTCGCGGTCGGCGGCGGCGAGCCAGCCAGCCACGTCACGTTCCTCCGTCTTGGCTGCTTCCCCTCCGCCGCCTAGGTAGGCGGCGGCGTACTCTTTCGCGGTCTGGGCGATGTCGTTGCGCTTGCCATCGGCGATCACCAAAAGCCCATGGTCTTTGGCGCACTCGACCGTCGCCTCGTACGCTTCCAGTCCCGCCGGCCCCAACCGTTCGAAGTAGGCGAGTTGCGGCTTCACCGCGCAAGCAAAGTCAGCCACCGCCTGGATGATTCGCACGGCAAAGCGCTCCACTCCTTGAGCCAGCGCTCCCCGGGCGCTCTTTCTCGCCGAAGAAAGATCAAAGAGTGACGAGGGGATCAGCCGAAGATCGGGATCGATCCCGACGACGAGCGGGCTCCTCTTGTGCAGGACCGCGTCGAAGAGGCGATCGGCGAAGTTCAAGGCAGGCGCCTCCTTTCTCCCGCGTCCCCCTCGAAACACGGGCCCAGCGCGCGGTCACCGATGACCGTCCCCTGAACGCGCCCTCTCAGCGTCTCACCAGCCAAGGGCGTGTTGCGGCTTCTCGAACACCACGCGCCGGGCTCGACGCGGTAGGTCTCGTCAGGAGCGAAAAGGGTCATATCACACACGGCGCCTTCGCGAAGCTCGGCTTGGGGAAGGCCGATGATGGCGCGCGGGCGAACCGAAAGGGCCTCGATCAAAGTCCGCCACGAGAGCTTTTCGGGGACGACCAACCGGGTGTAAAGGGCGGACAAGGCGACCTCGAAACCAGCCGCGCCAAAGGGCGCAAGATCAAACTCTACGTCTTTCTCCTCCGCCGTGCAGGGGGTGTGGTCGGTGACGATGCAGTCGACCACGCCGTCCGTCAAAGCCCTGACGAGGGCTTCCACATCGCCGGCCGGCCGGAGGGGAGGCATCACCTTTTTCGCGGTGTCGTAGTCGGCAAGCGAAGTGTCGTCGAGGAGTAGGTTGTAAAGGTTGACAGCGGCGCTCACCCGCACCCCTCGCTCCTTGGCAGCGGCGACGATTTCTACCGACCGGGCCGTGCTCACCCCTTGGACGTGGAGGCGAGCCCCGACCTCCTCTGCGAGGAAAAGGTCGCGGGCGAGCGACGTCCATTCGGCGGACGGCGGAATGCCAGCCAGGCCCAGCCTGTGTCCGACAGGCCCCTCGTGGACGACGCCGTCGCCGGCCAGGGCTTCATCGCCGGTTTGCGAAAAGATGGGCACGTCCAGCATCGTGGCGTAAAGGAGCGCCCGGCGCATCACCGCGGGATCCCGGATCGACCGGGCATCTCCCAGGGCTTTGGCGCCTGCGGCCGCCAGGTGGGCGAGCTCGGCCAGCTCCTCGCCCATCCGTCCCTTGGTCAGGGCCGCGCACACGTGCAAGGCGGCGCCTTGGACCATACTTCCCCTTTGCCGGAGGAACTCCAGGGCTGCCTCGTCGTCGATAGGAGGCTCTGTGTCGGGCATGACGAGCACGTGCGTAAAACCGCCGGCGGCTGCCGCCACGAGGCCGCTCGCGATCGACTCCCTCTCCTCGTGGCCAGGCTCGCCCAAGTGGGCGTGAAGGTCCACCAGTCCCGGCAGGACCAGCCAGCCCTGCGCCGCGATCAGGCGAGCTTTGGCGTCGGCCAACCCCGGGCCCATCCGGACGATGCGCCCACCTTCGATCAGCAGGTCCGTCGGCGGGGAAAAGCCATTCCCCTGCCAGACATGAGCGCCCTTAATCAGCAGGCTGGAGCTCACGGGGCTCACCTCCCGACATCAAGTAGAGCAGGGCCATGCGAACGGCCACGCCGTTTTTCACTTGCTCCCGCACCACGGAGCGCTCATCTTCCACCACGTCTTGCGCGATCTCCACGCCCAGGTTGGCCGGGCCCGGGTGCATGATCATCACGTCCTCCTTGGCCCTTCGTAGCCGTTCTTTGGTCACGCCGTAGAGGCGGACGTACTCGCGCAGCGATGGAAAAAGCCCCTTCTTTTGCCGTTCCCGCTGAATTCTGAGGACGTTGATCACGTCGGCGCCTTCCAGCGCCGCATCAAGATCGTGATACACCTCTACACCCAGCTCGCGAAGGCCGAGGGGCATCAAGGTCGGCGGGCCCGCCACCCGCACCCGGGCGCCGAGCTTGGTGAGGCCGATAATGTTGGAGCGCGCGACCCGGCTGTGGAGGATGTCGCCGACGATGACCACGGTTAAGCCTTGGATGCGGCCCTTTTTCTCGCGGATGGTGAAAAGATCGAGCAGACCTTGCGTTGGATGCTCGTGCCAGCCGTCGCCCGCATTGATCACCCGGGCCCTCACGGCCCTGGCGATCAGGTGGGCCGCCCCGGCATGCCGGTGCCTGATGACCACCACATCCGCGCCCAGAGCTTCCAGCGTCTTAGCCGTGTCGGTCAAGCTCTCCCCCTTGGTCACGCTGCTGGCCGAGGCGCTGATGTTGACCACGTCAGCGCTCATCCACTTCCCCGCCACCTCAAAGGAGGTGCGGGTCCGGGTGCTCGCCTCGTAAAAGAGATTGACGATCACCTTGCCCCGCAACGTGGGAAACTTTTTCACCTGCCGGTCAAAGATCTGCTTGCACGGCTCGGCCGTGTCGAGCACCAGCGCGATCTCTTCGCTCGAAAGGGGTTCAAGCCCCAAAAGATCTTTGTGGCGCAGGCTCAACTCGCCGTCGCCCCCTCTTGATGCTTCCGGTCAGCGGATTCCACGGGCAAAAGGAGGTTGAGGACGACCCCTGTCACCGCGGCCAGGGCCATTCCTTGCAAGTTGATGCCGTTGATCTGGAGCTGAGCGCCGCCCAGTCCCACCACCAGGACGACCGAGGCGATGATCAGGTTTCGCTTATCGCCGAAATCAATGCCGCTTTCGACCAGGGTGCGGATGCCCGATGAAGCGATGATGCCAAAGAGCACCATGCTGATGCCGCCCATGACGGGCGAGGGAATGGTCTGCAGCATGGCTCCGAGCTTGGGCACAAAGGAGAGCAGGATTGCGAAGATCGCGGCGAGCCGGATGACGGCCACGCTGTAGACCCGGGTGATCGCGAGCACGCCGACGTTTTCCCCGTAGGTGGTGTTGGGCGGGCCGCCCACCAGCCCGGCAAGGCTCGTCGCGAGGCCGTCCCCGAGCAGCGTGCGGGTCAGCCCGGGATCCTTGTAAAACTCCCGGTCGACGACTTTGCTGATGACAAAGACGTCACCCAGGTGTTCGGCAATCGTCACCAAGGCAGCCGGCACGATCATGCCGATGGCCACCCAGTCAAAAACGGGGAGCGCCCATCCCCCTCGCGCCCACGGCAGGCCGATCCACGCCGCGTTCCTCACCGGCTCGAAGTCGACGGCGCCCAAAAGGGCTGCGAAGAGGTAGCCGACGACAATGCCTACCAGGACCGGGATGACCGCGAAAAACCCGCGCAAATAAATAGCGGTGAAAATTGTCACCGCCACTGTGACCAAGGCAATGAGGACGTCTTGCTGCAAAATTGAAACAAACTCCTTGCCGCCGCAGGCCTCGCCAGTGCAAAGCCCCGCCATCTGAATACCCACCGGCGCCAGGCCCATTCCGATGACGATGATCACGGATCCGATCACGACAGGAGGCAGCGCCCTGTCGAGCCAGGCCATGCCCGCTTTGGCCACAATCAAAGCGACGACGGCATAGAGCAGGCCGACGACGATAATGGCGCCCAAGACAGCCCCCAGCCAGCGATCTCCGCCGATCGTCGCCTGGACCGCGACAATCGGCGCGATGTAGGCGAAACTAGAGCCCAGGTACGCCGGGACTTGTCCCCGGGTTAAAAATTGAAACAACAAAGTGCCAAGACCCGAAGAGAAAAGAGCGAGCGACGGGTTCATCCCCGTCAAAATCGGCACCAGGATCGTCGCGCCAAACATCGCGAACAGGTGCTGCAACGACAGGGGGATCCTCTCACCGAGGGGAGGGACTTCGTGTACATCGTAGACGACCCGCTTTTGCTTTTTCATCGCCAAAAAAGCCTCCTTAAGCTGAGGGTGACAACCAGTCGGTCAACGGGCATCAGAGCGTTGCATAATTCTCACCCGGTCGACGCCATCGGTCTCGACCAGCTCGACCTGGACCACCTCCTCCAGTGACGTAGGGACATTTTTGCCGACGAAATCAGCGCGGATGGGCAGTTCACGATGGCCGCGATCGACCATCACCGCCAGCTGCACCCGGCGGGGCCTCCCCAGGTCCATGAGGGCGTCCAGCGCGGCCCGGACCGTGCGGCCGGTAAAGAGGACGTCGTCGACCAGGACGATGATCTTGTCGTCGATGGCAAAGGGGATCTCGGTCTTGTGGACGATGGGCTGATGAGCGATGGTGGTAAGGTCGTCTCGGTACAACGTGATGTCGAGGATTCCCACGGGACAGGCCGTCCCCTCGATGGCTTCCACCCGTTGAGCCAAGCGCCGGGCCAGCGGGACGCCCCGGGTCCGGATTCCCACCAGGCGCACATCCTGGATCCCTTTGTTGGCCTCGACGATCTCGTGGGCGATCCGGGTGATCGCCCGGCGGATCTGGTCGGCATCCATGATTTCAGCCTTCGGTTTCATGTGTGACCCCCTCGGATCGTGATCGTGAGCGAGCATAAAAAAAGCTTCTTACCGGTCGGTAAGAAGCAGGTGCGGCACGCGCAAAACTCGGGCGGTCGTTTGCCCGCCACAACCCACGATCCTTACCGGCCTCACGGGACCTGTTTAAAGGATCGCCGCTCTTTGATTTTCTCATCTTTTTCATCTTAGCAAGCGGACTTGCTCGAGTCAAGCTTTAAGACCAGATCGTCCCCGCAAGCAATGGACAAAGAGCTGGGCGCTTACCGGCCTCCTCTTACCCGCCCTTTCGGAGGCGTCTGAGGTACTCGGCGAATCCCGCAGGTAGCGGCGCCGCAAACCTTAAGCTTTCGCCCGTCACGGGGTGGACAAAGGCGAGCTCGGCAGCGTGCAGGGCGTGTCCTTCCAGTCCTTCCACGATCGTCTTCGCGCCGTACCGCTCGTCACCAGCCACCGGGTGGCCGATGTACGCCATGTGCACCCGGATCTGGTGGGTGCGTCCGGTTTCAAGCCGGGCTTTCAAGTACGTCGCCGCCGGAAAGCGCTCGAGCACCTCAATGTGGGTCCTAGAGGGACGTCCGCCCTCCACCACCGCCATCTGCTGCCTTTTCACAGGGTGCCGGGCGATGGGAGCGTCGATCGTCGCCCGGTCGACGGGCACGACCCCCTCCACCAGCGCCAGGTAGTTTCGCTCCACCCGGCGCTCCTTGAGGGCCCGGGCCAGCCGGATAAGGGCCGTCTCGGTCTTGGCGACGACGAGGAGTCCCGATGTCTCTTTGTCGAGCCGGTGAACGATCCCCGGCCGTTTGACGCCGCCGATCCCCGGCAGGTCCCGGCAGTGATGCAGCAAGGCGTTGACCAAAGTGCCCGAAGTGTGCCCAGGCGCCGGATGCACCACCATGCCCGAAGGCTTGTTGACCACGAGCAGGTGCTCGTCTTCAAAAACGATCTCGAGAGGGATCGCCTCGGGCTCCGGCTCGGCGGGAACCGGCGGCGGCAGGCTCACCTCGATGCGATCGCCGGCCCGCAGTTTCTGGCCGGCCTTGGCCGGAGGCGCCCCGTTGACCTTGACCCTGCCCTCTCGGATGAGCTTCTGGGCGAAGGAGCGAGAGGAGATCTGGGGGAAACCCGTGAGCCACACGTCTAGGCGCACGCCCCCTGCCTCTACTTCCTTCACGAAGGAGTCACCCATCGGCAGGCCGCTCCCCATCGTCCGCCGGGGTTTCGGGTGGCGGGCTTTCGCCGGGCCGCTTTGGGCCCGTCAAAATCGCCCATGCTAAGAGCAAGGCGCCGGCGGTGATCGATATGTCAGCGACGTTAAACACGGGCCAAAACCTCAAATCAATGAAATCCGTCACCCGGCCAAGAAGCAGCCGGTCGATGAGGTTGCCCACGGCGCCCGACAAGCCCAAGGCGCAGCCCACGTGAAACAAGGGTTTTTCTTGTTTGAGCCTTTCGCGGAAGAAAAACGCCGCGAGGAGAAGAGCCGCGGTGATGGCGGCCAATATGGGGGTGTACCCCTGGAAAAGCCCAAAGGCGGCTCCCGTGTTTTCGACATGCGTCAGGTGGAGGATTCCCGGGATAATGGGCTCCGAGGCGCCGCTGGGAACGGAGAGGCGCACCCAGTATTTCGTCGCTTGGTCGGCGAGGATCACGGCCGCGGCGAGCAGCATGTATCGCAAGGCCCCATAGCCCTCCGGTGAGAATCGGAGCGCGCCCAGGGCGCGCCTCGCCGACCATTTTACCACATTTTCTCCCGGCTTCGAGCGGCCTTACCGAGTCTCGCCTTCTCGCGGGATCCGCTCCTCTTCATGGCGCTCCGTAGAAGGCTCCGACCGTTCTTCCTCGGCCACCCAATCCGCTACCGTCTGATCGTCGTGGGGATCCTGGACCTCCAATCCCCCCGTGAGCGCGTCCAGCTCGGTGACGACGCCGGCCTCTTCATCCGCGTCGATCCAAGCGTCGCCAAAATCGAGGGATCCCGGCACATCTTGCGGCGAATTGGCCGTGCCGTACCGGGCTACGTCCTGCCAGGCGTCTTCCCCGTCGTAGGCCGCCTGGTCTTCCCCGTCAAAAAAGGTGCGGGAAAAGGGGGGAAACAGCGCCTCTTCTTCCACGGGACGGCGGGGCTTTCGCTTTTGCGCCTCTTCATCCGCCTGTTCGCAAGCGAAACACCGCAGGGCGTAGGGGATCGCGCGGAGTCTTTCCGTGTCGATGGGCGTGCCGCAGTCGAGGCAGATACCGTACTTTCCTTCATCCATGAGCGAGAGGGCAAGATCAATTTGCTCCAGTGTCGCCCGGGCCTGCTCCAAAAGACCCCAGTCTTTCTCCCTTTCAAAGGTCTCGGTCCCTTGGTCGGCAGTATGCTGATCGTAGGCGGAAAGCTCCCGGGCCGCCTCCATTTGGGGATCGCCAAAGCTTGCCTCCCGCAGGGATTGGATGAGCCTTTGCTGGGCCGCCTTTTCTTTGAGCAACGCCCGCCGCAGGCCGCTAACATCCAGGTCCACCTCTTGCGCCTCCTTTCAAAGCTACATCCGTTGAATCCTAACGTCGCTTGGCGATTACAGCCCGCGCAGCTCGAGCTGCACCAAGCGGACGATGTCAGCGACAAACTCGCTGACGAGCGGGAGGTTGAGGCGGGCGATCCTGCCCAAAATCATGAGAAACAGCGCGCTGACGACCGTAAAGCCTACCGCGATGCCAAAGCCCCGGGCGACGCCGGAAAAGAAGTTGATCACCAAGAGGCGCCGGGGATGGCGGAAGAGCTCGACCCATTCGGCGACCCCCGCCTTGTCGAGGGCCTCGATCGTCCTTTCCATCTTTTCGATCATCACGGTGACCCACTCCGGCCGGGTTCCGTTCGCCACGACCCTCTCCCC
>PKEU01000004.1 GCA_002919195.1 bacterium
TTTTCCATCGTCATCGGGCTTTACTTCTGGAACCTCTTGAGCCAGCAGCATTCCAACAAATCGGCGATCGACCGCGAGGCGAAAAAGGAGCTTGAAAAGCTCAACAAGCTCAAGGCCATCTCCCTTACGGAGCCTTTGGCGGAAAAGACCCGCCCCGCCCATTTCGATGAGATCATTGGTCAAGAGGATGGGCTCAAGGCGCTCCGCGCCGCCCTCTGCGGTCCCAACCCCCAGCACGTGATCATCTACGGCCCGCCCGGAGTCGGAAAGACAGCGGCGGCCCGGTTGGTGTTGGAAGAGGCCAAACGCAATCCTCTTTCTCCCTTTGGGCCGTCGGCCAAGTTTGTTGAAGTGGACGCGACGACCGCTCGCTTTGACGACCGGGGGATCGCGGATCCCCTCCTGGGCTCCGTGCACGATCCCATCTATCAAGGAGCAGGACCTATGGGGATCGCTGGGATTCCCCAGCCCAAGCCCGGAGCGGTCACCAAAGCGCATGGCGGCATCCTCTTCATCGACGAGATCGGTGAGCTCCACCCCATTCAAATGAACAAACTCCTCAAGGTCCTCGAAGACCGCAAGGTGTTTTTGGAGAGCGCCTACTACAGCTCCGAAGACAAAAACATCCCGCCCCACATCCATGAGATCTTTCAAAAAGGGCTGCCGGCGGATTTCCGGTTAGTGGGCGCAACGACCCGCATGCCCCACGAAATCCCGCCGGCAATCCGTTCCCGTTGCCTGGAGGTGTTTTTTAAGGGCCTACGCCCTGACCAGATCAGGCTCATCGCCAAAAACGCGGCCAGCAAGGTCGACTTCACCATCGATGAGGGCGGCCTTAAGGTCATCGAGCGGTACGCGACCAACGGACGGGAGGCCGTCAACATGGTGCAGATCGCTGGCGGCATCGCCTTAGCCGCGGGCAGGAGAAACATCACGCAGGAGGACATCGAGTGGGTGGTGGCCAGCGGCCAGTACTCACCGCGGCCCGAGGCGCGGGTGCCCGCTGAGCCGCAGGTGGGCGCCGTCAACGGCCTGGCGGTCTACGGTCCCAACATGGGCATCTTGATTGACGTGGAGGCGACTGCCATCCCCACGCGGCCGGGGCAGGGGCAGCTGATCATCACCGGCGTGATGGAAGAGGAGGAGATGGGGGGCATGGGAATCACCATGCGGCGCAAGAGCATGGCCCGCTCTTCGGTGGACAACGTGTTGACCGTCTTGCGAAAGTGCCTGGCGCTCAGGCCTCAAGATTACGATATTCACGTCAACTTTCCCGGCGGCGTTCCCGTCGACGGCCCGTCAGCCGGCGTGGCGATGGTGACCGCCATCTACTCCGCGATCACAGGCATCCCGGTCGACAACCTTTGCGCCATGACCGGCGAGCTCTCGATCCGGGGGTGGGTGCGTCCTGTGGGCGGCGTAGTCGCCAAACTAGAGGCCGCAAAGGAGGCGGGAGCGAAGACGGTTTTGATCCCTGAGGGCAACTGGCAGCAGATTTTTGCCGCCGAGCGGGAGATGGTGATTAAACCGGTGCGCCATATCCGGGAAGTGGTGCGCGAAGCCTTGGTCAACTTGCCGAGCGATCCAGATCTCAGGAGGGCGATTGAGCCAGGCGAAAGCGAGCCCGACGGAGCCAACGCCGAGCGCGACCTGCAGCCAGCGACAGTCTGAGCTGGCCTTACGTGGATGCCGTGCCCAGGATAGGGTCCTGTGAGAAAACGCGGCCTGGGTGCCCAAGCTTTCCTGCAGGATTCGACAAAATCATTCCCGAATAGGCAAGGAGGATCACTCGACACATCCCGGCGCTTTGGACGTGATCAAAGCGCCGATCTTGCTTTTTCGGGGGTGAGCGATCCGTGGCACAAAATGGCAGCAATCACGCCACGTTGCCGCTCTTGCCGCTCCGGGGAATGCTGGTCTTTCCAGGCGCGGTCGTCCCACTGGAGGTGGGGCGCAAGCGTTCGATCGCCGCGCTGGAGCAAGGCATGTTGATCGATCAACGCATCGTGCTGGCTGCGCAAAAAGACGCCAGCATCGAAGAACCCGATGCGGATGAGATATACCACTGGGGAGTCGTCGCTCAGGTGAGCCAGTTTTTGCGCACACCGGGCGGCCAGATCAAAGTGCTGGTCGAAGGGTTGGCCCGGGCGCGCATCGTGGAGTTCACCCAGACCTCTCCCTACTTCCAAGTCAACGTCGCCATCATTGACGAACCGGCGGCGGCCGGCGACGAGGTGACGGCGCTGGTCCGCACCGTCAAGGGGCAGTTTGAAGAATACCAGCGGCAAAAGAAAAAGGCGAGCGCGCCCGATCTCGCTTGGCTGGACGTGTTGGAGCCAGGCCGGGTGGCCGATGGCGTTGCGGGACAGCTGGAGGTCCCCTTGGAAAAGAAACAGCGCCTCTTGGAGATTGTCGATCCCAAAGAGCGCTTAGATGCCCTCTGCCTCCTCTTGGCCGAAGAACTCCACCTCCTCGAACTGGAAAAGCGCATCCAGTTTCGTGTGCGAAAGCAGATGGAGCGCTCGCAACGGGAGTATTATTTGCGGGAGCAGATCAAGGCGATCCAGAAGGAGCTGGGAGAGACCGACGAGCGGACCCGTGAGATCGAGGAGTTTCGCCGGCGCATCGAAGAGGCGGGAATGCCCAAGGCCGCGAAAGAGAAGGCCCTCTATGAGCTCGGCCGGCTCGAAAAGATCCCTCCCGTGGCTGCGGAGGCGGTCGTCGTCCGCACCTATCTGGAATGGTTGATCTCGCTTCCGTGGAAAAAGCGGACGACCGATCGAAGTGAGCTCGCGGAGGCGGAGAGGATCCTGGACGAGGATCACTACGGCCTGGAAAAGGTGAAGGAGCGGATCAGCGAATTCTTGGCGGTGCGCCAGCTGGCGAAAAGGCTAAAAGGCCCGATCCTCTGCTTGGTGGGACCGCCCGGCGTCGGCAAGACGTCGCTGGGGCGATCGGTCGCCCGGGCTTTGGGACGCAAGTTCGTCCGCGTTTCCCTGGGCGGGGTCCGTGATGAAGCCGAGATCCGGGGACACCGGCGCACGTACGTGGGGGCGATGCCGGGCAAGATCATCCAATCGCTGCGCCAGGCCGGAACGCGCAACCCGGTGCTCTTGTTGGACGAGATCGATAAACTGGGTAGCGACTTTCGCGGCGATCCGGCTTCGGCCCTGCTGGAGGTGTTGGATCCCGAGCAAAATCACGCTTTCAACGACCACTACATCGAGGTGCCCTTTGACCTTTCCGAGGTGATGTTTATCACCACGGCCAACTACGCTGAAGCGATCCCCAGGCCCCTGTTGGATCGTATGGAAGTGATCCAACTTTCGGGATACACCAGCGAGGAGAAGTGGCACATCGCCAAGAGGCACCTCTTGCCTAAACAGCTCGAGGCGCACGGGCTCCGCCGTGAACAGCTCCAGGTCTCGGACAACACGCTCTCCCTGATGGTCTCGGGCTACACCCGGGAAGCAGGTGTGAGGCAGCTCGAAAGGACCATCTCCGCCCTATGCCGCAAGGCGGCCCGGGAGGTGCTGGGAGGCAAGGAGCGGGTCGTGGTCAATGTCCGGACGCTGGCGAAATACCTGGGACCGCCGCCCTACGCCCTCGACCGGGCCGAAAGGGAAGACCGGGTCGGCGTCGCTCACGGCCTGGCCTACACCCAAGCGGGCGGAGGCCTCATTGTCATCGAGTCGTCGGTGGTCGAAGGCAAGGGGAAGCTGATCCTCACCGGGAAGTTGGGCGAGGTGATGAAGGAGTCAGCGCAAACCGCCTACAGCTACGTCCGCTCTCGGGCGGAATGGCTCGACATCGATCCCAAGTTTTACGAGACGACGGACGTCCACATCCACGTGCCCGAAGGGGCCGTCCCCAAAGAGGGACCGTCCGCTGGGATCACCATCGCTGTCGCGCTGAGTTCCGCCCTGTCAAAGCGGCCCGTCCGCAGCGATGTGGCGATGACCGGCGAGATCACCCTCCGGGGGAGGGTCTTGCCCGTCGGCGGCATCAAAGAGAAAGTGTTGGCGGCGCACCGGGCAGGCATCTCTACGGTCCTTTTGCCCAAGGAAAATGAGAAGGACCTGAGGGAGATCCCGGCCGACGTCCGCCGCCAGCTCAACATCGAGTTGGTCGAGCATATGGACCACGTGCTCGAGCTGGCGCTCCGGGACGTCGTGCAGCCTGAGGAGCCATCCGGTGAGGCTATTGACCAGTCGCCGGTCCTCATTCCAAGGGACGCGCCCGTAGCTGGAGACTGGATCGGGCAAAATGTAGGATAAACCGGACCCGGTGGGGAGGCGTGACCCATGCCGTTTTCGGAGGCCCGTTTCCTCACCAGCGCGACGACGCCGGAGGGGTACCCAAGGCACAGGAGGGTCGAAGTCGCGCTGGCAGGCCGCTCCAACGTGGGCAAGTCATCGCTCATCAACACCCTCACGGCCAAAGGGTTAGCGCGCGTCGGCAAGCGGCCTGGGCGCACCCAAACCCTCAACTTTTTCGCGCTTAACGACGCTTTATGCCTAGTGGACTTGCCGGGTTACGGTTACGCAGAGGTGCCCGAACGAGTCCGGGCCGCCTGGGGGGCCATGATCGAACGCTATCTCACCGGCCGGGAGCAGCTGCGGGCCATCATCCTCCTTTTGGACGGCCGCCACGGCCCGACGGCCGACGACTTGCACATGCTGGAGTGGCTGAAGCAATGGGGCCGCGACTTCAGGGTCGTGGCGACCAAATGGGACAAGGTGAAAAAGAGCCAGAGGGTGAAGAGGATGAGGGAGATGAAGGCGGCCACCAACTCGACGATCATCCCTTTTTCGGCTGTGACGTCCGAAGGGAGGTCGGCCCTCATCTCGTATCTCTTAAGCCTTGCTTAGAAGACCCCCAAAGACCTGGATCGACAAGACAAAGCAATGGGAAATGGAGTGTGCTGCGTGGCGTCGTACCGTGATGATACCGCGCTCAAAGCTTTGCGCGGTCGCGACGTGCTGTCACTGGCCGACTGTAGTCCGCAAGAGATTACTGCTCTTCTCGACCTCGCCGCGGAGCTCAAGAGCGAGCGGCGCAAGAGGAGCCTCCGGAGGAGTTTGGAGGGACAGACGGTCGCTCTGATCTTTTTCAAGCCGTCGACAAGGACGCGGGTCTCCTTTGACGTGGCCATCCGCGAGCTGGGCGGCTCGAGCCTCTACCTCAACGCGCAAGAGATGCAGCTTTCCCGCGGCGAATCGATCGAGGACACCGCGAGGGTCCTTTCCCGCTACGTCCACGCAGTGGTGATCCGCACGTATGCCCAGGCAGAGCTCGAACTTTTCGCCAAGTGGTCGTCGGCGCCTGTCATCAACGCTCTCACCGACTCGTTCCACCCCATGCAAGCCCTCGCGGATCTGCTGACGCTCAGGGAGCGGTTTGGAGAGCTCAAAGGGCTTCGCCTCACCTATGTGGGTGACGGCAACAACGTGGCCCACTCGCTCATGATCGGCGGAGCCAAGATGGGGATGGATGTCGTGATCAGCACTCCCGAGGCGTACCGGCCCGACCCCGCTGTGTGGGACAAGGCCGTTGCCATCGCCCGGGAGAACGGGGGCAGCGTGCGTTACGTCGCCGACCCAAAGGAAGCCGTGCAGGGCGCGCGAGCGATCTACACGGACGTGTGGGTGAGCATGGGCCAAGAGGAACAGAGAGCCGAAAAACTCAAGGCCTTTCAGGGCTTTCAGGTCGATAGGTCGCTCGTGGCGGCCGCTGCGAGCGACGCCGTGGTGATGCATGACCTGCCGGCTCATAAGGGGGAAGAGATCACGGAGGAGGTCTTTGAGGGCCCACGGTCGGTCATCTTTGATCAAGCGGAAAACCGCCTGCACGTGCAAAAGGCAGTCCTTCACGCCGTGTTGGGCCAGTAGTTTCGTTCCCTTTATTTAAGAAGGCTTTTGATCCTGCTCGGCCGGGGGAGGAGCCTGACCGCTCGGCGAGAGCCAGCGTCGGCGGACTCTCCCGGCCACCGCTTTCCAAGGCGCTTCGCCGTCGGTGGGCGGCTCGTTGGAGCCTGTCGCCTCACGTTCACGCGCCAGGCGGTCCAGCGTCTCCTCGGTGACGATCACCGCGTCTTTTCCCAAAGCCATGAGCTCACTGGCGGGCACCCTGGCCTCTCTTCCCGAGAGCGCTCGCCACAACCCGCCCGTGACGTAGAGAAAAGAAATGACTCCGGTTTGGTCGAGTTGAAAATCGCGAACGGTGCCCACCAGCTCGCCGCTGGCGGTGACTACTGGCGAGCCGATAAGGGGAATCCTCTTTTCATATAGGAGCGCGGCGAGCTTTTCGTCGTGGCGCAAGGGGAGGAGCACGTCCGCGGACGGGACCGTGACGGCGTGGCTGCCCATGGCATGCACCGATTGCATGGGCAAGAGGCGCCGGCCCCAAAAACGGGGGAGCGCGATCAGGAGCGCGGCCACCCGCTTTCGCTCAGGATCCACGATGCATCGCCTGACGTGGCCGATCGTCGCTCCCTGATCGAGGGTGAGGACAGGAAGCCCGGGGAGGTGTTGCGATCTCACGCTTCGGCCCCCTCGAACTGCGAAGGTATTAGCCCTTACATCCTATGCGAAGATGCCCCGATTAAGCCGAAACCATCCTTTGACATTGGCGGAGTCCTTACGTTAACATAGGGTAGGACGCCTGGGACGAGGCTTTTTATCCTGGGTTTCCGGTCCCTGTCAATGGGAGAGATTGATGGAGCGCTCATCTTGGGGCTCCACCTGAACCAAAGGGAAGTGAGGGAGTCATATGGCTTCAGAGATCTACCTCAAGATCGAGGATCTTCATGTTGAGGTTGAGGGCAATGAAATCCTCAAGGGCGTGTCGCTCGAGATTAAGGGCGGCGAGGTCCACGCTCTGATGGGCCCCAACGGCTCGGGCAAGAGCACCCTGGCTTACGCCCTCGCCGGCCATCCCCGTTACGAGGTGACCAGCGGCCGGGTGTACCTCAACGGTCAAGACCTCCTCGAAATGGAGCCCGACGAGCGGGCCCGGGCGGGGCTGTTTTTGGCCTTCCAGTATCCCAGCGAGATTTCCGGTGTGACCGTGGCTAACTTCCTGCGCACGGCGATCAACTCCCGCCGCGGCAAGGACAACGAGATCTCGCTGGCCGAGTTTGGCAAGAAGCTCCGCGAGCAGATGGAGCGGCTTGAGATGGACCCCTCGTTTGCGAGCCGTTACCTCAACGAGGGCTTTTCCGGCGGCGAAAAGAAGCGCAGCGAAATCTTGCAGATGGCGATGCTCGAGCCCAATATCGCGATCCTGGACGAGACCGACTCGGGGCTTGACATCGATGCTTTGCGCATCGTGGCTGACGGCGTCAACGCTTTGAGAGGTCCCAATTTGGGAGTGCTCTGCATCACCCACTACCAGCGAATCCTGCGTTACCTCGAACCCGACGTGGTGCACATTCTCCTCGATGGGCGGATTGTCCAGTCGGGCGGGAAAGAGCTGGCTGAGGAATTGGAGGAGAAAGGGTACGACTGGCTGCGCGAGAAGATCGGCGCCCAGGGTTAATCTCCTCAATCTCAGAGAAAGGGAGAGCAGGCATTATGAGCGTAGAGACCGCAATCACTCTCAATGCCAGGGGGATCGCCCAGCTGTCCGAGCGACTCGGCGAGCCTGAGTGGATGCGCGCCAAGCGGATGGCGGCTTTCGAGGCGTTTGAGAGTATGACCTTTCCCAGGTGGGACCGCACGGAGATCGTCGGCCTCGATCTCGACGATCTTGCCATCTACCGCGAGGGCGGCGCGCTCACCGAGGCAGAGCTGCCCGAGCCGCTCAAAAGCATTGCCGAAAAGAAAAAGGGCCAGGCGAGCCTCTTTTTCCAGGTGGACGGGGCCAAGACCTGGTCGTCGCCCTTGGAGGAATTGGAGGCCAAGGGCGTCGTGGTGGTCGACTTTCCCACCGCCTTGCAAAAGTACGGCGAGCTGGTGAAAGAGCACCTCATGAGCTCCGTCGGTTTCGATGAGGATAAGTTCACCGCGCTGCACTATGCGGCGGTTTCGTCCGGCTGGTTCATCTATGTGCCCAAGGAGGTCGTCGTCGAGGCGCCGATTGAGCTGCGCAGCTACGGCGCGGCCCCTGGGCTTGGGCTCTTCTCCCATGTGCTGGTCGTCGCCGAGCGTGACGCACAGGTGACAATCGTCCACGGGAGCGCGAGCGACGACGGGGGCGCGCAAAGGGTCGTCGCCGATGTCGTCGAGATCTGCCCGAAAGACGGGGCGATCGTGGAGTTCAACGCGGTCCAGGACTGGGGGCGGGAGACCTTTAATTACACCGTGCGGCGCTCGCTCCTCGGGCGCGACGCGACGGTCAACTGGTGCACGGGCGAGTTTGGCAGCCGCCTTTCCCGCTCGCACACCCGGTCGATCCTGCACGGTATGGGGAGCTCCTCCAACTACCTTTCGGTCTATTTCGGCGACGGCGATCAGCATCTCGACGTCGGCATCACTATGCTGCACGAGGGCGAACATACGGCCAGCGACATGGTGACCAGGGGCATTTTGGACGGGAGCTCGCGGGTGGTTTACCGGGGCCTCACCGACATTGAAAACGGCGCCCGCTTTAGCTCGGGCTTCCAAAGCGAAAACTCGATGATCCTCAGCGAGGAGGCTCGCTCGGACTCGATTCCAGGCCTGGAGATTGATGAGACCGAGGTTCAGGCAGGCCACGCGGCGACGACCGGCAAGATCGATCCGGTCCACCTCTTCTACCTCATGTCGCGAGGGTTGAGAAGACAGGAAGCGATTCACTTGATGGTGGTCGGCTTCCTCGACACGGTGCTGCAGCGGATGCCGCTAGAGAGTTTCCGGCAAGAGCTGTCCTCGCTGATCGACAGGAAGATGCACGGATGAATGTGGCCGAGATTCGCAAGGATTTTCCCATCCTCGCGCGCGAGGTGCACGGCAAGCGCC
>PKEU01000112.1 GCA_002919195.1 bacterium
GAGGCGAAGGCAAAACAGGTGAAAGGGCCGATAGCAGAGCTCATGAGGGGCGCAGACGCCGCTTTCGATGAAGGGGGTTGCGGGAAGGTGCGCCCGCGTGGCCCGGCCGATCTGGCGGACGGAACGGATCACCTGCTGAAGCCGGTGCGAACCGGGGCTGATCAACTCCGCATCAGGGTGTTTTTCGGCCACTTCCGGCGAAAAAGTGAAGTAATAGGTGACGTGGGCGGGAAGATGGGGCGAGGAGCTCCACATCCAAGCAGGCATCGCGTCGCCTTCCAGCTCGGCGGCGAGCTCCCGGGCCAGCTCCACACGGTAGAGCCCCGGGGCCGCCTCTTCAATGCTCGCCCCAAGCAGATCAAAGTACGTGAGCACAAACTCCGCCACGTCGTCCGCGCTCTTTTGCATCCGAGGACACCTCGCCACCGTCAACATCACCATCGCAACAGGCGATCCAGCTCGCTGCCTTCCGCCGTCTCGCGCCGGATCTCCAGGATGCTTTGAGCCAGCCGATCGAGGCGCTCCCTGATTTCGCCCGGCGTGGTGGAACCGACCAAGATCTCCGCGAGCTTCTTTTCAAATGACCCGCCGAGCTTGAGTTTGCTCAAGATCACATCCAGCTCGCCGAGGACCATCTCAAACATGTTAATTTTGTCGTACAGCAGGTAAAGCACATCCTCTTCAACGGTGCCCCGGGTCGCGAAATTGTAGATCGAGACGTCACGGGTCTGTCCCAGCCGGTGGACGCGCCCGATCCTTTGCTCAAGGCGCATGGGATTCCACGGCAGGTCGTAGTTGACAACATGGCAGCAAAACTGGAAGTTGATCCCCTCGCCTCCCGCTTCCGTGCTGACCAACACCTGGGCCTGCCGGCGAAAGAGCTCCCGGATCCACTCCTTGCGGCTGGCGGAAAGAGAGCCGTCAAAGCCCAGCGTGGAAAAGCCCGCCTTTTCCAGCCGCCAACGCAGGTATTGTTGGGTCGCCCGGTATTCGGTAAAGACGATCACCTTTTCGTCCCCGAGATCAGCAAGAAGGCGCTCGAGCATCTCTGCCTTGCTGTTGGTGGTCATCTCCAGAGCGAGGGTGAGAAGCTCCTGCAGCCGGGCGCGATCCGACGGATCTGACGTGCTGAGAAGGAGTTTTTCTAAAGTGACCGCTGCGGCGATGGGGCTCGAGCACACTTCCCGCTGCAGCGTGATCAGCGGCAGGAGGTTGCGAAAACCGGTTCCCCGCCGATACCCCTGTTTGACAAATTGGGTCACCCCGTCGTACAAGCGGCGCTCGCGGGGCGAAAGGTCGACGGGGAGGGCGTGCACCCGGCGGGCGGTAAATTGGACGGTGCCCGGCCCGCGGCGGTTGCGGATCATTACCTGCGAGAGCAACCGCTTGAGTTCTTCCGTCTCTTTGGGCATGCGCTGGTCTTGGACGAAGGTCTGTCTAAACTGCCGGTAGGTGCCAAAATGCCCGGGACGGAGGAGGTTAATCAGGTTAAACAGCTCTTTGAGGTCGTTTTGCACCGGCGTGGCGGTGAGCATGAGGCAAAATTTCCGCCGGATGCGGTTGACAAACTGGTAGCTTTGAGTCGACGCGTTCTTGAGTTTGTGGGCTTCGTCGACCACCAAGATGTCGTAGTGAAGCCGGTGGATGATCTCTTGGTGGGGCGAGCGCTTGGCCGTATCGAGCGAGGCGATGAGCAGGTCTGTCCGCTCCCAATCGTACTCGCTCCGTTGCATGCCAAAGACCAGGTTAAACTTCTCCTTGAGCTCCCGAAACCATTGCCAAACCAGGCCGGCAGGGGTGAGGATCAACACCTTGCGGGCCATTTGCCGCAAGAGGCACTCCTTGATAATGAGCCCCGCTTCGATCGTCTTTCCAAGCCCCACCTCGTCGGCGAGGATCGCTCTCCCGCCCATCTCGAAAAGGACGCGCCTTGCCGTCTCCAGCTGGTGGGGATAGGGGATGACGCCGGCGCGCCGCCACACCTCCGCAAGATGACGTGGGGCGATGAGCTCGTTGGCGCCGGGATCGAGCGAGAGCTCTTCGCCTCTTTGGACGAGCCGGTGCCACTCGGGACCGGGAAGCCTTGGGCTTTCCACCAGCTCTGCTAGCTCGTCGAGGCGAGTGAGGGAGTATTGGACCGGATAAAGATCGTGGATCCAAACCTCGTCACTGAGACGATCCACCGGGGGTGGCTGGAAAAACGCAAACGCTCCAGGACCCATGATCGGCACGGTAATGGGAAAGATCTTGACAGGAACGTTTGCCGACGTCATAATGGTGTCGCCTGCTGCTCGCGCCTGGTCGGTTTCGCTCACGGGGCCACCTCCCGACTGGTTAGCGTTCCCTGGAAAAAGCGCAGGTATGTACAGCAGACCCCTTGGAAAATGGGACGAGATCGTGTATAATAAAAACCGTGCTGCGGGCCTGTAGCTCAGCTGGGAGAGCGCTGCGTTCGCAACGCAGAGGTCGTGGGTTCGAATCCCATCGGGTCCACCAAAGAAAGCCCGTCGTGAAGCGGAGTTCACGGCGGGTTCAATTTTTTCTGGGGGCGGTTTTTTCGTTAGGCGGGACGGAGATCGGTATTGATGAGAGGAGGCATTTCGGGTGTCCCGGAAAGGCGCGCTGGCCCGGCAGCTTCCCGCCGAGGGTGAGCGTCTCGAGGTCAGCATCGTCGACCTCAACCACGATGGTGAAGGCGTTGCGAAGACCGCCGACGGTTTCGTCCTCTTTGTGCCGGGGGCCTTGCCCGGCGACCGGGCGGTCGTGGAGGTCCGTCGCGTGCGGGCACGATACGGGGAGGCAGAGATCGTCCGCCTCGTCGACCCAGCGGCGCACCGGGTCCAACCGGCGTGTCCTGTGGCAGGGGAGTGCGGGGGATGCGCGCTGCAGCACTTGGCTTATCCCGCCGAACTCGCGTGGAAAGAGGAGCGGGTGCGCCAAGCCCTGGTCCGCGTAGGGAGGCTGGCCAATGTGCCGGTGCAGCCGATCCTCGGGATGGACCGCCCCCACGCCTACCGGAATAAAGCGCAGTACCCAGTGCGCAAGAACGATGGCAAGACCGTTGTCGGCTTTTACCGCCGCAAGTCCCACGAGGTGGTGGCAGCCGACGATTGCCTGATCCAACACCCGCTCGCGGTCAAGGTGGCCGAAGTTGCGAAAGAACTCATCGACGACATGGGCCTCTCTGTCTACGATGAAACGAGCCACCAAGGATTTGTCCGCCACCTTGTGGTGAGAGTGAGCTTTAGCCGCGAAGAGTGCATGGCGATATTGGTCACTCGGGAGCGGCACTTCCCGGAGGCGGACACCTGGGTCGAGGCGATGCGCCGGCGCGTTCCCGAGATCGTCAGCCTCGTCCAAAACGTCAATCCCCGACAGGGAAACGTCATTCTGGGCGATGAGAGTATCGTCTTGTGGGGGGCGCACCATCTCATCGAATCGATCGGGCACCGGGAGTTTCTCATCTCTCCGACCTCGTTTTTCCAAGTCAATCCTGTCCAAGCCAAAGAGCTGTACGACGTCGTCCGGCAAGACGCCGCGGTTGGGCCTGGCGACGTCGTTTGGGATGTCTACTGTGGCACAGGGACCATCGGCATCTACGTGGCCACCGAAGGAGTGCGATTGCGGGGCGTTGAGAAGGTCGCCGCCGCAGTCGAGGACGCCTGGCGCAACGCCCGTCTCAATGGCATCGACGATGCCCACTTCGAACAAGGAGACGCCGAGACGGCGCTTCCAAAATGGGTGGCGCGAGGAGAGAGAGCCGACGTGGCGATTCTGGATCCTCCCCGGAGCGGATCGGACCCGAAGACGCTCGCCGCCATCGTCAAGGCGGCGCCGCGCAAGATCGTTTACGTCTCCTGTAATCCCGCGACCCTGGCCCGCGACTTGGCCTATCTGGCAACAAAAGGGTACCGGACCATCAAAGTGCAACCGGTCGATATGTTTCCGAGGACGCCCCATGTGGAAGCCGTCGCCCTCTTGCTGCCCATCAGCGGCTGAAGCTGGCCTTTTGATGTGAGGCGTTTTTCCTTGACACCACATCGCGGCTGTGATACCGTGATTCGTAGATGGGGTAGAGCCCGATCGAGAAACTCCTAGGAGGCATGCTGGTTTCATGGCACGTGGTAGAGTCAAGTGGTTCAGCAACGAGAAAGGGTACGGGTTTATCGAACAGGAGGGTGGCGAGGACGTCTTCGTTCATTACTCCGCGATTCAGCAGGAGGGCTTTAAGACCCTAGAGGAGGGTCAGGAAGTCGAGTTTGACATCGTGGTTGGCAGTCGGGGCCCTCAAGCGGCCAACGTCGTCAAGATCGGGCCTTCTCCTACGTCGTACTCCTTCGGCGATTTCTAATCGTTGCTGACCAACCTCTAGAAAGGCCAACGGCAAACGACCGCCCCGGATCGTTCCGGGGCTTTTTTCTTTGGCTTGAAAGCAAAAGAAGGGCGAGAGCTGCCTCTCGCCCTGTTGTGTTCGTCTTTCGTCTTGCCTGGAAGTGGCTACCGAACGACGGACACGTTGGCCGCTTGCGGCCCCTTTTGACCTTGCGTCACCTCAAAGGTGACCCGCTGGCCCTCCTCGAGCGTTCGAAACCCGTCGCCGTTGATGGCAGAGAAGTGGACGAAGACGTCACCTTGGCCGTCGCCTCTGGCGATAAACCCATAACCCTTCTCTGCGCTAAACCACTTCACGATACCTTCTTGCAAGGAAGATCCTCCTCTTTCGTTCCGGATTGGCTCCGGTATGGGTCCTACTCTATCATGCCGTGGGGCTGTTGTCTAGCTTTTTTGTCGCCGATCGGCGAAAATTTTCCGGCGGCCGATCGTAAAAGCGGAATTATCAGACTCAATAGAGGAAATCAGTATTTGCTGTCGCAATCTATTGATTCAACGAGCTGGTCAAACGATCTGGGAAGGAGGAGCATCATCCGGATGCAAAGGTGGATCGTCTGGGTCGTCGCTGCCATGTTGTTATGCGGAAGCACCGTGACCGCTGTCGCGCAAGGGACCACGATCTTGACGGTCATGGACTGGAAGATCAACGAAACCGAACAGACGCAGAAATGGTTTCAGTACGTCAAGGAGCGCTTTGAAGCGGAAAACCCGGGGGTGACGGTCGAGTATCTTCCCGTCAACTGGGAAGAAGTGCGGGAAAAACTTCTCACGGGCCTGGCAGCCGGCACCGCGCCTGACGTGGTCGCCCTTTCCATTGTGTGGGCTCGGGACCTTTACGAAATGGGGGCGCTGCTTCCGCTCAACGACTTGATCGCGCGTACTCCCGAGGTCGATCCCCGGCAATTTATCCCTGCGACACAAGCCTACAATCAGAAGGATGGCGTGATCTTCGGCATCACCAACGCTATGGACTCAGCCGCGCTCCTCTACGACATCGACGCCTTTGAGAGCTCGGGGCTCGATTCCCACCCCGAGGCGCTCGCGACTTGGGACGACTTCGTTACCGCTGCAAGACGCCTGATCCGGCAAGAGGCGGGCGACGAAATCACCCGGTATGCGTACGCCACTGGGCTGGGGATCGAAGTATTTAACTCGTGGCTTGTCGCCAACGGCGGCAGATTTTACGATGAAACGCTGGAAAAACCGGCCTTTGCGTCGCCCCAGGGCCTTGAAACCGCCAGCTTCCTGCGAGATCTTTACATGACGCCGGGCATGATCGGCGGGGCCTTTGGCACGAATGCCGCCATGGGACATGGTGGAAACTGGAGCCCTTACTTCTTGATGCAGAGCCATCCGGACCTCAACTTCAACCTGACGAGCTACCCCATGGGGCCGTCGGGCCACGCGCGGGGGACGACCACCTGGGGTAACATGTCTGCCATCCCCAGCACGTCCCGCAACGTCGAGCTGGCGTGGAAATTTATCAGCTGGTACACAAGCCTTGAGGGCAATATCGAGATGTTCCGCCAGCTCCGCTATGTCAACTCGCCTCGTCTCGACTTTTACCAGAGCGACGTGTGGTACGAAGCGCAGCAGGAATACGTGTGGATGCCCAACATTCCCCAAATCGCACTGGTAGGGGGCGTGTACCCGTTCCTTCGCTACACAGATCTCGACACCACGGTTTGGGCGCCCCTCGTCGTGCCAGCCCTGTCGGGTCAGAGTGACATCGATACCACCTTTGCCGAAGCCCAAAGGATCTACAGCCAGATCTTGAACGACTGATCAGAAAGCAATAGATCTCTCGACCAGCCTCCGGTGATGGGACCTCTAGAGACCCGTCACGTCAAAGGCGCTCATAGCTGCATGAAAAAAGGCCTTGGGGACCTCATCCCCAAGGCCATTCTTCTCGCAGTGACGTCAAAGCGCTGACCCTTGTCCGACCAGCGGCGCCGTTCACCTCGGCCGGCTGCCGCCCCGGCCTAGGCTACGGCATCACCTGGATGGTCCGTAGGAAGCCTACCAAAGGCTCGGGGAAGACGCCCAAGAGGAGCGTGGCAGCGACGGCAATGCCGAGGGCGAGCTTCAAACCGGTGCGCGCGCTCAGCTCCATGGCAGGCGCTTCCTCAGCCAAATACATGTTGCGGATGACGTTGAAGTAGTAGGGGACCGAGATGGCCGAGTTGATCACCATTGCCAGCGCCAGCCAGACCATGCCGCCCTCAACAGCCGACCGGTACAGCGCGAGTTTCCCAAAGAAGCCGCCTGTGGGTGGGATACCGATCAACGAAAGGAGCAGTAAGGTCATGGCCAAGGCGTAGCCGGGCGCTCGCTGGGCCAATCCTTTGAAGTCCTCAATCTCCTCACTGGGGATGTGGTTGCTCAGCATAATGACGACCGCGAACGCGCCCACCGTCATGAAGGCGTAGGCCAGCATGTAAAAGAGCATGGCGGTGACGCTTTGCGGCGTCGCGACAGCCACTCCCACGAGGATGTAGCCCGCTTGGGCGATGGCCGAATAGGCCAGCATCCGCTTGGTGCGCGTCTGAACGATCGCTGTCACGTTGCCAAAGGTCATCGTGACAAACGCGATGACGGCCAGGACCATCTTCCACTGTGCCAGAGCCGGCGCCAGGCCGACCAACAGGATCCGCAGCAACACGGCAAAGCCGGCGGCTTCCGACGCCGTGATCAAGAAGGCCGACACCGGGGTGGGGGCCCCTTCGTAAGTGTCAGGCGCCCACATGTGGAAGGGAACGGCCGCAATTTTAAAGCCCAACCCGGCGATGATGAACACGCCTGCCGCAGTGATCAACGCGGTATTGGGCGACGTGGCCAGAGCCTCCGCGATCGCCACCAGATGCGTCGACCCGGAGAGCCCAAGGAGCAGGGAAAGGCCGTACAAGATGACGCCCGAGGTCAGGGCGCCCATCAGGAAAAACTTGATCGACGCTTCGCTCGAGCGGGCGTCCTGTCGCAGCATCCCCGCGAGAATATACGAAGCGATGGTCATCAACTCAAGGCCCAGGTAAATGGTGATCAGCTCGAGCGATGAGACCATCAAAAACGCGCCCAGCGTCGCGAAGGTGACGAGGATGTAAAACTCGCCCATCCGAACGTCGCGCTTTTCCAGGTACTCATGGGAGAAGAGAAATACCAACCCCAGGATGACCAGGAAAATCACTTTGAAGTACTGGGCGAAATCGTCGACGCGGATGGTACCACTCCAGATCTCGGCCGGCGCCACTCCGAAGTTGGCGAGGACCGCCACGAGGGTGGCGAGGGTGCCGATGACCCCCGCCACCGCGAGCGAGCGCTTGGACTTGGCAAACAAGTCCATTCCTAGCAATACCAGACCTAACCCCGCGAGAAGGATCTCCGGGAGGATTAAGACGTACTGCACGTCTACATACCTCCCAGCTTAGCCATGAGCTGGTTGACGGCTGGATCGAGGATGTTGAGCGCCAACGGCGGGTACACACCCAGCAGCAGGATCAAGACCATCAACGGGACGCTCACGGCAAGCTCGCGGCCGTTGATGTCAGGGAAGCTCTCATCCTTTTTCCCTTCGCCCATCAACACCCGCTGCATCATCCAGAGGTGATACCCTGCGGTGAGAGCAAGGCCCATCGCCGCGATGATCACCAGGGTCCTAAAGGCCGGGAAGCTGCCGACAAAGGTGAAGAACTCGCCGACGAAGCCCGAAAGCCCCGGAAGCCCCAGATTGGCGAAGGCCGCGTACGCCAGGATCGTCCCCGCCACAGGCACCTTGGTGAAGTAGCCGCCCATCTCGTTCATCATCCGGGTGTGGGCTCGGTCGTACAAGACGCTGCCCACCAAGAAGAAGAGGAGGGGCGAAATCAATCCGTGCGAGATCATGACATACAGGGCCCCGTTGAGGGCCATCGAGCCGTTGGACATCAACTGGCTCACGATGTTGACATCGCCGACCCCTTGCGCCTGAGCGACGGCGCCGGCCGCCGCGGCGAGGCCCAGCGTGACAAAGCCCATGTGGCTGACGGACGAGTAAGCCACCATCTTTTTGAGGTCCTTTTGCGCCATGGCGGCAAGAGCCCCGTAGATGATGCCGATGACTGACAGGAGCGCGATCAGCCACTTAAAGGCGTCGGCGCCTTCGGGGAAAGTGGGGAACGCGATCCGGAAGAAGCCGTAGGTTCCCGTCTTGAGCAAAATGCCCGCCAGGATCATCGAACCGCCGGTGGGCGCCTCCACGTGGGCGTCCGGAAGCCAGGTGTGGAAGGGCCAGATCGGCACCTTCACCGCGAAACCGATAAAGAAGGCAAGAAACGCCCAAAACTGGAACCGCGGATCGAAATTGGCCGATTCGGCGATGGTCAGGATGTCGAAGGTGCCAAGCCCTGCCCGCAGGTACGTGGCGAGAATGCCCACCAGCATGATGGCGCTACCGACCATGGTGTAGATAAAGAACTTGATCGCCGCGTA
>PKEU01000028.1 GCA_002919195.1 bacterium
CAGGTGCTGGATCACGTTGAGGGCGACCTTGGGCTCCGATTGGATCACGCGCTGCATCGCCGGGCCGTCCCAGAGCAAAAGCTCACACTCCTCGGCCGCCTCGGCCGTGACAGGATACTGCTCTCCGGCAAAAAGAGCGATGCCCCCAAACACCTCGCCGGGCTCCACAAAGCGGAGCAGCACTTGCCGCCCGTCGGGGGTGAGCTGGGTCAGTTTGATCCTGCCAGCGACCAAAAGGTAGAGAAAAGAGGCGGGTTCATCCTGCCTGAAGCAGACCTCTTGCCGCTCGAGCCGGCGCCGCCTAGCTGCTTGCAAAACCCGCTTTAGCCCCCCTTCATCCAGGCCCACGAAAAACTCCGCTTGAGCCAAGCGCTGGAGGATGAGCTCATCCGGCGGCCGCGCCTTCTTACGATCCGCCATGTTTTCTTCCAAGCCGCCCGCCTGTTGACTTTGCTTGCACCCGTGCTTTTCCATGGCCAACCCTTTCGGTGCCTTCCGGTGTCGCGTCGGACGCTGCCTCTTTGCTTTGGCGCAAAGACGCGAATTTTCCTTTACAGTAACCTAATTTTGCGGGTCAAGCCAGTCACAAGCAGCATCCCTGCCCGCTGTCACCGGGGATCGCAGCCTTTTTTGGAAGGGAGCTCGTCGATGACCGCTCGACACTTTTACCGGATCGTGCCCATCGCGGCCGGCATCGCCGCCTTAGCCGCGGGCCTTTGGACTTCCTTTGCCCGGCTGGGCTTCACCGCGGAGGGGATCAACTCGCTCCATCACGGCCCACTCATGGTCGGCGGGTTTGTCGGCACGATCATCGCCTTGGAAAGAGCGGTGGCGCTGGGCCGGCCGTGGGGCTATACGGCACCCCTTTTTGGCGCGATCAGCGCGGTGTTTCTCCTCCTCTCGGCGCCGTACCAAATCGCCGCCTTTTTCTTGTTTCTCTCATCGCTGGTCCTCCTCGTCATCTTTGGCGTTTTTCTCAAACGGGGAGCAGCCGACTTCACCGTCATCATGGCGCTGGGGGCCGTCGTTTGGGCGGTGGGCAACTTCCTGCTCTTTCGCGGCTGGCTCATCCCCCACGTCGTCCCCTGGTGGGCGGGTTTTCTGATCCTCACCATCGCCGGTGAGCGCATCGAGATGAGCCGGTTCCGCCCCCGCACGCCCAGGGCGCGAAGGATCACCAACTCCTTTGTCCTCGTATTTATCGCCACACTCTTTCTCACGCTCGTCGACCAAGACCTCGGGGTTCGAGCGGCCGGCGCCGCCGTCGTAGGGCTCACGGCCGCCTTGGCCCACGGCGACATCGCCTGGAAAACCAAGTCGGGGACCGGAGTGGCCCGCTACGCCGCGTGCGCCATCCTCTCCGGCTACTTTTGGCTCGGGCTTTCGGGCGTTTTGGGCCTTCTCTTTGGCCAGACTTTGGGCGGGCTCTATTACGACGCGTGGACGCACTCGATCTTTGTGGGGTTCGTCATGGTGATGATCATGGCCCACGCCCCGATCATCCTGCCCGCCGTGCTGGGCATCCCGGTCAAGTTTACGCCGCTCTTTTACGCGCCGGTCACGCTGCTCCACCTATCGCTCGCCCTCCGAGTCACGGCCGACTTGATGCTGTCGTGGTACGGCAGGCAGTGGACCGGTGTGGTCAACGTCGCCTCCGTCCTCTTGTTTATGGCCGTGCTCGTGGTCTCCGTGCGCCGGGCGCGCGCGGGAGAGCCCGTGGCCAGCCCGCTGATGAAAGAGGGGGTCTCACACCCATGATCCAGATCGACACACAGCCTGTCTGGGATGCGCTGAAAAGCGTCGTCGACCCTGAGCTTGGAGTCAACATCGTCGATCTCGGCCTGGTCTACGACGTCAGGGTCGACCAAGGCCATGTCGAGGTCGTGATGACACTGACGACGCCAGCGTGCCCTTTGAGCGCCTATTTCAAACAGGTCATTCCGGCGGCGGTAGGAAAGCGCGTGCCGGAGATCGGTTCGGTTTCCGTCCGGGTCGTTTGGGAGCCCCGGTGGACGCCGGAGATGATGTCTCAAGAGGCCAAGAAGGCTCTCGGCTGGACGCGATAAGCAGGTTTCATACTCGCCCGCGGATTGACTCCCTGAACCAGGGAAGGAGCATCGCCGCGACGGGCGGGATCGAGGTCCCAGCGGCAAAAGCCAACCGGCCGGCGGGATCCGCCGAACCTGGCCAGAGCGGGGTGAGGGAGATGACTCCCAAGAGCAGCAGCGCCACCGACCCGCCAAAGCTCCATGGCGAAGGCGCAACGCCCGCTCCCCAGCGCTCCCGCGCCGCCGCGACCAGCCCCGTGCTCGCCACGCCCAAGGCCACTAGGTGAAGATAAACGATGTAGAGTCCCGCCCGTTCGGCCCAGGCGATCACAGGCGGGATAGCGGATAAAGCGAGGCTCACCAAGGTGAGCAATAAAAAGACAAGGTAGGGCCACCAACCCGCGCCACCCTTAGGGATCGCGTCGACGAGCCGCCAGGCGCACCAACCTAGACCCGCAGCAAACACCAGAGCGCTCAGAGCGATTCCCATCTGATAACCGAGGCCCAGCCCTTCCCCCACCATCCGGGCGCGCCCCATCAGAGAAGCCCCGGGGAGCCCCAAGAGGAGAAGCCAGGGCGCGCCGCCTAGCCGCAGCGGGCGCTGATCCTCCACACTCGCCGCAGCGAGGCCCAGCGTGCCCACGATGAGCCATCCGTGCGTAAAGGCGCCCAGAAACAGCTGGACGCTAAGCTCCTCGAGCATGGGGGACCCGCCCCCCATCACTTGGAAAGCCGCCCGGCCCCATGCTCCGAGGGTCGACACTCCGAGGGCCACGAGGGAGATCTCAAAAAGCGCAAGGGCCGGGGTACGCGGGAGCTTTGGCCGGATCCGGACGTACCAGATTCCGAAGGAGTACCAGGCAAACATCGTCACGCCGCTGATCATCGTCGCCCAGGGCAGCCTGGCGCCTAAGAAAGCGACCCGGCCGTAACCCGCCACGAGGAAAAAAGGGAACGAAAAAAGCCCGAGCGCCATCGCGGCCCAGGCGGCTAAGTAACCCCCGCGGCCTAAGGAGCCCGGGGCCTTTGACAAACGCTTCACCTTCCCTTGAACGTAACAGGCCCAAAGCGCCATGAGCGCCGGGGTCGCCCACGAAAAGAACATGAGATGGGAATGGGCATGGCGGAGGTTGCCCGCCTCAAGGCCCCAGGGAAGTCCCGTCAACGGCCCAAAGCGAAAAAGGGTTCCGGCCGCCGCCGCTACCACAAAGCAGGCGACGGCCCCCGACCATACTCTCATTTGCCGAGCATCCTCCATCGAGCTTTCAAGCCTCGGGTTTTCCGATGCGCACGCGCCAGGTTTCGGGTCCCGACTCCACAGCCGTCCAGGTGAACCCGCCGGGGTGCTCAAAGGAAAATTGGTAGTATAGGGGCTTAGGATCGTGATCGTTGACGAGAATGAACCCTTGCCCGGGCTTTAGCCCGTGAAAAGTTGCAAAGATCAACCCGTGGCGCGCCGCCGGCGGCAAGCTCCGCACGTCGAGCTCCCATTCGGCGCCGATTTCGTCGGCATCGGATTCCCCGCTTCCTAAACCTTCGTCGACATCTACGGGCACGCCGTCGGGCGTCTTGCCGGCGTGACCGGCCGAAGTGAGCTGGTGCAGGACACTGTTCATCAGTTCTGCCTCTTTCGCATCGACCCTCCGCAGCGTAGTCCAGGCTTCGGCGGCCAATTCACACGCCCTTTCACGAGCGCCGCGAGCGCCGAGTTCCCGCAACGCTTTCGCCAAGATACGATTAAGGGTTGTCAACGTCCCCTTCACGGATTTCGGGCCTCCTCCAGTCTTCGGCGCGCCGTGGCTCCCTCTCAAGGCGCGTTGGCCTAGCGTATGCTTCGTGGCAAGCTGAGGCTTGTCACAAAGGGCAGCTCCGACGGCGCGAACAAGTGGCTGCTTGGATCAAGCATACCCGCGCGCCGGGCGAGCGTCTTTGCGCCCGAGCAAATAAAAGGCCGCCGCGAGAAAATTGTGACAGCCATCACTGCCAAGTCGTTCTCTTTGTCCCTTTACACCAGGGGCGCCCGCCCCTAGGGGCCATGCGCCAGCTGCGATAACCTGAAGGTGCTACAGTGTTGCACCCATTGTCCCTACCAAAGGAGGAGTTTGCATGAAGCGTTTTCGACCTCAACGCGCGATCGCGATCGGCCTGTTATTCTTGGTGGTCTTGGCGGGAGCCGCCTTTTGGCTTGCCGGCCGGGAAGCAAAAGTTTATGAGCCGGCGGTACAAGCGCAGAGCATGCCTGAAAGGGAGCCTGCAAGGGAAAACGCCGTCCGCATCGCCCGCAGCCCATTGGATCTGCCCGGGCCCGTCGGCGATCGTCCACCGCAGACGGTGGCCGTCGACATGACCGCTGTCGAGCTGGACGGGGTGCTGATGGACGGGATCACCTACACCTACTGGACCTTTGACAGCACGGTTCCCGGCCAGATGATCCGGGTGCGCGAAGGCGACACGGTCGTGTTGCGCCTCACCAACGCTCCGGGCAACCTCCACCCCCACTCGATCGACCTGCACGCGGTCAACGGCCCCCACGGGGGCGGCGCCGCCACTCAGGTGATGCCCGGCGAGACCAAGGCGTTCGCCTTTAAGGCGCTCAATCCCGGCGTCTACGTCTACCATTGCGCGACGCCTTACGTGCCTGCCCACATCGCCAACGGGATGTACGGCCTCATCGTCGTCGAGCCGGCAGGGGGCTTGAGCCCGGTCGACCGCGAATTTTACATCATGCAAGGCGAGGTGTACGCCGACCTGAGGCCGTACCAAAAGGGACACGCTGCCTTTGACGGCGAGGGGCTTTGGAAAGAGATTCCCAACTTTGTGGTGTTCAACGGAGCGTTTCAGGCGCTCACCGGCGACAACCGGATGCACGCAAACGTGGGGGAGCGAGTGCGGATCTTTATCGGCAACGCCGGTCCAAACCTTGCCTCGTCGTTTCACGTGATCGGCGAGATCTTTGATGTGGTCCACAAAGAAGGGGCATCCGAAGCGTCGACCAACGTCCAAACGACACTCATCCCGGCAGGCGGCGCGGCCTGGGTCGAGTTTACCGTCGACGTGCCGGGCGAGTACACCCTGGTCGATCACTCCATCAACCGGGCTTTGGGCAAAGGCGCCGTGGCGACGATCTATGTCGAGGGGCCGGAAAATCCGGAGATCTTTCAAGAGCTGGGCGCCATCTGATCCCGCCAAAGCCTTACTCCAAAACCTTCGTGCCGCAAGCGTCGCCTTCCGCGCCGCTTGCGGCTTTGCGGCTTTCGGCCAGCGCCAACGCGATGAGCAACGGCATGCTGGCCAGCGCCAAGCCGGCCGCTGCCCGGTAAAGCCAAAACACGTCGCTCCAATCGAGGAGAAGGCCACCCAAAAGCCCGCCGCAAATGGTGGCCAGGCTGATGTGGACGGCGGAGAGCAGTCCTTGACCGGTAGCTTTCAAGGGCGCCGGGCTCTCCTTGTGCACCAAGGCTACGGCCGCCACGTAGTAGAGAGCGTAGCAGCACCCGTTGAGGGTTTGGATGATGTAAATCGCTGCGATGGAGCCCGTGGCCGAGAGAAGCCCCCAGCGGAGCGCGTAGGCGGACGCGCTCACCAGGAGGAGCCGGTGGGGACCAAAGCGGCTCAAGAGGGGCTGGGCGAAAAGAAAGAAGGGAAAGGCGGAAAGCACCGCGATCCAGAGGCCTACCCCCGCCTCCACCGCTCCCGCTCCTTGGGCTTTCATGTAAAGGGCGAAGTAGGACCACCCCATCACCTGCGACGTCTGGAGCAGCAAGGCCGCCGGAAGAAACAGGAGGAGCGCCCGGCTTCCAAGGAGCATGACGACCAGGCCCCGCCGGCCGAGCGCCCTCTCCCGCCCGCTCCCGCCCTGCGTGATCGCCAGCACGTTGGCGAGCGCGACGAGGAGAAAGAGCGCCTGCCACAAAAACATCGCCGCGCTGTGAACGATCTGCGTCAGCACACCGATGAGGAGCTGGGAGCCTGCATTGCCAAAGGAGCCGAAAAGGCGAAGCCGTCCAAAAGCGTCAGCCTCGCGGCCCAAAGACTCCAGGGCCAGGCTGTTGAGGAGCGGGTCGATGCCGTTGAAAAAGAAGGCCCATCCCATCAAAAGCAGCAAGAGAGCCCCGTAGCTCTTGCCGAGGGGTATCAAAAGGCTCAGCAGCGCCGCACCCGTCAGGGCGCCTAGCAGGGCGCCCCGGACGCCGCCCCGGGCATCGGCCAAAAAGCTCCACGCAGGTTGGACGATGATGCCCACCACGGGACCTACCGCGAGCAGCAATCCGATCTCGCGCCCAGTGAGGCCGAGGCCGGCTAGGTGCAAGCTCATAAAGGCGACCACACCGGAGTGGCCGAGAAAATAAGCGAAGTAGACCGCCTTGAGGGAGCGGTCGGCGCGGGTGTTGATGCGAGTCGCTACCGGTTGCACGTCACCAGTGTATGCCCGTCACCGCCAGTACGCTCTTCCTAGGTTGAAGGTGAGCATCCAAGTGCCCACCGCAAGGACCAGTACGCCGCAAAGCACCACAGGGTCCAGCCGCAGCCAAAGGCCGAGGCCGGTCCCCACCACTCCGATGTTGTAAACCCAAAGGCCAACGCGCCCCAGCTGCTGGTCCACCATCCTTGGAAAGCCCGTCTTGACCTCCTCTTTCGGTTTGCCCCAGTAGCGGCTGTGCCAGAGCAAAAAGGGAAGGATCCGGTGGAGATAGGCGACGATGCTGTTGGAGAGCCATCCAGCTCCCGCAAACCAGCCGGCCAGCGTCCAGCGCCTAAGCCCCGAAGCGACGGTAAACCCGGGGCCCACCAGCTCCACCTGCAAGAGGGTCTCCCATAAGAGCCACAGAGCTAGCGCACTCAGGTATGCGTGGGCTGCCCGGACGCCCGTAAGGGTCGCGTTTTGCCGCCGGGCGGGACGCCGCCCGTAAACGCCTCTGAGGTCCGCGAGAAAGACGAGGTATCCGGCGCCGGTCACCGCGAGCCAGATCGGATGAAAGAAGCCGAAGAGCGCGCTCAAGAGCCCGCCCAAGAGCCCCAGGCCCAAGAGGCAAGCCACCACGAGACTGAGCCGGCCCCGACGAGCCTCTCCTTTCGTCGTCGTCAAGCCGAAAAACGGAGCGAGCTCGTAGGAGACTCCGGGGATCAAGAGCCCAAACCAACCGGCGGGACCCAGGTAGAGGTGCGCGGCGATGGCCGGATACCAAGAGGCGCCCAGCCAGCCCGTGCTGCGGTTTATGGCCAGCATGACGCCGACGGCGGCCACCAGGACGAGGGAAAAGAAGGCGGGAGCCGCAAAGGGGAGCATCACCGAGCCCCGCTCGGCCCGCCTGATCGCTTGGACGGAAGTGATCAGGCTCAAGAGCACCGCGATCCCGATGAGCGCGCCGCCCACGGAGGCCCAGCCGAAGCGGCTGGACGCCATCCCCGCCGACAAGATCGCCACCCCGGCCAAGTAGGCGGGAAAGCTGGCCTTGGCGTAGGTTGTCCGGGGCGGCGGGGTGCTTTGCCAGGCCACGTTGCCCAGCTGCTGCCACGCGCCCAGCGCGACCGACGTCCCCCACCCCAGGGCGAAGAGGTGGGCGAGCAAGACCACCCCGTGGTGAGCGAAGATGCCGTCGGCCAAAGGCTTCCGTGCCCACCCCACCACGAGGGGGATCACAGCAAACGCCAGGAGCCCTAATGCAAAGAATCCGCCGGTCACCCAGAGGGGGAGGAGCCGCTCAGGACTCACGCGAATGCCGGCGCCGGGTGTCGCCGTCCCTTTCATGGGCTCACCTCGTAGTCGACATGTAGTCGACATTCTCGTTTTGGCCCCACCGACCTGCCGCGCGTCCTATTTTCTTCCATCGCCGCATAGAGATTGCGAAAGCGTGGGCACAGGCCCAAGACCCGGCCCGTGCGATAAGATCGAGAGGTGGGGCGATGGCGACGGACCGGGCGCCAAAGGGTCTGGATCGCGTCAGGCTTGCCGGAGCCTACGTGGGAAGTGTCCTCGGCGCAGGATTTGCTTCCGGCCAGGAGCATGCCGCGTTTTTCCTCAAGTTTGGCGCCGAAGGATTTCTTGCGCTTGGCGTCGCCGGCTTGATGTTTGCCGTTTTTGGCGCGTGGCTCCTCGCGCTCGCCCACCGGTACCAGACCTGCTCACACACCCATCTGTTGGAAGTGATCGCTCCTCAGCCCCTCGCCACCCTCTTTGACGCACTTCTCAGCTTTTTTGCCTTCGCGTCGCTCGCGGTGATGATGGCAGGCGCCGGCGCGCTGTATCATGCGCTCACCGGCGGCCCGGCTCTGTATGGAGTTTTTGCCATGGCCGGGGCGACGCTGGGAATGCTGCTCCTCAGGATCGACCGGATGCTGCAGGTCAACGCTGTCATCACGGCGGCGATGATCCTTGTCTTGCTGGCCGTAGGCTTTGGATCCCTTCCCCATGCGCTGGGGAAAGGGATCGGGCAAATTACGACCGCCAGCAACTGGGTGCCGGAAAGCTGGCCTGCGGCGGCCATGCTCTATGGATCCTATAACCTGGCGCTGACGGTCGCGATGTTTGGCGCTTTGGGGTGTGACATCCAGGAGAGGCGGGAGGCTGTCATCGCGGGCGTCGGGGGAGGGGTGATCCTGACCGTTCTCAGCGCCGG
>PKEU01000117.1 GCA_002919195.1 bacterium
CCCGTGACGGTGTATTCGACGAGCGAGCTCACTCTCCGTTACGTCACTGTCAACCTTCTGTTGGGGTCAGTATACGCCCCGTTTACGACTCTACCTATGAGGGATTGAAACGCACGGGATTGGGCCTAGCGGGCACTAACCCAGGTTTACGACTTTACCCGAGAGAGCCCGTAATTCTTTCCTCTAGAAAGCAGGAATTGCTTTCCGGTGCGCCAATTATTTTTTTCGCCGGAATAATTAAAGATCGCACGAACCAAACGCTGTACCAGCCGGCGCCACTCTCGCAGGCCACACCGCCGTCTTCTGTTGCCGCACCCATCCCTGGCACGTGGCACTACAAAACCGCTACGCACCGCACCCCAAAGGTCGTGACACCTGTGGCCCGTTCGGTGATGAAAAGCGATGCTCAGCAAATGAAAGAGTACAACCGGGCCCTTGTGCTGCGGCTGATCCAGCAAGAGGGGCCGGTTTCCCGCACCGCCCTAGCCAAGATGACCGGGTTAAGTCCGACAACGGTTTCGGTGATTATTGACGCGTTGCTCGCGGAAGGCCTTGTGCGCGAGTGCGGTTCGAGCCCGCTGGCAACGACGGGCGCCGGGCGGCGGCCGATCCTCCTGGAGATCCGGCCCGAAGCGGGCTTTTTGCTCGCCGTCGATCTAGGCGTGACTAACACCACCGTGGTGCTTTACGATCTCGCATCCAACGCAAGAGCGCGCAGGACGGCGCCCACCCCCAAGGGTCAAGACGCGGGCGCGAATATCCAGCTCATCGTGCGCTTTATACACGAGTGCCTCGAAGAAGCCGGCGTCTCCCTGCGCCAAGTCGCCGGCGTCGGTCTTGGAGTCCCGGGGCTCGTCGACAGTGAAAGGGGCGTCTCTCGATACTCGCACAACTTGGGCTTTCGCAACGTCCCTTTCAAGGAAGTTTTGGAGCGCCAGCTGGGGGTGCCGGTCTTTGTCGAAAACGTCATTCGCATGACGACGCTGGCCGAAAAGTGGCTGGGCGCCGGGAAAGACGTCTCCGATCTGATTTGTATTGGGATCGGCAGCGGCCTTGGCGCGGGCATCGTCGTAGGGAGCCAGCTCTATCGCGGTCCATGGCAGGGCGCGGGCGAAATCGGCCACACCGTGGTCTTGCCGGGCGGTCCCCTTTGCCGCTGCGGCAACCGGGGCTGCCTCGAGGCAGTGGTCGCAGGCCGCGGCATCGTGGCAAGGACCATGGCTCGGCTTGAGGCCGGAGCGCCGAGCTCGCTCAGAGAGCTTCCGTCCGAAGCCCTTAAAGAGCTCAGCGCGAAAGTGATCGCGGAGCACGCAGGGCAAGGCGATAAGCTTTGCCGGGAGATCTTTTGGGAGACCGGCGTCTACCTCGGCCTCGGCATCGCCAACATGATCAATCTCTTCGACATTCCCTACGTCATTCTCGGAGGAGGCGTCGCCCAAGCAGGCGAGTTGCTCTTTCGCCCCGTCATTGAAACTGTGCGAAGTCACGTCTACTCCGTCGATCCCGACCAGGTGCAAATTGTGCCGCGCCAACTGGGAAGCGAGGCAAGCCTCCTGGGCGCAGCGCTGCTGGTCTCGATGGAAACCGTCTTTAAACTGCCCGGCGCCGCATCTTTCTAACGGGCGGGAGGAATGCCGAGATGCCAAAATGCTCGTTGTTTCCCAGGTTTGTCGCTAAGGCTTTTCTGACGCCAAGCTCATTTATGGTCACGGTCGCGGTGGTCGCGGCCCTTTCAGTCTTATCTGCGCCTCTCCTCACAGGTATCACCGGTGTCGCAGGCATTGCAGGCGTTGCAGGCATCTCAGGCGTCGCGAGCGCTGCAGCGGCGCCGCTTGAAGACGTGGCCACGATCCAGGTGATCGACGGGCAGCCTGTGCTTTTTCAATACGGCCGTCCGGTGCCGGCGTTTCTCCTCCCCGACCCGCTCCCGGTGACCCGCCAGGTCCTCCCGCTGGACGGACCGTGGTCCTTTGCTCCGGATCCCGGAGCGTCGGCGTTGGAACCCGAGGAGGTCCCGGGGAGCGAAGTCCTCGAACGCGACGCTTCGCAAAGCGCCGCTCTCGACGAGGCGCTCCAATGGCGTGACGTGCTCGTTCCTCACGTCTGGGACCACGAAGAGGGCCTTGACTTTTTCGACGGTCCCGTTTGGTACCGCAAACGGTTTACACTGCCCAAGCTCGCGAGCGACCGGCGCGTCCGCCTCGTTTTCCTCGGAGCGGCCGACGAAGCCGTCGTCTACGTCAACGGCGTCCGGGCCGGCTATCACCGGGGCGCCTACATGCCGTTCGCCCTCGACGTGACGGAGCTCGTCCAGCCTGGGAGCGAAAACGAGGTCACCGTCCGCCTGCGCCGGCGGGTGTGGGGCACCGTCGAACGACACCTCTTGCCGCCGGGCGATCACGACTGGTGGCTTTACGGCGGGCTCTTTCAAAGCGTTTACGTGGAAATCGTGCCGGAACTTTCGGTCGCGCGCATCCTTGCCGGATACCGGCAAGGGACGATGAGAAGCGTCGTCGTCCTCCACAATGACAGCGCGGCCGACCGGCGGGTGATCGTCCGCTTCGACCCCGGGTGGGAAGGGCAACGTACCAGATCGGAAGAAAACCCGGCTTCATCCCTCGCCGTCGAAACTACGGTCCCGGCAGGGCAGACGGCGGCCGTCTCTTTTGAGCTTCCCGCGCCAGCCGACCGTCTCTGGCGCCCTGATCGTCCCCATCTTTTCACCGCGACGGCCGAAGTGATCGACGCCGCCACTTTGGCAAACGACGGCGTCCTCGAGTACATCGACGTCTGGCAAGAGCATTACGGCCTCGTCGACGTGGCTGTCTCGGGTACCCGGCTCACCCTCAACGGCGAGCCGATCTTTATCAAAGGCGTCAACTGGCACGTGGACGACCCCGAGGTGGGCGCGGCCTATCGCTTGGAGCACTTTCAAAGGGATTTCGATTTGATGCGCTCGGCGGGCGCCAACTTCGTCCGCTTTTCCCACTATCCCCGGCATCCCGAGGCGTATCGCCTTACGGACCAGTTGGGCTTGATGGTGATGGACGAAGCGCCCAACTACTGGATGGATCGCCTGAGCCTCCAATACCAGCTGGAGGACGGTCTTTCCCTGACCTACGTCCAGAGCATGGTCTGGAACCACATGAACCATCCCTCGGTGATCCTCTGGAGCATCCTCAACGAAAGCGAGACGGGCGTCCGGGGCGGCCTTGCGGCTCGGAGCTTCATCGAGCAGCTGGCAGACGCCGTGCGGACCCTCGACCTTTCCGGCCGGCCGGTGACCTATGCCTCCAACCACCACCGGGACGACATCGGGCTCAACTTTGTGGACGTGATCGGCATCAACGAGTACTTCGGCTTTTTCTACGGCGTGCATCAAGACTTGGGGCCCTACCTTGACTACCTGCACAGCCGTTACCCCAACAAGCCCATCTTGATCACCGAATTTGGCGACTGGGCCGTGTACGGGAGCAGCCGGCAGACGACCCAAGGCCTGACCTTCCGGGCCCATTGGGAGCAGATGCTCGAGCGCTCCGACTTCGTCGTTGGCGGCATCTGGTGGGTGTTTGCTGATCACAAGAGCCGCCACCAGCCCGATTCGGCGATCCCCTACATCTCGACGATGGGAATGGTCGACCGCCACCGGCGGCCCAAGACGCTTTACCGGATGTTTCGCGACGCGCCTTTGCCCGAGCTTGACGCCGGCGGCAACTGAGGCTTGCCGCATCGGGCTCCCGGAACGGCTTGCAGCAGTCCGTTTGTGGAGCTCGACGCCTGGCGCGGCGTGAGGGGGTGGGAGCCAAACGAAAGATGAGAGTGAGGAGAGGCGGACGGCCAAAGGCAAGAGGGAGTTTGGTTTCGACGCGTGGAGTTAAAACAACCAAAAAACACACAAGGTTCCCAGAGAGGAGGTCTTGTCGTGAAGCGACCGACTCTTGGCATCGTGCTGGTGATCGCTCTTGTCGCCGCCCTGGCCCTGCCCATAGCGGCGCAGGAGGTCGTCACCGTGCGCATCGCCTTTTGGGGCGGCGACAACGACATCGACATCAACAACCGGTTGAAAGAGGCCTTTGAAGCGCAGTATCCCAACATCAAAGTGGAGCTGCTCCACACGCCCGACGCCTATGACGACAAGATTCGCACCATGATCGTCGGCGGCGCCGCGCCCGACATCATCATGCTCGCGGAGTCTTTTGGCACCTACGCCAAGGCCGGGTGGCTCATGCCGCTGGATTCGCTGATTGCCAACGATCCCGACTTTGACCTGGACGACTTTTTCCCCCTCGTCGTCGACGCGTACCGGGTCGATGGGCAGCTCTACACCCTGCCGATGCGCTGGGGGCCCATGATCCTTTACTACAACAAAGAGTTGTTTGACCAATCGGCCGTCGCTTTCCCCACGACCGATTGGGATTGGGACGCGTTCTTGGAAGCGGCGAAAAAGCTCACCCGGGGCGAAGGTCCCAGCAAGCAGTTTGGCATCGGCTCGATCGGCGACTGGTGGCCCTGGTGGATGGCGCCCATCTACCAAAACGGCGGCGCGGTCCTTAACGAAGACCACACCGAGACGCTGATGCACCAGCCCGAAGCCATCGAAGCGCTCCAGTGGTACCAGGACCTGATCTGGCAGCACGGCATCTCGCCCAACTACGTGGAGTGGGAGTACTTCCCAGGCAAAGGCCCCGACCAGCTCTTTGAGTCGGGCATCACCGCGATGAACCAGACCGGCTTTTGGGCCGCGTACTGGCTGCGCCTCTACAACAACTTCGACTGGGACGTCTCGGTGCTCCCCATGAGAAAGCGCCGGGCCACACCGCTCTTTTCCAACGGCTGGGCGATCACGAGCCAGAGCCAGCACCCGAAAGAGGCTTGGGAGCTGATCAAGTTCCTTACCAGCGAGTACGGCCAGCGCCTCGTCGCGGAGAGCGGCCACGACGTCCCGGTGCGCATCTCCGTCGCCCAGGAGTACTTCATCAATCCGGATCAGCCACCCCTCAACGCGCAGTTGATCCTGGAGGCGGCGGGGCATGTCTTCGCGCCCCCGGTCACGGAGCGATGGAACGACATGCTGGGGCTGATGGTTCCGGAGATTCAAAAGCTCCTCCGCAACGAGACCACGCCGCAGCAGGCCGTCGCCACCTTTAAGCCGGCGGTCGACGCCCTGCTGCAGGAGATCGCCCAGTAGAGGCGGGCGCAAGACGACGTCGCAAAAATCGCCGGAGCAGGCGCGTTTTCTGTCAAGGCATGTTTCATGACAGGCAAACGCCGTGAAAAGCGCCTCGCGCGAGGCGCCACATCGAAAAGCACGAAAAGCACGAGGAGGGGCCACCGTGGGAGTGACCGAGAGAGCAGCACAAACAGCAGCCGCGAGGAAAAGCCGCGTCCAGGTGACGCGTGAGGGGTGGTGGATCGACGGCCAAAGGAGAATCCTCCTTTGCGCGAGCCTCTTTTACTTCCGGGTGCCCAAGGAGCTTTGGGCCGACCGGATCGAACGGGTGGCGCAGGCCGGCTACCACGCCCTGGACGTCTACATCCCTTGGAACTACCACGAACCCCAACGGGGGACGTTGCTCTTTGACGGCGACCGGGACGTGCGCGCCTTTTTCCGGCTGGCGCAAGAGGCCGGGCTCTACATCATCGCCCGGCCCGGACCCTACATCTGCTCCGAATATGACGGCGGCGCGCTGCCGGCCTGGCTCTATCCCGAGCTTGGCCACCCCGAAGTCGATCGCCACTCCGAAACCACGTTTCACAGCGGCCACCGTGTGCTCCGCCAACCGGACGAGCGCTTTTTGCACGAGGTTTCCCGCTGGTACGACGCGATCTTTCCGATCCTGCGGGAAGAGCAGCTCGACGCCGGCGGCCCGGTCCTCGCGGTGCAGATCGACAACGAGCTCGACTTTTACCCGTGCACGGATCCTAAAGGGTACCTCTCCTTTTTGAAAGAGCGGGCCCTCGCGCACGGCATCACGGTGCCCCTCCTCGCCTGCTCCGGCGAAGACGGCGTCTCGGCCGCCACGGGCGATCTCGAAGGCGTCGTCCCCACGGCCAACATCTACTCCCGGTACCGGGCACCCGGGCTCGAAGAGCGGGCGCGCCGGGTAAGAGAGCTTCTCGAGGAGCGAAACGCGCCGCTCACCATCACCGAGACGGACCGCAACCACTTTACCCTGCGGCGCCTCCTCTCGGCTGGGGCCCGGTTTCTCGGGCCGTACCTACAGGCTTCGGGACATCACACCGGCTACTGGGCCGGGCAAAACAACTGGGGAAAGCCTTCGACCTTTCTCCAGACCGACTACGATTTTGGCGGCATGATTGGCACCGACGGCGAGCTGCGGGACGAATACTACGACGGGCGCGTCTTCGCGGGGATGATCGCCGCTCTCGAGCCGGAGCTCACGACTTCCAAAGCCGGTGTCTCGCCGGTGGAGGTTGTCGAACCCGGCGAAGGGGAGTCGGCCCAAAACCTGCGGCGGCTCCCCGCCTCGACGCTCACATCGACGCTGGGCGCCCGCTTTGTCTTTGTCCCCAACCTGGGCGACCAACCGCTGCAGGTGACAAGCCCTCTCCCGGCGACGGTGCTGCCCCACCGGGTGGCTGTCCTAAGTTTTGACGTCGACTTCGCTTCCCGGGGCGCGCCTGTCAAGCTCGTGTCCAGCAACGCCGAGATCTGCCGCTTGCACAAGACCGACCGGGCCTTAATCGCCGTCGTCGCCTTTGACCCCCTACCGGCTCAGGAATCCCTCAAATCTGCTTCCTCGCAGCCAGACGGCCCGTCAGACGGCGGCGCGGGGCACGCTCCCCCGTCGCCCGTCGAGCTCGTGCTGGAGGCGGAGAAGGGGGCCAGCGTCCTGACGGTCCGGGGACTTGTCCAGGTGGAGCCGCTGCAGCAGGAGGCTGAGCGGGCTCGCTGGCGGATCACCGTCCCACTCGAGGGCCACCAGCGCGATGACTTGGGAGCGGCTCTCGTCGACGCGGGAGACTCCCGGCTCGTCTTGCTCTTTGCTCCCCGGTGGCTTGCCGGCCGCGCCTGGGAGGTCACCGAAGCTGGGCCCGCTGGGCAGGCTGGGCAGTCCCACGCGATGGGCGGCGTACTCCATCTCGGCTGGGATTGGGTGAGCGCCGATGGCAGCGTGATGCGCCGGCACCACGGGCAGCGGGTCTACCGCGTCACGCCGACTGGCAGCATCCACGAGCTGCCGGCCGAGGAGCTAGAGCGCCGCAGCCGCCCCTTGTCGCTTCCCGCCGCCACGGCCCAAGCGTACGACCGGGTCGCAAAGCCGGACCCCCTCGCCCGGCTCCGGAGCACGCCGGCCGAAAAGCGTTGGCAGGGCGACGCGAGGTACCTGGAGACGCTGGGCGTTTACTACGGCGCCGCCTACTACCGATTTCGGGTGACGCTGGACCGGGCGGACAACCTGCGCCCCGGGCTTTGGATCAACGGGGCCTCCGACGCCGTCTCCTTCTACATCAACGGCCGGTATCTTGGGACAGCCCTTCCCCGGGGGCGGAGCGTGTGGTTGACCGGCGAGCTTCCCTGGCAGCCGGGCGAAAACGAAGTGGTCGTCCGCGCCGAGATCATGGGCCACAGCAACTTCCACGACACGACGGTGCCCGTCACGCACCTGGGCAGCATGCGGGGGTTGGCCGGCCCTGTGGTCTTGAGCGAGACATCCCCCGGGGAAAGCGAATACGAGCGCCACGCCCGCGAAGACCGCCTGCCGAGCCGGGATCCTGGCTTTATCTACGGCGCGCCCAAGCCCGCCGGCACGATCGTCCAAACCACCTGGGAACTCTGGCGGGAGCCGCTCCTTGAGCCAGAGGACGCAGAGCTCCCCACCACCGGCCCGCACGCGTTTCCCCTCGAGCTTGAGGGAGGAGCCTTTGCCGAGGTGCGAGTCCCGCTTCCCGAGACAAATTCGGACATTCCTCTTTGGGCCCGGTTGGTGGGGAAAGAGATTAAAGGCGAGCTTTGGCTCGGGCGCCGGCTGGTTGGCCGCTTTTGGCTGAGTGACAACCCCGACGTGGCATTCACCGGCGGCCGCTGGCCCGACCGCATCTGGCTCCCTCAACCCTGGCTCTCGGAAAAGGCCATCACGCTGCGCCTTTTGGGCACAGGAAGAAACGGCGGGGTGCTTGAGCGCATCGAATGGCTGCGTTCGATGGGAGGCGCATGATCAGCCTGCACGAGGACGGGGCCGGTCCCCCGGCTGACTGGTGCTGGTCGCTTGGCGGACCGGCCCCCTGCTTCGACCACCAGCCCTCTAACAGCTTGCGCGATTCCGAAGCCTGCTGACCTTTCGTTAGCTAATGCTAGCCGCAGGTCGCCAGCTCCCTGCTGCAAGGGCTCTGCTACTGGATCCTATCGAAGGGGCCGCCGGTCACTGCGGCCGGTGCAGCGGGGGCAGGGCGCCGCGCTGCACGAGAATCGCCGCGGCGGCGCCGGTGGCATACTGGCCGACGCCCCGCAGGAGCCCGGGCGTCATTGCTTCCAATTGCCCTCGGCTGCGGATGCCCTCTTCCTTTAAAGAGTAGATGATGCCCGCCGTAAAGGCGTCTCCGGCCCCCGTCGTGTCGACGACCTGGACCTTGGGCGGAGCC
>PKEU01000119.1 GCA_002919195.1 bacterium
ATCCGGTGGAAGAGCTGTGTCGTTCGGCCGAAGCGTTGAGTTCGATGCTTCAATCACTTCGAGGACGCGTGTGACGGAATGTTGGCAGCGGGTGGGCACCGACTTCGCTCCGGGTGTGCAGCGAGCGCTCGAAATCCTGTCCGAGGTGTTTGTCTCTCGGTCCTGAAGGCGGAGAAGGATCCGCACCTCGCCTTGGTGGAGGCGCAGGAGCGAATCCGGACGCACTTTGAGACGCTGGCGCGGTAGAGCAAAGGACTGCGGCAGGCGAAAGACGCCCGCAGCGATGGCGGACCAGGCGTGGCTGCGGGCGTTATTCATGTGATTTGATCCTAACGCGCTAGCACCTCCGCGAGGACCTCCTGCATCTGGCGGGCTGCTTCACGGACGGTGATCTGGGGGTCCGCGCCGTCGAGCAAGATTGACGCGATGGCTTCGACCGCGGTTGCCCAAAATTATCGCCAGCTTGCTGCACACTGGGGAGAGCAGAGGGAGTATCAGCACAGTGTCGAACGACCCCAGCGAGCCCATTTGAGGAGGAACCTGCTGTGTTTCTCGACCCTGTAACCACCTTGCGCCGGCTCGGCTATAGAGACGATGCGAAGCTGTTGATCATCCACGGCGACGATGCGGGTATGTGCTACTCGGCTAACATCGCAACGGCGGAAGCGCTTAAGAAGGGCATCGTGACGTCCACGAGCGTCTTGGTGCCATGCCCGTGGTTTTTGCACTTTGCCGAGTGGGCCAAGGGCAATCCCGAAGCAGACGTCGGGATTCACCTCACGGTGACGAGCGAGTGGGACCATTACCGCTGGCGCCCGTTGAGCCCGGCGGATCGCGTGCCGAGTCTCGTCGACAAAGATGGCTTTTTCTGGCGGACGACCAAGGAGCTCTTTGAGCACGCGGTCCTCGACGAAATCGACATCGAGGCCCGGGCGCAGATCGAAATGGCCTTGCGGTGGGGGCTCAACCTTCTTCACATCCGACGAGGCCAAAAAGATCCTCGACGAGGCCGGTGTGACGCTGGTGAACTACCGGACGCTCGCCGAGCTGTGGCGAAAAACTGCGGCGTAGGAGCCACAGCGGCGCTGGTCTAAGACCGGCGCCGCTCTGTGTCTTGCCGCTTCGCTGCCGCCTATTTCCGCGCATCATCGAGGTTGAGCGACTCGTACACGGCCGAGCCGCGGAGCTCGAGAAGCGCCTTGAGCGAGTTGGTCTCGTGCAGCACGACGTCGCCTTCGGCCACGTCGCCGCGGCGGTACATGAGGGCGAAGGCCGGGAACTGGCCGAGCATCGTCGGGGTCATGACGGGCCACTTTTTCCAGGAGCTCTCCCACCCCGGTTTGCCGACGGCAAAGGTGACGAGGGCGTCGATACCCTGCAGCGATCCGTAAACCGAGAGGAAGTAGGGCCCTTCGGCGCCGTAGGGTGTCGGGTGCGTCCAGGTGATCTCGGAAATCATCGACGGCTGGCCTTGGTTGTGCACGATCTTGACGGGATTGAGCCCCGGGTTTCGCACAGCGGGTTGGGGCGTGTAGCGGTCCCCCGCCTGCAGCAGCCAAAACATGTTGTCTTTCGCCACGTGGGACGACTCGAAGTACGCGTGGCGGTCGACGATGTCAGCCGCGGCATAAGTGTAGCGCTCCAGCGCTTCGAGCTTTTGGGGATCGGCCGTGATCCAGTTGCTCGCGACGATGAGGCTTGGCGTGCCGATCTCCTCCCGTAAAAAGGCCGTCATCTCCTCATAAAACGCCCGCTGCGCTTCGACCATCCACGCGAGGGAGTCGCGCCGGCGCCGGGAGTCGCCGTCGTCGCCCGTCGCCCACGGGATCGGCCGGATCCCTTCGATCTCCATCAGCCCTTGCTCGGGATCGTCTTCCCACGAGCGGCCAAGGGTACCCCACGCACGGTACGCCTCGTCGAGCGAGCCGTACTTTTCGATGAGCCACTGGCCAAACCGGCGGTAGAGCTCCCGTTTCACCCCGTCGGAATAGCGCGCGACATCGAAGGTCCAAAACAGGTAGCTGTCTTCGTTTTGAATCTCGATGATCGCGACGGCAGGGTCCTTGGCCAAGGGTGTGCCGCCTTCGTACGGGTTGGGCGCGCGCAGGAGATTGCGCACGCCTTGGCGGTACGCTTCTTGCTGCTCGGGATCAAAGAGGAGCAGCCCGAAGGGTTCGGACTCGATCCAAAGGACGAAATAATAGCTCAGCGCCACGTAGATGCCTTGCTGCTTGAGCGCGTGGACGAAGTAGTGGTACCGGTCCAGCGCCACGGGGTCGACGTGGCCGTGGTCGTCAAAGATGCGCCCGTGGATCCGCACCAAGTTGACCCCGTACTTCGCCAGCTGCCGGGCGAGATAATCGACATCGGGCCTTTCGAGGTTGATCACGTCGATGCCCACATTGACGCCCCAAAAGCGGATGGGCTCGCCGTCGCCGCGCACCAAACGGTCTCCTTCCTTGCGGACGAACCCCGATTGGCCCGCGACAGGCTCATTTAAGTGGCGCAGGTCGATGGGCGTCGGATGGAAGAGGTCGGTATCGGGTTCAAAAGGCCACCATCCTTCTTCGGCCAGGGCTAGCTTTTCGCCGGGTTTGAGGCTCCCGCGGGGCGAAAAGGGGGCTTTGGTCAACAAGAAGGCGTCAAAGGCGGCGATGTAGGTGTCGCGGCCTTCCTCGGGCGTGAGTTCAAACTCAAAGGCGTGGGTGCCTTTGGTGAGCAAGACCGTGCCCAGGGCGACCCAGTTGGCGTTGACAAACTGCCGGAGAGGCGTGTCGTCGAGCAGCGTGATGTCCCGGCCGACGTAGCGCCATTCACCGTCGTCGAAGCGCCACCGGAAGGGCCCGTGTTTCCAAAACTTGCGGACATAAAAGGCGTATTCGCCGTCCTCGGGAACCTCGATGACGTACTTGGCAAAGGGACGCACGTTCAAGCTGGTTGGAAACGCATCGACCGACAGCCAATCGCCGCCTGACAACAGGTGCGCCGCCTCCGGCATCGTGTTCACCGAAAAGCCGGAACGCCTCGGGAAGTTGGTGCTCTCGGCGTCTTCGGCCTCCCACCAGACGTAGACGGACCCGCTGGAAGCGTCGTGATCGGCGTCCGGTTGCGCGGCTTCGAGGGGAGTGGCTTTCCCTTGGGAAGCGGCCGGCCCGCGTTCCACGATGGTGTAGATGCGGTCGCTCGGAAGGCGGATGAGAAAGCCGTCCTCCCGCAGCTCGCCTTGGACAGGCTGCGGGTGATACCCGTTGACGTCGACCGAAAAGACGCGGGGCTCCTCGGCGACGTCTTTCAAGAGCACGGTCGCTTCGATGTTGCGCACGTTCAAAAGGCCCGAACCGAGAGCGACAATCTCCTGCTGGCCGGTGGTTTGGCCTTGCTCGTCGAAGACGGGCCGCGCGACGAAGCCGTAGGGCTTATCTTCCGTCATCGCTTGAATCAAAAGCCGGCTTGAGCGGGAGAGGGGCTCGCCGTCGAGGGAGACGACCACCACCGTCGCAAATTCGTTTTGCGAGCGGATGATCACGTCGTCGAGCTCGATTTGGGGGAGGGCGTTGAGCACCCCGGCCGCCCCTTGGCTGGTCGGGGTATTGATCGTGGCGACGCCGATGCCGTAATCCCACACGGCTTGGCCGGTGACGCTGGTGATCCGCCGGTTGGCATGGTCGATGTAGCGCCCAAGATCGACGCCGCGCACGTGTTGGCCGCTGGACTGCGGGCCGGCTTCACGCTGGAAAGCGTCATGCCGGGGAGCTCCATCCGCGGGCGCTTCGTATGACGAAGCTTCGTGTGAGGATGCTTCGTGTGGGGACGTTCGATGCAAGGAAGCTTCGTCTTGGAGGGCTTCGCCGCGCAGGTCGTCGACGAAGCTGCGCGTCACCCTGCCGACGAAAAAGGCATAGGGGTCGACGGCCACATCGAGACCGAGCGCTTCCGACGCATGCCCGTGAAACGAAGGTGTGCCACCGATCAACGCCAAGATCATCACCCATTTCCAAAAGCGCTTCATCACCGTGAAAGGCCTCCTCGCCTCAAGGGACTTAGCGTCAATGGCTCGCGCGTTTCGCACGAACCAGCCGTCGCCAACAAGCCGTCGTGAGCAAGCCGTCACCAACATGCTGCCGTGAGCAAGCTGCCGCCAGCAAGCCGGCACAAACAAGGTGTCCGAGCATTGTCTCGCGAGCAAGCCCCGGGCAAGACGGGAATCACCTTTGACGCGTCAGCGGGCCTCCGTTACTATATCGATGTAGTATTGTTAAAATTATGCATGGACGGCGAGATACCTTGGAATCTAGGAAAAATCGCTGCTTTGTCGCTGCGCAGTCCTTTCCTCTCGGGTGGTGACCATAAGTTGGCTACGTTGAAAGACGTCGCTCGCCTTGCCCAGGTATCCGTCAGCACCGTTTCCCATGTTATCAACGGGAGGCCCGACATCCCCGAACGGACCGCGGCCCGGGTGCGCAAGGCCATGGAAATCCTCGACTACCGGCCCAACCGGCTCGCCCGCGCCTTGATGAAGGGCCGGTCGGAGCGGATCGGCCTGCTCGTCTACGGCCGCCGCTGGTTTGTCAATCCCTTGCACGGATTGGTCTTGGGCGGGATTGCTGACGCCATCGCCAAGACCGACTACTGCATCGACCTTTTCGTTCAGCCGGACGTTGACATCTCGCTGACCGCCGAATGGCGCGCCCGCAAGCTGGACGGCATCATCGTCTTGCCGATGCCCCTTTCGGAGGAGACGATCTCGGCCATCGACCGCATCGAGTTTCCTGTCGTCGTCATCGACGGTTGGTGGGAATCGGAAAACGTGCGCTTCATCACGTCGGATAATGTGGTAGGGGGCGAGATCGCGGCCGAGCACTTGATCGACCAGGGCCACACCCGGTTGGGGTACGTGGGCGCTACCGTCGGCGAGTTCGCCAACGCCGAGAGGTTGAAAGGGTTTCAGCAAGTGGTCCGGCGGCGGGGCCTCTCGCCGGACGACGTGTGGGTCGCCCAGCGGGACTGGAGTTACGAGTGGGCTTACGAGGTCGCGAGCCAGTGGTTTGCTAAGCCTGATCACCCCACGGGCATCTTCGCCCCCAGCGACACGCTGGCGCTCGGCGTTCACGCAGCGGCCACCGACCGGGGCTTAAAGGTCGGCCGGGACGTCGCGATCATCGGCTACGACGACACGCCCGTCGCAACTCAAGTGCGCCCGGCGATCAGCTCGATCCGGCAGGACGGCTACGAGATCGGCCAAGCTTCCGTGGACATGCTTTTCAAGATGATCGAGGGAGAAGAAGTCTCAAGTCGAAAGCATCCGGTTCAACTGGTCGTGCGGGAGTCGTCGGAATCGAGGCGGAGAGGATCCCCCGTCTTGTGAAACGTTTTTACCGGTGTCCTGCCACCTTTCAAGTGCCGGAAGCTTGTGTTCCTCGACACTTGGTATCAACTACCAAACATGAGATCAAGGGGAAAGGCCATTTGTGTCAGGGGTGGAACAATCACTTTGCGCACCCTGGCTGATTCATAAACGCTCATGACGACTTCGAAGCCTTTAATCGCTACCCGGGCGTCCATGGGATGAACGACGCCGTGCCGAATACTTTCGGCCAGCGCCTCAAAGACATGATCGAAATCTCCTTTGCCCTCGTTGGGAGGAATTTCAACGGGAACCCAACCGCCGCCACTCATGTCCGCGAAAAGAACCGGAGGGTCAGCATCGTCGCCGGGTCGCCAGACTCGCCCTTTGGTACCATAAATCTCAATATCTTGATACCTCCGCCCCTTGAGAGCCAGTTCCCCTGTAAACAGCTCGGCGCGCACGCCATCCGCGGTCTCAAAAACGCCGATGGCGCCACTTTCGACGAGGTGACCATAGCGACTTCCAGTGTACGCCCACCGGTTTTTCGCGGCAACTTCTGGTGGATCAGGTTCGCGACGGGTGACGGTGCCTGAGACCCACTTCACATCAGGATCTCCCATGAGAAAGAGTGCCGAATCGACCAAGTGTGTACCGTCGCTAAGGAAATCTCCCGCGCAACTCCCTCGAACGAGGTAGACATCGCCTAGTGCGCCTTTTTCGATCAAGTGGCGCATCGCACGATACGGTTGGCTCATTCGCCGTTGGTGGCCGATGACGAGCACCGTGTCATGCGCCGCGCAAGTTCTCATCATCTGAAGAGCCTCGCCGAGGGAGACAGCCATCGGTTTTTCGCAATATACAGCATGAACACCTGATTCAGCTGCTTGACAGGTCAGTTCGGCGTGAGTGCTGGTCGGAGTGGCGATAACGACGACGTCGGGGCTCGTCTGCTCGAGCATGGTTTTGTAATCCGTGAAGACCATTGGATTGCCCGTGTTCGCCGCCACTTCTGCTGCTAAGTCGCGATTCAAATCACACACTGCGATGAGCTCAAAGTCCGTGAGTCGGCTGATAACAGCGGCGTGATGACCTCCCATACGGCACCCAACGACGACCGTGCGGAATCGACCTGTGGTGTTTGGCATGAATCTTCCCTTCCTGGTGGGTAATGAACCTGCGGGTCGCACCTGTCAATTTCGATCTTATCCCCAGCGGAAGATTAAGACAACAAGATAACACTCATTTCTTTAGGTTATAGCTAGTATTCCGAGTATCCAGAGTGAACCGTAAATTACGGAGGTTTTCGGCCATTGGTCTCGAATTTCTATTACGGAGCTACATCGTTGTAGTACGCGCGCGAAGGGGGGACAATCCATCGGCCCGAGCTAAGCGCAGGTCCAAATTGAAGCTACATCGTGAAAAGCACGGAGTAAAGGAGGTTCGTCTTCTCATGCGCCGCCGGTGCACCTTGGCCATCATTGTGCTTTGGGTTGTCGTGTTTTCGGCTAGCATGGCGGTTTCCGCCCAAAAAACGACCATCACGTTCGGCGTGCCTTGGGGCCTCGATGTTTTTGAGGGTGTTTTGCTGGAGTTGGTCGATGCGTATAACGCGCAAAGCCAGACTGTCCAGGTGGAAATCGAAACCGGCTGGGACCGTGACAAGCTTGTCACCGCAGCAGCAGGAGGTGCGGGACCCGATGTGATCGGGTTTGATGGCCCGAGCACCGTGCGGGCCATCGGTGAGGTCGTGCTTAGGCCGATCGACGCTGAGATCGACCGCCATGGAATCGACTTGAACAGGTTCTTCCCTGACAGTGTGACGCAGATTCGCGGGCAAACGTATACCCTCAAGCTGTTCGTCGACCCCAACTTCCCGCTCATTTACAACGATACCTTTCTGCAAGAAGCTGGCGTAGCAATGCCCCCTCGGTCGATACCGGAGCTCGACGAAGTGTTTCCCAAGTTGACACGGCGCACCGCTGACGGGCAGGCGGAACGGGTCGCGATGCTGCCCTGGAACCTTGGAGACGAGCATTTGTTCCTAACCTGGGGGCCCGCCTTCGGGGCCACAAAAATATGGGATGGCGATGAAACCTCGGGTCGTTTCGTGTTGTCGACTCCTGAGTGGCGGTCGACTTTTGACTGGATCATCGATTATTACCATCGAATTGTGCCCGATATAGGTCACTGGGGCGATCGGGCATGGTGGAACCTCGATTGGCTGATCGAGGGTAGGATCGCCATGGCGTATCACGTGAGCCCCACGTTGGGACGGCTCAAGGCGACGACGCCCTACACGTGGAAGATTGCGCCGCCGCTTTCCGGGCCCAGCGGAGTGGAGATGCCGATCTGGTTTGGCGGCTTTACCTTTGGAGTGGGCAAGTTCACCCAAAATGAGGAAGCAGCATTTGACTTCCTTAGATTTCTCATCTGGGACGCGCAGGCATCTGAAATCATCGGGAGCGCGGGGCTGATCGGCGCCTATCAGGGCGCGGCGGCCCACGATGTGTTGCTGGAGAATAACCCCGAGTGGGCTGAGTTTATCTCGTTGCTGCCGCGGGCATTTGGCAATTTGTACATTCCGCCCCAGGTCCGTTTTGGCGAACGCGCCACCGAGTTTATGAACGCGATCAAAGCAGGTGCCTCTGTGCCCAATGCGTTAGCCGAGTTGGAACGGGTGGTCAACGCCGAGGCGGCTGAAGTGGGTATGTTGAGGGAGTAGAAGCATCTGAGCTCTGAAGAGGATCGCCGTATAATCAAAACGCGGGCCGGCGGGGGAAGACCCTCGCCGGCTCGTTGTCATTTAAACACCCGCACCCGATGGGTTTCCGGACTCGAAGTTGGTACAATGAGGCTCAAACACCGCAAGGGAAAGTTCGCTTCACTGGCCGGTCTGCATTGCGTTTATAAGTTATAATATTTACGTATTCCTAAATAACGTGTAGAAGGGTGGCGGAGAGGCGTGGCCTTGAAGGTCGTCATCGTCGGCGGCGGGGCAGCGGGCATGAGCGCGGCGGCTTCGGTCCGCCGGGA
>PKEU01000092.1 GCA_002919195.1 bacterium
GCGAGCGGCGTGGGGTCGGCCGAGGATTACCAGCTCGGGCCCGACGACGGAGTCAGGGTTTCGCCGATGCCAGTGACCGCCCAGTCGGAGATCGTCGTCTCCTACTCAGGGTTGCTCGCGAAGGCGGGCGCCACCGAGCTTTTTCTCCATTGCGGCGAAGGCCCCGGAGAGTGGCGCAACGTGCGGGACGTGCCGATGGAAGAGGGGCCTCAGGGTACGTGGACCGCCCGCCTGACGGCCGGCGATGGGGGTACCCTTGAGTTTTGTTTTCACGACGCTGCGGGCAACTGGGATAACAACAACGGCGTCAACTGGAGCGTCACCGTTCACTCCGGGCGCGATCCGCACTAGGCGCGTGGGATCTCTCCACCCTCCGGCGATACGCCGGAGGTTTTTTCGTCCCTCGGTTCGAGCTCCCAATCCAGGCAACATCGGGTGGCAGGAAGCGAGAGGGGCCGGCGGGAATTTGTCGTAAACAAGGCCCATGGTTGTGGGAGGAGATGACTCGATGCGAGCTTCCCCGGAGGAGACGAGGCTCTTTCCAGTGGCTGATCTGCAGCCGAAGCCCACTGTCAAAGAGATCCTGCACAGGGTGCACGCGGCATTGGAGGAGAAAGGATACCGGCCGGTCGATCAGATCGTCGGTTACCTCGTCTCGGGCGATCCCGCGTACATCACGAGCCACAACGAAGCCCGTCTTTGGATTCGCAAACTCGAACGGGACGAGCTTCTCGAGGAGATTGTCCGGTTTTATTTGGAAAACGCCTAGAGAGTGCGTCGCGTCGGGGTCGATTTGTTACGGGGGTCGCGCTTAGGAGGTCAACCAATGGCGACATTGCGGATTCGCGGGGGCGCTCCCCTTTACGGTCACGTCTCGGTCGGTGGCTCGAAAAACAGCGCGCTCGCGATTTTGGCCGCGGCAGCATTGGCCGACGGCGTGTGCATTCTTGAAAACATCCCCAAGCACACCGATATTTTGGTGATGTGCCGGGTGCTCAAAGATTTAGGCGTCGACGTTTGGATTGACGAGAAGGGCCGATTTCACGTCGACGGCAGCACACTTTCAAACGACCAGCCGTCGTATGAGTACGCCCGCAAGATCCGGGCGTCGATTTATGCGGCCGGGCTCTTGCTGGCCAGGCTGGGGCGGGCTGAAGTGCCGCTCCCGGGAGGATGCGCGATCGGGTCGAGGGGCGTCGACTTCCATATCAAAGGTTTTCAACAGTTGGGCGCCCAAGTGGGCATCGAGCACGGATACATCAAAGCCAGTTCCACCGGTTTAGTGGGCACGAAAATCTACGTCAACCGGGCTAGCGTGGGGACGACGATCAACCTGATGCTCGCCGCGTGCATGGCGAGCGGCACCACCATTCTCGAAAACGCGGCCAAGGAGCCGGAGGTCGTCGACCTTGCCATCTTCCTCAATTCGATGGGCGCCAAGATCCGAGGGGCCGGCACAGACATCATCAAGATCCAGGGCGTCAAAAGGCTGCACCCGGTGGAGTACAGCATCATTTCGGACCGCCTCGAAGCGGGTACCTTTATGATCGCGGTGGGCGCGTGCGGAGGCGAAGTGACCCTCCACAACATCGTGCCGGAGCACCTTCGCACCCCGATCGCCAAGCTGAAGGAGGCGGGCGTGCAGGTCGAGGTGGGCGACAGCGAGCTTTTCGTCCGTTCGTTTCAGCGCCCGCACAGCGTCGACGTGGAGACTGCGGTTTACCCTGGATTTCCCACCGACCTGCAGCAGCCTTGGGTCGCCATGATGACCATCGCCGACGGCACGAGCGTCGTCAAGGAGACGATCTTTTCCGACCGTTTCCGCTACGTGGATGAGTTGCGGCGGATGGGCGCCGACATCAAGCTGGAACAGGAGTCGGCCATTGTGCGAGGGGTCGAGCGGCTTACCGGAGCGCCGGTCGAAGTGTCGGATCTCAGGGCCGGCGCGGCGCTGGTGATCGCCGCCCTGGCGGCAGACGGCGAGACCCACGTGAGCGGGGCTGAGATCCTCAACCGGGGCTACGAGCGGATCGACCAAAAGCTGGTTTCGCTCGGCGCCAACATCGTCGCCGACGACTCTTTGCCCCAACCTTGGGAGGCTTTTTCCGAGCTGATGCGTCCGGCTCGAGTCCAGATGGAGCTTTAGGGATTGATTTGGATCTCGCCCTCTTGGACCTTGAGCCGGACGAGGAGTTTTCCCCCGAGCACGATCAGCGTCGGGGCGACCACAAAGTCCTGCTTGTCGACGTGTACCGTCCGCTGCAGGGCTTTTTCAATCAACGACGGGTTGAGGTTTTCGATCTCCTCTCCGACCAGGGGCTGGAGGAGGTCGCGCATCGTTTGCTCCACATGGAGCCGGACGTGCTCTTCGAGGGGCGATTCGATCTGGACCTCCACGGAGTGGACGGGCAGGCTGCGGCTGGCAGTCAGCGCCCGGTCGCGGCTTGCGAGCTCCCCCGCGAGGCGCTCGACTTCGTCCATCAAGATGGCGTTGTCGAGGGTGAGCCGGTCCATCTCCCGACCCAGGCGAGCGGTGGCCGCTGACGCCCCGATGACGGCGCCCAGGCAAAACGCGGCGGCAAAACGCCCGAGGCGTCCTCGCAGAGTGGCGCCGAGAGGCATCCTCATTCGCCTCCCGCCACGGCGAGGATCAGCCAGTACCCGGTGCTCGCGCCTAAGAAGCTGCTGATGATCAGCGCCAAATGCTGCAGGATGAGGCGAAACTCGCCCGTCCAAATTCCCGAGTCCAGGGCCTGGATCGTCGGAAAAGTCCCACCCAGCGCGACCACCATGGCCCACAGTTTGATGGGCTTGGCGATGACCAGCATCGCATGGAGGGGCGAGTCAAAGGAGACCAGGGTGGCCAAGGAGCCGATGATGGATCCGCCGAGGACGACGCCCAAAGCCGTGAAATAGGTAAGAGCGATGTCGTGCAGGATGCCCATGGCGCCCACCCTTTCACCAATAATTACTCTCGGACCGTGAGATTATCACCCTCTGAGAAAGGGCGGGCCGACGGGGGGTGTCACCGTGCCAGCCGAGTTTGTCCACCTCCATGTTCATTCGCATTATAGCTTGCTGGACGGTTGCGCGTCGCCGGCCCGGCTGGTACAGCAGGCCAAGGAGCTGGGCATGCGGGCGATCGCCTTGACGGACCACGGCGTCCTTCATGGAGCGGTGAAGTTTTATAGCGAGGCGATGGCTCACGGCATCAAACCGTTGATCGGCTGTGAAGTGTACGTCGCCGCCCATGGGCTCGATGCCAAGAGGCAACGGGGGTCAGAGGCCACCTACCACCTGACCCTGCTTGCGGAAAACCAAGAGGGTTACCGCAATCTTTGTGTTTTGTCGTCTTTGGGATTTCTGAAGGGTTTTTACTACCGTCCCAGGATCGACCGGGAGCTTTTGGCCCAACACCGCCAGGGGCTTGTCGTCCTGTCTGGATGCATGGCGGCGGAGGTGCCCTCGCTCCTTGCCGCAGGCGATTACGATGGCGCCAAGAGGGCCGCAGCGTGGTACCTCGAAACGTTTGGCCGCGATCACTACTTCCTGGAGCTGATGGACCACGGCCTCGAGGAGCAAAGAGCGATCAACGAAGGGCTGCTCCGCCTTCACCAGGAGCTGGGGGTGGCCGTGGTCGCAACCAATGATGTCCATTACCTGCGGCCCGAAGACGCGTCGACCCAGGATGTGCTGATCTGCGTCCAGACCGGGAAACGCCTCGACGATCCCGACCGCCTGAGGTTCACCACGGACCGGCTTTATCTTAAGACGCCCGCCGAAATGGAAAAGACCTTTGGCCACATCGCCGGCGCTTTAGCCAACACGGTCGCGATCGCCGAGCGGTGCGCCGTCGACCTCGGCGGCGGAGGGTACCGTTTGCCCCGATTTGGCGTGGACGATCCCGATTTGTTCTTGCGGGAGAAAGTGTATGAAGGAGCCCGAGACCGGTATGGCGAGCCTCTGCCTAAGCCTGTCGTAGAGCGGCTGGAGCGAGAACTTGCCGTGATCGCGCAGATGGGCTTTGCTGACTACTTTCTCATCGTGTGGGATCTGGTGCAGTACGCCCGCAGCCAGGCCATCGCGGTGGGGCCTGGCCGGGGGTCGTCGGCGTCGAGCTTGGTCGCGTACGTCCTCAAGATTACCGACGTCGATCCTTTGCAGCATGGGCTGGTCTTTGAGAGGTTTCTCAACCCGGAACGGGTGACCATGCCCGACATCGACATCGACTTTTGCTATCAACGGCGAGGTGAAGTGCTCGAATACGCCATCCGCCGCTTCGGCGAGGACCGGGTCGCTCAGATCGGCGCCTTTGGAACCCTCGCGGCCCGGGGCGCGGTCCGCGACGTGGGCAGGGTGCTGGGGATGCCCTACGGGGAGGTGGACCGGATCGCCAAATTGATCCCCGCCGGGCCGGGGGTCAGCTTGCGGGAGGCGATCGACGCCAACCCCCAGCTCGGCCGGGCCTGGAATGAGAGCGATGTGACGCAAAGGCTCTTGGAGGCGAGCCTAAGAGTCGAGGGAACCCCCCGCCACTTGACGGTCCACGCGGCGGGGATCGTCATCTCCCCTGAGCCATTGATGGATAGCGTGCCCGTCTGCACGACGTCTGATGGAACGGTTGTCACCCAATACCCGGCCGAGGATTTGGAAGAGCTCGGGTACCTGAAAATGGACCTCTTGGGCCTGCGCACGCTGACGGTCATCGACAAGGCGCTCGCCTTGATCCAGCGCCGCCGGGGCGAAAAACTTGATCTCGACGGTGTCTCCTTGGATGATCCCAAGGTGTATGCGGCTCTCAGCCGAGGCGATGCGGCCGGGGTCTTCCAATTGGAGACGGGAATGTTTCGAGAGCTCCTCAAAGAGGTGCGTCCCCGGGAGTTTTCTGACCTTGTGGCCATTTTGGCGTTGGGCCGTCCGGGGCCCATGATCCACCTCCACGAGTACTTGGCCCGCCGCCGGGGAGAGCGGGAGGCCCAATACCTTCACCCGGCCATGCAAGAGATCCTGGCGGAGACGTATGGGATCATGCTCTACCAGGAGCAAGTGATGCAGATCGCCTCGGCGCTGGCCGGTTACACGCCGGGGCAAGCCGACCTGCTCCGCCGGGCGATGGGTAAGAAGCTTCCCGAGATCATGCAAGCGGAGCGGGACCGGTTTGTCAAGGCGGCAGTGGAAAACGGGTTGACCGCGGAAAAGGCGGAGCGTGTCTTTGCCGATATCGCCCAATTTGCCGAGTACGGTTTTGCCAAGAGCCATTCGGTGGCTTACGCCTTGCTCGCTTATAAGACTGCGTACCTCAAGGTGCATTTTCCCGTCGAGTTTATGGCGGCGCAGATGAGCACCGTGGCCTCCGCCTCGGAGCGTTTGGGACGGTACCTACAAGAGTGCCGGCAAGCGGGGATCATCGTCAGAGGGCCTGACATCAATCAAAGCGACGTGGAGTTTGATGTCGACGGGCAGGGGATCCGCTTTGGCCTGGCCTCCATAAAGCATGTGGGCCGGGCTTTGGCCCAGGAGATCGTGAGGCGGCGGGGAGACCGGCCTTTCGCCTCGCTGGAAGACTTCTGCCGCCGGATGGCCGGCCCGTACCTCAATCGCAAAGCTTTGGAGAGCCTGGTCCGGGCGGGCGCCTTTGACAGCCTGGGCTCTAGGGGGGCGCTTCTTGCAAGGATCGACGCGGCGCTGCGCCACGCTCAAGGAGAGCGGGGCCTGGGCGAAGGACAGATGGCGCTCTTTGTCGATGCTGTCATCTCTTCCCCGCAGGACGATGCCGATGGGGAGCTTTCTCTGGAAGAGAGGCTTGCGGATGAGCTTGAGCTCTTGGGTGCCTGCCTTTCGACGGATCCCCTGAAACCGTACCGGGAGATCGCTGCCCTGTATCCAGCTCCCGCCGGCGAGAGCGATGGAACGGAACAGACCGTAGTGGGCGTGGTCGTCGGGACACGGGTCACCGAAGCCCGCCGCGGGGGGAGGATGGCTTTTCTTACTCTGGAGGACGCGTACGGCCGCAGTGTTGAAGTCATCCTGTTTCCCAGCATCTACGCGAAGCTTAAGGGGGCCGGCGTCGGCAAGGTGCTCGCGGTCTACGGCAAAGTGGAGGCGGACGAAGAGCTGCTCAAAGTGGTGGCCCAAGCCGCGAGGCCCATGGAGGCGGGACCTTTTGAAATCACCGTCTCCCAAGAGGCGGCCCTCCTTCCGGTGCGCGAGGCGCTCCGGGCCCATCCGGGAGATACGCCCGTGATCCTGCAGGTGGTCGGCGAAAGGGCCGTGGGCCGCCTGGTCGTGCATCCCCGGCTCTGGGTGGACGCGAGCGATGGGCTCCGGGACGCGTTGAATAGAGTAGAGGGTGTCTCCCTCACGATGAACCTGCCGGAAGGGGCGTGTCGAAGGTCATGCGAGAGCAAGTGATTCGAGCGCTGGAAGCCCGCGGGGTGACCATCGACGACATTGCGGAGATCGTCTACACGCTGCAAAAACCTTATGTGCCCCAGCTCACCCTTGAGATGTGCCGGCAGAGCGTCAAAGCCGTCCTCGCGAAAAGGGAGGCGCAACATGCGATTTTAACCGGGCTTGCCCTCGACGTCTTCGCGGAAACCGGGAGCCTTCCCAGTCCCCTGCAAGAAATCGTGAGCAGGGACGAACCTCTCTACGGTGTCGATGAGATCCTGGCGCTGGCGATCACCAATATTTACGGCAGCGTGGGCTTGATGAGTTTTGGGTACCTCGACAAGCGCAAGCTCGGCATCATCGGGCGGCTCAACAGCAACGCCCACTCGGTCCACACCTTTCTGGACGACCTGGTCGCCGGGATCGCGGCAGCGGCAGCGGCCCGCTTGGCCCACCAGTTTGGCCGGGTGCGGTCGCTGGAAGCCGGGGATGAGGACGCTGCTGCCAGCCAGTCAAGTTGACGCTCACTTTGCGCCTCGATATAATCAATTTCAAGGTTGGCGGCCCTGTTTTAGGCTGGCAACGCCGGACGAGCAGGGCCATGGAGGTGCCGGGTGTGACGCCCGAGGCTCACGATGTCGTTAGCGGCGATTACATTGTCATCAAAGCTTTGGAAGACGGGGTGACGATCATCGGTCTCACCCGGGGCAAGGACACCAAGTTTCACCACAGCGAAAAGCTGGACCGCGGTGAGGTGATGATCGCTCAGTTTACGGAGCACACCTCCGCCATGAAGATCCGGGGCCGGGCTGAGGTGCTCACCAAACACGGCCGGATCGACGCGGGCAGCTAAGGAGCGTGAAGGCCGTGGCAAACGGCGTCTTTGATTGGGAAGTTCCCCTCGTCGAGCTGGAAAAGCGCATCGAAGAGCTGCGCCGTTTCACTCGCGACGAGGGGATCGACTTTGCTGAGGAGATTGCGACGCTGGAGCGCAAGGCGGAAAAGCTCCGCCAAGAGATCTACGCATCCATCACTCCTTGGCAAAGAGTGCAGATGGTGCGCCACTCCCGCCGGCCCACCACCTTGGATTATATCGGCATGCTTTTTGATGACTTCGTCGAACTGCACGGGGACCGGACGATCCGGGACGACCCGGCGATGGTGGGCGGCATCGCTCTTCTCGACGGCCGGCCGGTGACCGTCATCGGCCCCCAAAAGGGCCGCGACACCAAGGAAAACATCCGCAGGAACTTCGGCCTGCCTCACCCTGAAGGATACCGCAAAGCCATTCGCCTGATGGAGCAGGCGGAGAAGTTTGGGCGGCCCATTATCACCTTGATCGACGTGGTCGGCGCCTACCCTGGCATCGAAGCCGAGGAGCGGGGGCAGGGCGTCGTCATCGCGGAGTCGATCCGCCGCATGTCCTTTTTGAAGGTGCCGATCATCTGCGTGATCACCGGCGAGGGAGGAAGCGGCGGCGCTCTGGCCATCGGAGTCGGAAACCGCGTCTTGATGCTGGAAAACGCTTGGTACTCCGTGATTTCGCCCGAGATGTGCGCGCAGATCCTCTGGCGCGACGTCAAGCGGGCGCCCGAAGCGGCTCAATCCCTTCGCTTGACTGCCAAAGACCTTCTCGAGTTGGGCGTGATCGACGAGGTGATTCCTGAGCCTATGGGAGGCGCCCACCGCGATCCCCAGGCCGTCGCGGCTTCGATGAAAGAAGCTATTCTCAGGCACTTGGCCCAACTTGACCAAGAGAGCCCTGATGAGCTCGTCGAAAAGAGGATCGCCCGCTACCGCCGGCTCGGAGCTGTCGCGCTGGCCAGCGGGGAGTGAGTCAGGCGAGCGTTCCTTCCGCGGAAATCCCGATTCGCACAACCTAGCACAGCTATTGACGAAGGAGTGGACAAGCTTGGCGAACGAAATTCGCCGCATCGGAGTGTTGACCAGCGGTGGAGACGCGCCGGGGATGAAT
>PKEU01000205.1 GCA_002919195.1 bacterium
GTGAGAGCGGCCATCAGTCGTACACCTCCCGGTAACGGCGGAGCACCCACTGGCCGAGGAGGTTCATCGCAAAGGTGATGAGAAAGAGCGTCATCCCCACGGCAAAGAGGGTGCGGTACTCGATGGAGCCGTGGGGCGTATCGCCCATGCTCACCTGGACGATGTAGGCCGTCATGGTCTGGATGCTTTCGAGAGGATTGAGGGTGAGATTGGGCGTGGCCCCCGCCGCGAGCGTCACGATCATCGTCTCGCCGATCGCTCGCGAGAGCGCCAGGATAAACGAGGCGACGATCCCCGAAAGCGCCGCGGGCACCACGACCCGGGTCGCCACCTCAAACTTGGTGGAGCCCAGGGCGTACGCCCCCGCCCGGAGCGAGTCGGGCACCGCCATCATCGCGTCCTCGCTCAGAGAGGAGACCATGGGGATGAGCATGATCCCCAGGACGATGCTGGCGCTGAGGGCGTTAAAGACCGACGTTTCGGGCAGGATCGAGCGGATGATCGGCGTCACAAAGGTGAGGGCGAAGTACCCGTAGACGACGGTGGGAATGCCGGCCAGCACCTCGAGCGCCGGCTTGACCACCTTGCGGACGCGCTTTGGGGCGTATTCGCTGAGGTAGATCGCGCTGCCCACCCCGATGGGGAGAGCGACCAAAGCCGACAGCACCGTCACCATAAGGGTGCCGGTGATGAGCGGGAGGACGCCGAAGCGCTGGGGCACAAACAGCGGCGTCCACTGGGTGCCGGTGAAAAACTCGACGATCGAAACTTCGCGAAAAAAGCCGATGCTCTCCCAAAGGAGCGTCGCGATGATGCCCAGCGTCGTGAGGACCGAAATAGAGGCGCAGGCAAAGAGGACTGCCTTGATCCACCGCTCGCGTTTCACGGCTTACTCTGTCAACTCCTCTATGGCTTCCCGGACTTTTTGCAAGGCCGTCTCGTACTCGCTGGGCGGCATTTGGACATAGCCGACGTCGGGGATGAACTCGGCGCCCGTCGTGAGATAATACTCCACAAACATCGCCACCTCCGGCCGGGCTAGCGATTCTTTGTTGACGTAGATCAAAACCGGCCGGGAAAGCGGCGAGTAGCGGCCGCTGTTGATGCTCTCGGCGGTGGGGAGCACGGGGCCGCTGCCTCCATCGATGGGGACAGCTTTCACCTTGTCGCGGTTTTCATAGTAGTAGGCGTACCCCAAATAGCCCAGGCCGCCCAAATCGCCCTGCACCCCCGTGATGAGGACGTTGTCGTCCTCGCTGGCGGTGTAGTCGGGCCGGCTTGCGCCCGGCTCGCCCATGATCGCCTCCGTGAAGTAGTCAAACGTGCCCGAATCGGTGCCGGGGCCGTAGAGGCGCAAGGGGATGTCGGGCCACTCGGGGCGGACGTCGCTCCACTTTTGGATCGTGCTCCCCGGCTCCCAAATGGCGCGCAGCTCCTCCACCGTGAGCGAGTCGACCCAGTCGTTTCTGGGGTTGACGATGACGGTGAGGCCGTCGTAGGCCACCGGGAGCTCGAGATACTCGATGCCCCGCTCTTCGGCCTCTCGCGCCTCTCCGGGGGAGATGGTGCGCGACGCGTTTTGAATGTCGGTCTCGCGGTTGAGAAACTTTTTAAATCCGCCGCCGGTGCCCGAAACACCGATGGAGACCCGGATGCCTGGGTTGGCGATCATAAACTCCTCCGCGACGGCCTCGGTAATGGGGAAGACGGTGCTGGAGCCGTCGATCCGTACGTAGCCGGTCATGAGCTCCCGCCTGCCGCAGCTTGAGAGCACGATGACGGCGACGAGGAGAATAAGGATCAACCCAGAGCGCGAAAAAAGGCTGCGGGCGCTTTGCCCCGGTGGGCGGATGAAGCGGTCTATGCTCAAAGAGCCGCCTCCTTGGTGGGAAGCTGTTATGTCGCAGTACCAGTTCCCATTGTATCACGCGACTCCTGCCAGGGAAGCGGAAGAGAACGAGCGCCGTAGCCATTTCTGGAAGCCAACGGGACAAAGCGGGCCCACGCCTGGAGGCCGAGCTTGTGCCTTCGGGCTTAAGAAGGTATCCTATCAGTAAAAGGAGGCGTCGCCAGTTGAGTCAGCGCGTCACCATCGTCGGCGGCGGCCTCGCGGGCAGTGAGGCTGCCTGGCAAGCGGCTAACCTGGGAGTCGACGTCGACCTCTACGAGATGCGCCCGCGCAAGATGACGCCGGCGCATCACACGGAGAACCTAGCCGAGCTGGTCTGTACCAACTCGCTGGGCGCAAACCGGCTCGCCAGTCCCGCGGGCTTGCTGAAGGAAGAGATGCGGCGGCTGGGTTCGCTCATCATCGCCAGCGCCGATCGCAACCCAGTGCCGGCCGGCGGCGCTTTGGCCGTCGACCGGGAGCGCTTTGCCCAGGCGGTGAGCCGGGCCATCGAGTCGCATCCCCGCATCCGGGTGATCCGCGAGGAAGTGCAAGAGATCCCCGAGGGCGTGACCGTCATCGCAACCGGTCCGCTCACCAGCGATACGCTGGCCCACAAGATCAAGGAGCTCACCGGCTCCGAGGACCTTTATTTTTACGACGCGGCCGCTCCCATCGTCATCGCGGAGACGGTGGACCTGAGCAAAGGCTTTTGGGGCGCCCGCTGGGGGAAGGGCGGGGACGACTACTTCAACTGCGTTCTCGATCAAGACGAGTACATGGCCTTTTACGAGGCTTTGGTCTCGGCTGAAGTGCACGAAGGCCATATCAAAGAAGAGTTGAAGTTTTTTGAAGGGTGTGTCCCCATCGAAGAGCTGGCCCGCAGGGGCCCCGAGACCATGCGGTACGGCCCGATGCGGCCGGTGGGGCTGATCGATCCCCGCACCGGCAAGAGGCCTTACGCCGTGGTGCAGCTCCGCAAGGAAAACATCGGGGCGACCTTGCTCAACCTGGTCGGCTTTCAGACACGGCTCAAGTGGGGCGAGCAAAAGCGGGTGTTCCGCCTGATTCCCGCGCTGGCCGAGGCGGAGTTTGTCCGTTACGGCGTGATCCACCGCAACACCTTTCTCAACTCGCCGAAAGTGCTGCTGCCGACTTACCAGGCAAAGGCCCGCGCCGACCTGTTTTTCGCAGGCCAGATCACGGGTGTCGAAGGGTACGTGGAGTCGGCGGGCTCCGGCTTGATCGCGGGGATCAACGCCGCGCGGCTGGCCAAGGGCCTTGAGCCGCTCACGCTCCCCCTGGAGACGATGCTGGGGAGCCTCGCCCACTACGTGACCGCGGCCGACCCCAAGCACTTCCAGCCGATGAACGCTAACTTCGGCCTCCTGCCGCCCTTGAGCGAGCGGATCCGCGACAAAGAGGCGCGCAAAGAGGCGCAAAGCCGGCGGGCGCTGGAGCGCTTGGAAGCGTGGAGAGAGGAGCACGGCCTGGTCCCCGTCGCTCCGTAGCCTCGCGATCGCGGCGAGCTGGGCCCGGGCTCAAAAAGGCGTTTTAAGGTCGTCTTGCGACTTTTGTACGGCAATCGCACCGTCACGGCACTGGGATTTGGAGCACGTTGGGGGTTCGTTCATGGGTTCCACATTGCTCGAGCTCGCCGGCATCGCAGTGGCCGCCTTTGGGATCGGGCTTTCGGGCGCCGTCATGCCCGGCCCTGTCACGTCCGTCACTTTGGCCAATGTAGGGCGGAACGGGGTGATGGCGGGGCCGCTTGTCACCTTTGGCCACGGGATCGTCGAAGGGCTCTTGGTCCTGGCCTTGGCGCTGGGGGCGGGGGCTTTTCTCGCGCTGGATCCCGTGACGGGCGCCATCGCCATCGTGGGGGCCGGGGTGCTGACCTGGATGGCATGGGGGATGATCGCCGAAGCGCGCCGGGGAGAGCTGGATCCAAGCCAAGCCGGCAACGGGTCGCGGCTTCCCCGCCCGATTTTGGGCGGCGCTCTGGCCAGCCTCGCCAACCCCTACTGGTACCTGTGGTGGGCGACGGTGGGCTTTAGCTCGGTCGCGGTGGTCCAGGCCTGGGGCGGTCTTGGGATCGCCACGTTTTTCGTGGGGCACATCATGGCCGATTTTGTCTGGCTGACGGCCCTGGCCGCCGCGCTCACCAAAGGGCGCCGCTTGATGACCCCCAAAGTGTACCGGGGGCTCATTGGCGGCCTGGGCCTCTTTCTGCTGGTCTTTTCCGGCCTCTTTCTCATCTTTGGGATTTCAAAGTTTTTATAAAGGAGAGCGCCCATTAAGCCTCACAGAAAGGGATGGCATGGCATGGACGCCGGCTCGCGGGCTAGGCGCCAGGAGCTCCTGCGCGCCCTTCCTTCCGTCGACCAACTCCTCAAGCTCCGCGTCTCTCAGGACGCCGTCGCGTCGCTTTCCCGCCCTGTGGCGGTGAGCGTCATCCGGCGGGTGCTGGACGATGTGCGCACGCAACTGCTCCGGGGCGAGCCGCAGGAGCTTGAGGCCCGCGGGGATGCAGCCCGCGAGGAAGCGGGCAACGCCCTTGGCCTGGATGCGACCGCGTGGGAGCAGCGGCTCGAGGAGGCTTTCTTGCGGGCGCGCCAAAACACTTTGATCCCCGTGATCAACGCGACGGGGGTGATCCTCCACACCAATCTCGGCCGGGCGCCCTTGAGCGAGGAAGCCCTCGAGGCCGTCCGGCGCGTCTCCATGGGGTACAGCAACCTCGAGTACGACCTTGCCCAGGGGCGGAGAGGATCGCGCCACACTTACGGTGAGAGGCTCCTGGTCGAACTGGCCGGCGCCGAGGCGGCCATGGTAGTCAACAACAACGCGGCGGCCGTGCTCTTGGTCTTGTCGGCGCTGGCGGCCGGCGGCGAAGTGATCATCTCCCGGGGCGAGCTGGTCGAAATCGGCGGCGCGTTTCGGATCCCCGACGTCCTGGCGCAAAGCGGCTGCCGGCTGGTCGAGGTGGGGACGACCAACCGGACGAGGCTCTCCGACTACGCCCGGGCGGTGGGGCCCGAGACCAAGGCGCTGCTCAAGGTGCATACCAGCAACTTCAAAGTCATTGGATTTACCGAATCGGTGCCGGCCAGGGAGCTGGCTTCGCTGGCTCGCAGCCACGGGCTCTACCTGATCGAAGACCTGGGTAGCGGGGTGTTCTTAAACACCGAAGCCTACGGCCTCGCCCACGAGCCGACGGTGCAGGAGGCCGTCGCAGCCGGGGCTGACATTGTCACCTTTAGCGGCGATAAGCTCCTCGGCGGGCCCCAGGCGGGGATCATCCTGGGGAAAAGAGAGCTGGTGGAGCGGTGCCGCCGGCATCCCCTGGCGCGCGCCGTGCGCGTCGACAAGATGACGCTGGCGGCGCTCGAGGCCACCCTTCGCCTGTACGCCCGGGGAGATGTCGACAAGCTTCCGATTTGGCGGATGATGGCGGTGCAGCCCGAAACGTTGAGGCGGCGGGCGGAAGCGGTGCGCCGGATGATCGAGGAGCGGTGGCAGGAGGCCGGCGAAACCTGGGAGCCCGGCGCTCGGGCTTTCCTCGACGTTGTCGAAAGCCGCTCGGCCATCGGGGGCGGTTCGCTACCGGGGGAGACGCTGCCCACCTGGGTGCTGAGGATACGGCCTGAGCGTTCGGCGGTCGAGCTCGCCGAGGCGCTGCGGCAGCAGAGCCCACCCGTCATCGCCCGCGTCGAAGAGGACGCGCTCCTGTTGGATTTTCGCACCGTCGACCCAGCAGACGATCGCACCGTGGCCGAGGCGCTCGTCCGGGCGCTGGGCGGTCGCGCCCGGCCGCTTGCTTGAGGTGAAAGGTTTCATGCATGTCATCGGGACGGCGGGTCACATCGATCACGGCAAGTCGACGCTGGTCAAGGCGCTGACCGGCATCGAGCCTGACCGCCTCAAAGAAGAGCGAGAGCGAGGCATGACGATCGATCTGGGTTTCGCTTTCCTCACTTTGCCGTCGGGGCGGGAAGTGGGCATTGTCGATGTGCCCGGCCACCAGCGTTTCATCAAAAACATGCTGGCAGGAGTGGGCGGCGTCGACCTCGCCCTTTTCGTGGTCGCGGCCACCGAGAGCTGGATGCCCCAGAGCCAAGAGCACCTGGAGATCCTCGACCTTTTGGGCATCAGCCGGGGCGTCATCGTCTTGACTAAAGTCGATCTGGTGGACGAAGAGTGGCTCGAGATGGTCGAGGAAGAGGTGCGGGAAAAGGTCCAGGGGACCGTCCTCGAAGGGGCCCGCATCGTCAGGGTGGCGGCCCCTTTGCGCCAGGGAATCGACGAGCTCAAAGAGGCCATCGATGAGGCGATCGCCAATGCGCCCGAGCCGGTGGACTTGGGGCGGCCCCGGCTTTGGGTCGACCGGGTCTTTACCATCAAGGGCTCGGGGACGGTGGTCACGGGCACGCTGCAAGGGGGAACCGTCAGCATCGAGGACGAGCTGGAGGTGATCCCCTCAGGCGACCTGGTGCGCGTGCGGGGGATGCAGTCCCACAACCGGCCGATTGAAAAAGGGCCGGTGGGCGGGCGGGTGGCGCTCAATCTTGCGGGGATCGAAAGCGACATCGACCGCGGGGACGCCCTGGTGCGGCCGGACCAGATCGTCCCCAGCCGGGTCATCAACGTGCACCTCAAGACTGTGCCGGGGCTTGAGCGACCGGTGCCCCGGGAATCGCTGCTCAAGCTGTACATCGGCACGGCGGAGCGGATCGCACGCGTCAAGCTCCTCGACCGGGAAATTTTGGGGCCGGGCGAGGAGGCCCTGGCCCAGATGGAGCTGGACCGGCCTTGCGCCGCCCAGTGGCAAGACCGCTTTGTGGTGCGGGATCCGGCCCACCAGGTCACCGTGGGCGGAGGCCGGGTGCTCATGGCGCCCGCGCGGAAAGTGCGGGGGCGGGACCACCGGTATCACCGGAGCGACTACTCGGAGGCCCACATCGTCTTGGCCGGAGAACGGGTGGCCGAAAAGCTCGACCTCGGCCTGTTGCGGGCGCGCATCGGCGCGAGCGAGGCCGAGTTGCTCGGCATCCTCCTGAAAGAGCAGGGCTGGATCGATCGCAAGGATCTGACGCATCTGATCCCCGCTCCCCAAGCGGTGATCGAAGAAGCCGTCTCCGCGGCTGTTGAACGGCAAGAGGCTGTCAGCCTTTCTTCGTATTTGGTGGCGCGCGCCGCCTGGGAGCGGCTGAAGGAAAAGATCGTCGAGTACCTTCGTGCCTTTCACCGCCAGTATCCGCTGCGGTCAGGGCTTCCCCGGGAGACCCTGCGGAGCCACTTGGGCGTCGACTGGCGCTTTTTCGACGAACTGATTCAAGCGCTGGCGGAGGAAAAGGTCCTCGCGAGCGAAGGCGCGCGAATCCGGCTGTACGACCACCGGGTCGAGCTTTCCGCCCGGGAGGTCGAGCTGGGACAAAAGCTGGTCTCGCTGCTCAACGAAAATCCCTATGCCCCGCCGGGCCTCGATGAGCTCAGCGCGAGCCTGGGGCTCAACGAAGAGCTGATCAACGTGTTGATCGAGCAGGGCAAGATCGTGAGGATCGCGAAGGGCATCGCCTTGACCAAAGAGGCCTTTGACAAGGCGCGCGAGCGCGTGGTGAGCCATATCCGGGAGCACGGCAAGATCGACGTGGCAGGCGTGCGGGACCTTTTGGCCACGAGCCGCAAGTACGCCGTGCCGTTTCTCGAGTACCTGGACCAGATCGACGTGACGCGCCGGGTCGGCGACAATCGGGTGCTCGGGCCCAAGGCGAGGTGACGTAGTAAGGCCGGGGCGCGCCTTGCGGCCGTTTTTCGCCGGTCTGGGCCGGGTTAGGGACGCTAGATTGTCCTCAAAGCGGCGACACGATCGGGCAGGGAAAGCGAAGGAGGGGAAAAGAGGGTCGCTTCCTCAGTGGCCGGCCTTGTGGCGCCGCTCCAGCTCTTGCCAGACCCGGGCCTCCGCCTTTTTTAAGGCGCGGATGCCCCTTTGTTTCGCGGCCTCTCCGAGATCGCTGCGGCTTTGGATCTCTTGGATCGCGTCCCGAATGACTGCGAGCCTCTCCGCAACGTGGTTTTCCACTGGGCGGGCAGGATGGTTCATCGATGCAGCCTCCTTCTCTCCGGGGTGTCGCCAAGGCCTCACCTTCCATTATTGGCAGAAAGAGGAAGAAATATTCCAGCAGGCCAGGTTGGCGGAGGCGCGAGCGGCACGGACCACGGGCGCTATGGCCGGCTGTGGTATAATACGAGCTGAGAGCGGGCTCAAAGGCGAGCGGAACAAGGGCAAACGAGCATGGGGGTAGATGAGGGCCTGGTGGCCCCCCCGGTCTTCAAAACCGCAGGGCCGGCGTGCA
>PKEU01000202.1 GCA_002919195.1 bacterium
GGTGGTGATGGGCACCTCACCCTCCAAAGCGCAGGGCAGGTCGTCGACGCCGACGACTGCCACGTCGTCAGGGACTCTGAGCCCTCTCTGTTGCAACCCGTCGATGATCTTGCGCGCGAAGGTGTCGTTAAAGGCGACGACGCCGTCAAAACGGGAGCCTGCGGCGACGAGACCGTCGACCAGCTGGGCGCCGAAGTCGGGCGGTGAAAGAGGTCCGCGGCTTGCGTCGAGGACGTTTTCGGGCCGAAAGGGAAGTCCAGCGTCGAGCAGAGCATGCCTGTACCCGGCCAAACGATCCCATGCGGTCAGGTAGTCGAGAGGCGCGACAAAGATCGGAGCCGTGCACCCGTATTGGATCAACAGCCGTGTGGCCACGCTTCCAACTTGAAAGTTGTTGACGACGACCTTATCGCACAAGAGATCGGGATGATCCCGGATGACGAAGATACGGGGGGTGCCCCGCGAATCAAGGTGCTCGAGGAGCGGAAGGGTGAGGTTTCGGGTAGGCTCGACGACGACGATGTCGGGGCCGAGGTGCAAGAGGCGCGTGAGGGCGCTCACCGCCTCGTGATCGCTATCCCGGTGCAGGCCGATGGTCGTGACCCAACCTTTCGCCTGCCCTGTCATGGTGAGCGTGTGGACGAAGTGCTGGTGAAGCGGTGTGAGCAGGTCTGCCAAGAGGACAGCGACCGTCTTGACCCTGGGGGGACTTTCGCCCTGGTCTCGAACGTAGACGCCGCTTCCTTGCGCGGGCTCAACCAAACCTTCCTCGCGCAGCAGCCTTAACGCTTGCCGCAGCGTATTGCGGCTGACCCCCAATCGGGCCGCAAGGAGTCTCTCAGGTGGGAGCCGCGATCCCACGGGAAACTCCCCTTGCTGGATTTGCTCTTTCAGCAACGCGTACACTCGCTGATAGGCGCGCGTTGGCTCCGCCACGTCTTGACCCACCCGTCGGCGCGAGGCTGGTGTCCTAAGGGTGCCACGAGGTGCATCCTGTTGAACCACTTTGGTTTCAGTTTAAGTACCAAATGGATTATTGTCAATAAAATGCCAATAATAAAACGGGCCCGATCACAAAGTGCGATCAGGCCCGTTTTCAAGAGCTTCAAAGAATCCCTAAGAGATCAGCGGTGGTCCATGTAGGGGTCCGCTGCGTCGCGAATGCCGTCGCCGAGGAAGTTGAAGCAGAGAACGGCTGCCACCACAAAGAGTCCCGGCAGGAGCAGCCAGGGACGGTTGAGCACCACGCTCACCTGCTGGGCGTCTTGTAAGAGGACGCCCCAACTGGCCATCGGCGGTTGGATGCCGAGGCCGAGGAAGCTTAAGGCCGTCTCCGCGAGAATCATGCCGGGGATGGACAGCGTTGCGATGACGATGATGTGGCTCAGGGTGCTCGGGATCAGGTGGCGAAAGATCACGTAGAGATCGGACGCGCCCAGGCCCTTGGCGGCGAGGACAAATTCCGATTCCCGCAAGGCCAGGACCTTTCCCCGGAGCTGGCGGGCAAGACCCGACCAGTTGCGCAGTGAGAGGATGACACTAATACCGAAAAAGACGGTGATCTGCGACCAATCGGGAGGCATGGCCGCCGCCAACGCGGCCCACAAGGGGATGTCGGGAAACGAGAGCAGCACCTCTCCAACTCTCTGGATGATGTTGTCGACCGTACCGCCGTAATAGCCGGAGACGGTGCCCAGAAAGGTCCCGAGGAAAATGGTCAGGATGACGCCGACAAGCCCCACCGTCAATGAGATCTGCCCGCCGTAGATGATACGGGAGAGAAGATCTCGACCCAGCCGGTCGGTTCCCAGGAGAAAGATGGGCTCACCGGTGATGGTGCCAAAAAGGTGGATGTTGGCTGGGATAAACCCAAAGAGACGGTAGCTGTCGCCCCGGACGAAGAAGTAAATGGGATGCTTGCTCGTGGGATCTTCGGTAAAGACCCACGAGAGGGTATAAAAGTCGAGCTCCGTCTTACGCCCATAGATGAAGGGCCTCCAGTGGAAGTTGCCCTCTTCGTCCACAAAGCGGATCTTTGACGGCGGCGCGAAGACGTAGTCGTCGAACTTGCGGTCGTGGTAATACGGGGCGATAAATCCCGGGAAGCAGACCATGGTGAGATAAAACAAGCCGATGACGATCAACCCAAACACGGAGAGGCGGTTTTGGCGGAAGCGCCGCCACATCAACCACCATTGCGTTTCTCGCCTGGGATCAAACGCGGGTTGATAGGCATCTCCTGTTGCGGGTTGAGGGGAGCCGGCTTGAGCTCTGGCGGGAGCAGGTTCCATCATCGAGCGTCCTCCTCATTCGTAGCGGATGCGTGGATCGACCCACGCCAGGAGCAAGTCGGCAAGCAGGTTGCCGACGATCAGCGCGATCGCAAGGAACATCAGGATGGAGATCGCAAGGTACATGTCCTGGCCCCTCAGGGCGTCGAAGTACATGGGTCCGATGATCGGCAGCGACAGCACGATCGAGACCACCGTCGAGCCGGAGATGATCGACGGCATCGTAAGGCCCATGTGCATGATCAGCGGGTGGATGGCGTTGCGCACCGCGTGCTTGTAGATGACGATGCGCTCAGCAAGCCCTTTGGCCCGCGCCGTCATGACGTACTGCATATGGATGATGTCGAGGAGATTGCCTCGCATGATCCGGATGAGCTGCGCTGTCCCTTCCGCGCCCACGACGATGACCGGAATCCAAAGGTGTTTGAGAAGGTCGACAAACTTGGCCCAGCTCCAGGGAGCGTCTTGATATTCGGGCGAAAAGAGCCCGGCCAGCGATGTCCCAAAAAACTGGGTGCCCAGGACGAGAAACACGAGGGCTAAGAGAAAGTTGGGTATCGACAACCCGATAAAGCCGAGAAACGTCGCGATATAGTCGCCCAACGAGTTTTTGTGGACCGCGGTGTAAATCCCAATAGGAATTGCGACCACCCAGCTGAAGACGACGGTGGCCGAAGCGACCGCGATCGTCATCCAGATGCGGTCGCCGATGAGCTCACGGACCTCCCGGTTGTACCGGAACGAACGGCCGTAGTCACCTTTGAGAAATCCGGTTGCCCACTTCCAATACTGGACGTACCACGGTTTGTCGAGGCCGAAACGGGCGCGCAAGGCTTCTATCTGCTCGGTGGCTGTGCTGGTCCCCATCACCTGCAACTCGGCGATACGCACATCGAGGTAGGTGCCTGGCGGCAGGTTGATTAGGATGAAGCCAAAGAAGGAGACGATGACGAGTGTGACGCACGCAGATACCAGCCTCTGGGTCAGATAGGCGAGCAACGCGGAGCACCTCCCTCGTGAGAACAAAGGTAAGAAGCGGGTGCGCCGCGCGGGCCGCGCACGAAACGCGGCTGGCAGCGCACCCGAACATCACGCGTCCATCAGCCGGCTCTACTCAAAGTAGTAGAGCTCGGTGTTGGTAATCGCAGGGAACGGGACAATCCACGGGTTGACGAAACCACCGGTGGCCAGCTGGTCCCGATCCGGCACGTTGCGGAGGTTGTTTTTCGCCACGACGAGCCGCGGATAGTTGCCCACCGTGCCGATCATAAACGGTCCCTCGTCGATGTGGATCTGGACCGCGTCGAGGACGAGGTTATCCCGCTTGATGTCGTCGGGCTCGACCTTAAACTGGTCGTAGATCTCCTGCAAGCGAGCGTAGGCGCTTCCCGCCGGCGGCTCCTCACGCGGAGGCGTCCGGTCGCGGGGATCCTTATCAAGCTCGGTGCCCTCCGCGGCCGTTCCCTTCACAGCGTACCAGTTGCCGTAGAGAGGCGCCCAGCGCTCCCAACCGATGGGAACGAGCCAGTTGGGGAAGACGACGTGGTCGGGGCCGTCACCGATCTCCCAGCTGTTGCGGATGTCGAAGGTGGCGGTCCGCTGCATGCTCTGGATCTGGGTGCCCTCAACGGGGTTGATGACGGTGCGGAGCCCGATAGCCTCCCAGTCTTCCTTGACGAACTGGTTGGAGTCGACGGACTCCTTGCCGGCGAGGGCGTCTTGCTCGATCCGCAAGGTGAGCGGCGCGCCGCTGGGCAGGTCGCGCCAGCCGTCGCCGTCGCGGTCGACGACGCCGATCTCATCGAGGAGGGCCTTGGCCTTCTCAGGATCGTACGCCGAGTAGGAGTCGCGCCAGGCCTCAAACAACTGACGACCGCGCTCAGTACGCGAGTACTCAATGGCCTTGCGGCTCAAAGTGCCGGTCGTGATCTCACCCAGGCCAAAGTAGATCTGCCGGTTGATCCGCTCACGATTGATGGCGTGGGAAAGCGCCTGGCGGAACTTGGGATTTTGATAGATCGCCTGCTTTTCAGGATCGGGATGGTTATGGTTGGGATAGTAAAGCGGACCCGATCCCGAACCGCTGTCCCACATCATCACCCGGTAGTTGCCGCGGCCCTCGTTTTGACGCAAGAGCTGCAGGTCCCTCAGGTCGAGGTAGGGACGGAGGTGGAAGTCGACGTTGCCGGTGATGATCTCGTTCTTGATAACCTCGATGTCGCGCGAGATCCGCCACTCGATCCGGTCGATGTAGGGAAGCTGGTTGCCCTCAGGATCGACGGCGTAGTAGTAGGGATTGCGCTCGAGGACGAGCCGCTCGCCCGGACGGTACTCCACGGGCCTCCACGCCGTGAGGACCGGGTACTCGACGTTCGCGTACCAGTCGAGCTTCTCCTCAAAGACCTCGAAGTTGGGATAGTCCGAGTAGTCGGGGTGGAACTGCTTCATGTAGTGCGCCGGCACGATGAGGCGGGCGCCCTGCTCATGCCCGTTGGGCCAGGTGGCCAGACGAGCGTCGAGAATCGGGTTGGGCACCGCGTAGCGGAACTGGATCGTGTAATCGTCGATCTTGACGAGCTCCGCCAGCTGGCCGCCGGCTTGGCCCCAGTCAGGCGCCGGCTCGGCGATACCCGGGTGGAGGACCATGTCGTTCCACCAAAAGAGGATATCGTCGACGGTGAAGGGATGGCCGTCGGACCAGCGAATGCCTTCCCGCAGATAAAACGTCCAAACGGTCTTGTCTTCGTTGTGCTCCCACTTGTACGCTAGGCCGGGAACCACCTTTTGGCCGTCATCAGCAAAACGTACCAGCGAAAAACCGTACATAAACATGCGGGACTGAGGGAATTGGTCGTTGTTTTCCATCGCCCGCAGGGTGCCGCCGTACTTTCCGATCCCCTCGATGGGCTCCAAGACCAGCGGGTTTTTGGGAAGCCGCTCGTCGACCGGAGGCAGCTCGCCCGCTGCGACCTTGGCAGCCAGCATCGGCGCTTCCCGGTAGGTCGCACCGTGAGCCAGGGAGGCGGCGCCGAGGACGAGCGTGACGCACAACAGCGAGATCAGTAATTTACGCACCATTTCGCCTCCTGCTTTACTCGGCCTGATTTTGGGATCCCTAAGTGCGAAGTGCGGAACAACTCAGAGAGTGCGGCATCTTGACGCGAAGACCACCCCCTTCTCCCCAGTCGGTCATCGCTGACAGAGGAAAACTTTACTGCGGAGCTACTCTATTCTGCTAATTTTCCTTTACTCCTGCCGCAAGGGCCCGTCGCGCGTCTTGACCAATTTTGACCAATGGCGTATGATAGAGGTGAAGGTCAGGAAAGGTCAGAGTGCCGATCGGTGACAAAGGAGGTCTTGGCGATGCGTTTTCCCATGCCTTTCCCGGACTTTCGCGCGATGATGGAACCCATGTGGTCGGCGATGGACGAGTTTTTCCGCACGCCTCCAGGATGGTCGTTTAACCTCCCGGCGGTCGATATCGAGGAGACGGACGACGCCTATGTCGTCACTGCGGAAGTGCCCGGCTTTGACAAGAAAGACATCGAGGTCGAGCTGCACAACGACGTGCTCGTGATCCGGGGCAAGAGGGAACGCGAAGAGGGACGCCGGTTTTTGCGCCGGGAACGGACGTGGAGCTCGACACAGTTTCAACGAATGCTGCAGCTTCCCGGCCCCGTCGATCCTCACCGTGTGAGTGCCGAGTTTAGCAAAGGTGAGCTGGTGATCACCCTGCCTAAGGTGGAGAAGACGGGAGGCTTTAGGATCCCGCTCCGTTAAGGGCAAGGAACGACGCTTTTCGCTGAAGCGCCCCATGGGGGCGCTTTTCTTTTGTGAGAGGAGTTTCCAGAAAATGGGGTAACGTGAAAAGAATGAATAGGATGGGCTCGCAGCGCCCGAAGCGCGAGCACGATCATCTGCCCCAAGGAGTTGGGACGGTGCAAGTGCGACGACTACCATGGTCTTTCCGGTTTTGCTCGCTTTCTTGATCCCGGCGGCTACCGCCTTCGCGTTGTCAGTAGCGCTCTTTCACCGGGCGGAATGGGTATAGCAGGCGGCGAAAAAGCGAGGGAAGATGATCACCGGAGCAGGGGTTTTAGATGGCCTCGATGAATGGGTCGGTCAGCCAGTGGGCTGGGGAGGAGTTGGCGGTCCTGGGATCTGCATTGCTTCGCCGGTTTTTCAAGCGTCTCTACACCAAAGTGATGGGGATGGTTCCCATCCTCGTGGGCGCCCTCGTGTTGACGGTCATCCTTTCCGTCGTCATCTACGCGCTCATCCCCCTGCTCCCAGATGAGTACCAAGAGCTCTTGCGCGAGGCGCAAAGGGGCGACTGGGAAACCCGTCAGCAACGTCTCTTGGAACTTGTTGAGGGATTTGGTCCGGCCAAGCCTTACATTTTTCTCACCCTACAGGTGCTGCAGGTGGTCTTTGCCCCGATTCCTGGCCAGTTGATCGGGTTGCTGGCTGGGCATTTCTTTGGCTTTTGGCGCGGCTTGTTCTTGTCGATGCTGGGGCTCGCGATCGGTTCGTTTCTCGCGATGGGGCTCGGACGGCTCTTGGGCGAAAAGCTCGTGCGGCGCGTCGTCCCCGCAAGTGTGCGGCAGAGGTTTGATTATCTCGTCGAGGAAGGCGGCCTGTGGAACTTTTTCATGCTTTTTCTCTTGCCTTTCTTCCCCGACGACGCCATTTGCTTTATTGCGGGCCTCACGCGATGGCGGCTCCTACACTTGCTCGCGGTCTGCTTGGTGGGCCGGCTGCCAGGCATGGCCGTTTTGACCTTCCTCGGGGATCGTGTGGGCGGCAGCATGGTATGGGCCAACATCGTCCTCGGCGTCGCGATGACCGCCGCGATCGTGCTGTGGCTGTACAGCGACGAGGTGGAGGAGTACTTCTACCGATGGAGCAAAGGGTTTACGGCCAGCGGCCGCAAGCCCCGGTAGGCGAGCGATCTCTCGCGTTTCTCTCGCGTTTTGTCTAAGAACGGCGCGCCGAAGTTTAGCCGGCGGTGTCTTCTCCTGCCTCCGGCGGCCGCAAGAACACGTGGTGGCTGGCAGCCTGCAGGTCTCGGTAGACCCGGTTGATGGGCTCGGTCTCCCAAAGGGCGCGCATCCCAAGATAAGCAAAAGCCTCTTGGACCGCCCGGACCGAAGCGGCTACGAGCCGGCGTATTCCTTGCATGATCGCTTGTTTTTCGCGCTCTGGGAACTCGTGGCCGGCCTCGGCCCACGACCAGGCCCGGCGGGCCAGAAGGTAGTAGAGTTCCCGGTATTCGGCGGCTTCCCGAGCCAACCCCTGCCTGTGTCCGAGAGTCTCCCAGCGATGGAGATCCCGGGCCAGTTCGAAAAAGCGGCGGGTCAAACCGATGCTGACCGAGGCGATCGTGGTCACGGCCACGATGTCAAAAGGAAGGCGAAAGAGCGCCGCCGTGACAGGGTCGGCCGGCTGCCATTTGCTCTCCCCGACGACAAAGACCCTCTCACTGGGAACGAAGGCTTCGTCGACGACCATGCTGTCGCTCGCGGTGGCTTTGAGGCCAAAACTCCCCCAATCGTGCACGATCTGGATTTGGTCCGGAAAGAAGGCAAAAGCCCGGATGACCTGTTTTCCTTCATCTTCGCAGACAGCGTTGGCGGTAAAGAGCGTCGCGTACTGCGCGCCGCTAGCATACCGCCAGCGCCCGCTCACGGTGTAACCACCCGCCGTGCGCCGGGCCCGCCCGGCGGGAAAGCCGCTGCCCGCGATCACCGCCTCTCGCGGCGAAAAGAGTTCGCGGGCGACCTCTTTCTCAAACGAGGGCGCGAAATAACCGCCGGCGGCGCCGATGTGGACAAGCCAGCCCAGTGAGCCGTCGATCGCGGCAAGCTCTTCGAAGATGCGCAGCATGTCCGGCAGCGGCGTCGGGCGGCCGCCAAATTCTTGCGGGAGCATCAGCTTAAACAACCGGAG
>PKEU01000115.1 GCA_002919195.1 bacterium
GAGAGTCTCATCGGGCTTTCGTGGGGCATCGCGGTGGTGAGCGAAGTGGTGATGATGGTTGTCAGCGCCCCGCTGATGCGACGGATCACCGCCCGGAGGCTCTTTATCCTCAGCGCCTTAGCCGGCGCGATCCGCTGGGCTGTTTACGCCAAGACATCTTCGGTCGGGCTCCTCCTTGGCGTGCAGGTGCTCCACGCCTTCACCTTCGCCGCCTTTCACATCGGATCGGTGACGCTGGTCCACACGCTCTTTCCGCCCGAACGCAGGACCGAAGGGCAGTCGGCGTGGACGGTGACCACGTCGGGCCTGCCTGTCCTTGCGGGGACGTACCTGGCAGGTTACCTCTACGACGTCGTTGGCATCCGCCCGCTGTTTTGGATCTCGGCCGTCGCCTCGTTGCTCGCGGCCCTCGTGGCGCTCTGGATCCCCCGCTCGACGGCGCCGTCATCCGCCCGGCCTGCCCCTACGACCGTGGAGCTCGACCGGTGAGATGCGACGGGCGCCGCTTCACCGGGAGCGGCTTGCGGTGGAGAGGCGCTCTTGGATCACGACCCTGGAGGGGCCGGCCCCGTCCAACAACCGGTCGACCCTGCCGGCCTTGAGATAGAGAGGATTGAGAAACTTGAGGTAGAGCGCCAAGGGGAGCGCGGCCAGCGCGGGCAAGACGCCCCGGACCACCAGGCGATAGAGCCACTGGAGGGGTCTTTGGATGGGCTCGAGGAGCCGCGACCATCGCCCAAGTGACGGGCCCAGTTTCCAGCGGCTGGCGTAGATCGCCAGCGCGATGACCATCACACCGCCGGCTACTTCAGACGCGCTGGGGATCCACTCGGGCGGCACGATTGGCCTTTGCAGCGCGTCGCGATAGACCCAGGCCAGCGTTGAAACCGTAGCGATCGCGATGGCGGCGGTGCCCAAAGCAAGCCCCCGGTAGAGCATCCACACTTTAAAGATGTTGGAGCTTCCCACTTTCAAGAGCTCGAGAAACCGCTCGGTCGGCCGTTCGAGCAGAGGGGCCACCTGCAAAAAGCGCCAGCTGCGGGTTTCAACTTGTCCTCGCCTTTGCCAGATGCCCGGGGCCTTGGGCAGCGCGGCCCGGGCGATCTGGTATCCGTTGCACATCAACGCGTAGGCCTCGGCGTCATGAAACGCGTCGAGATCGGTACGGATTCGTGAGAGCGCCCACTGGACCTCTGGCGCGGTGCCGTGCTCCAAAGGCCCTTGCCTCGACGGCTTGGAGCCTCCCACCAGGCGGCCCGCGTTGTCGTAGTAGGGCACAGCCTCCACTTCCAGGTCCCGTCGCAGGTGGATAAGGCAATGATCGGCCGGCCCCTTGCCGCTCGCCACATACCGCAGCTGCTCTTCACGCACACGGGTCGTCAAGATCTCGTTGGCCCGCGTCAAGACCGAGAGGACGGCGGTCCCTGGGTGCCTTTGGCCGTCCATCTGGCCACTGCCGTCGCTGATGATCAGCTGGTCGCACCCCCGGTCGAGCAGGGCTCTGACGCCTTGGTTGTCGTGGACTCCACCGTCGACCAGCTCGACCCGTACCCCCTCGTAAAGGCCGCTGATGGCCAGCGGATAAAAGAGTCCAGGCACGGCCGCCGACGCGGCGACGGCGTGGCCGAGCTCAATCCTCTGGAGCTCCGGAGGGAGCTGGCTATACCGCCGAGGGCGTGGAAGCCGCATTCGCTTGTCGATATCCTGCGATAAAGGGTCGTCCGCGGGCGGCTCGCCCATCCGGACCGCCTCAAAACGCCAGTTGCGGCCTGTGTTGAGGCTTGTCGCGTTGATGAGCAGGACGGGCACCTTCGCATAACGCCTGTGATTTTGCCGCTCCGGGTGAAACCCCGGCGACTCCCCCTTGGGCTGGATCACGAGCTCCCGCATCTGCACGGGCGTCCTGCGATGACGCCCGATCACAGGCCGGTAGAGCAATTCGTCCAGGAGCTCGCCCAAACGGTTGCACCGCGAATAGTCAGGACGGCGAAAGCGGAGGTTTTTCACGGGATTGATGAAGGTGAGAAGCCTTGGGTTTCGCTGCACGGCCGCCATAAAGCCGTCGAGCACCTCGGCCACCAGGTCTTGGTAATCTTCTTGCGTGATCTCGCGGTCTGCCTTGGATTCGAGGAGCACCTTAAGTTTCAAATAGTAGTAAGCTCCGATGATAGAGCCGCCGGAGACAGTGGAGATCACTTCCACGTGACGCAAGAGATCGCAATCGGCCAACCGAGCCAATACCCCGATGTGAAACAGAGAAGCCCGGAACCCCCCGCCCGAGAGGGCGAGGCCGAGCTTTGGCTCGCGTTTCATGACAAGTCCGTTGCCTCCCTGCCTTTTCTTTAACAGCGGATCACGCCACCTTGAGTCAATTATAAGTCAATTTTCGCCAGGATTTTCCATAATGCTCCTTTCCCCACTCTTTTTCTGAATCCAGATGGAAAATGAGAGGATCCTTGCCGGTTTATGTTGTAATCCCATCATGTTCCCACATTTCCACACAGCCTACCACCAGGAGGAGAGGATCATGGAGCTCTTTCGGTCTGTACCGTCTGGCACCGGTCACTTTGCGGTCTTTGCGCCGGGCGATGCGGGGCTCGAGCAGCTCGGCCTCGAAGTCGTCCGCCTCGCCGCCGGCGAAACGTACGCGGCAAACAGCGGACAACGGGAGATCGCTGCTGTCATCTTGTCAGGTGTATGCGACGTCAGGGTGCAAGAGAACGGGTGGAAAGCCTTGGGCGGGCGGAAAGACGTCTTTTCAGGAAAGGCGACCGCCGTCTACATCCCGCCAGGGGCCGACTTCGAGCTGGTGGGGGCGGGGACCGAAGGGGTAGAGATCGCCCTTTGCAGCGCGCCGGGGGGCGAGGGTGGTCCCTTTTCACCCTATGTGGTGACGCCCGATCAAGTGGTCGTCAACGACCGGGGAAGCGGCGCCTTCCGCCGGCAAGTGCACGACATCATCGACAAAGGCCGGCCCGCTCATCACCTCGTGGTGGGCGAGACCTTCAACCAACCGGGATTGTGGTCGAGCTATCCTCCCCACAAACATGATGTAGATAACCCGCCGGTGGAGTACAAGATGGAGGAGATCTATCTTTTCAAAGTAGATCCGCCGCAAGGCTTTGGCGTCCAAGCCCTTTACTCGAAAGATCCGGCCCGTCCCCTCGATGAGGCGTACATTATCCGGGAAAACACGGCGGTGGCCCTGCCTTTTGGGTATCACCCCGTCGCTGCGGCGCCCGGGTATCGCGTTTACTACCTCTGGTTTTTGTCAGGCAGCACGCGAGAGCTCGTGCCCAACGACGACCCCGACCACGCGTGGGTCAAATCGCTCTGATCGAGGAGGTTTAAGCTTACGCCATGGTCCTCCAGGAAAACGTCTTTAGCATCGTCCATCCCATGCTCTTTCCCGGGCCGGGCAACACCCGGGCCACCCAGCGCGGCGAGGCCCCGGCCAGTTACCTCTTGCGCAGCATCCGCCAAATCATCGACGATCCGTTTTTCGGCGGGATTGAGATCACCCAGATCAAAGATCCAGGGCTCCGGGCCCAAGTGGCCAAGATGCTCGCGGACGCCAAGATGGAGGTGACCTACAGCGCCCAGCCGGTGCAGCTCCTCAACGAGGAAAACCTGGTGGATCCCACCGACATCAGCAGCCTCGACGAGGTGCACCGCCGCCGGGCCATCGAGCGCCTCAAAACGTGCATCGACGAGGCCCTGGAGATCGGCGCGGTCCGCATCGGCATCATCAGCGGCAAAGACCCCGGCGCGGCGCACCGGTTGTCGGCGATCGAGGCCCTCATCCTCTCCTTGGACGAGCTTTGCGTCTATGCCAAAGAGCGCTCCCGGGCGCTGGGCCGCGATCCCCTTGAGATCTCGCTGGAGCTCTTTGACCGCCGTGACGAGCGCGGGTGCAAGCACCAGCTGATCGGTCCCGCTCGCGAGGCCGTCAAGGTGGCGCACACCTTGAGACATCAGATGGGCCACAAAAACTTCGGCCTGATGTACGATTTGAGCCACTTGCCCCTTTTGGACGGGGATGGGCTGCAGAGCGAAACGCCCGCGGTGCTCAAGCTCTTGGCGCCTTATCTCAACCACGTCCACATCGGCTCGTGCGTCCTCGACCCCGAAAGCCCCATTTACGGCGACACGCACCCGTCCTTTGACCACCCCGACAGCTTTGTCGAGCCCGATCTTTTGGCCGAGTTTGTGAAAGAACTGCACGAGATCGGCTGGAAGGGGGGCATCGGCTTTGAGGTGATGCCCCACGGCGACCAGCTTCCCGAGGCGGTTATCGAAAGCACGAAGGCCTATTTCAACGTGGCCCGAAACCGCCTCGACGTCACGTATGCGCCGGGGACATACGCCTTCTCCGTCCGCCGGTTTTTCCCGGAGTATCTCTTTGACCGCTTGACCCGGGCACGCCTTGACCGCCGGGAAGCGATCTTGCAAGCCGCCCAAGCCCGCGTCCGGCGGGATCAGATCGCCCCCGACGGAAAGCTCTTGATCCTCGCCGCAGACCACCCCGCCCGCTACGTCACCAACGTGGGCAGCGATCCGGTGCGGATGGGCGATCGCATGGAGTATCTCGCCCGCATCGTCCGGGTGCTCAAAAGCCCCTTGGTCGACGGCATCATGGCGACGCCTGACATCATCGACGAGCTTTTCTTGATCGATTTCCTCTTGAAAGAGGCGGGCAAAGAGCCTCTCCTTGACGGGAAACTGGTGATCGGATCGATGAACCGCACGGGGCTTGCGGGGCTCGAGCACGAGATGGACGACCGGATGAGCTCCTACACGCCCCAGCGCCTCAAAGAGCTCGGCCTCGACGGCGGCAAAATGCTCTTTCGCATCGATCCCGACCGCAACTCCCGCTACTCCATCGCGACGATCTACTATTGCTCCCAAGCCGTGGCCGAGCTCGACAAGTTGGGCCTCGAGATCTTTCTCGAGCCGCTGCCCGTCCGGCAGGAGCCCGGCAGGTACGTCGTCGAGATGGACGCAGACAGCCTCATCAAAGCCGTCGGCGTCGCCACCGCCCTGGGAGGCTCGTCGACGAGAATGTGGATCAAAATCCCCTACGTCGAGGGTTACCACCGGGTCGCCCGTTCGACGACGCTGCCCATCCTGATGCTCGGCGGGCCAGCGACAGGCAACCCGCTCAACCTGATCCAAAGCTTCGAGCAGGGTCTGGGCGAGGGCGACAACGTCCGGGGAGCTATGGTGGGCCGCAACGTGCTCTTTCCCGGTGACGACGACCCCTTTGCCGTCGCCGAAGCGGTCGGCAAGTTGATCCACGAAGATGCTTCGGCAAAAGAGGCCGTGCGGCACCTCGCCCGGGTACGCGGCCAAGATATCGACTGGCTCAAGGAGAGCCTGGCCTGATGCTCCCCGAGGAGCGCCGCGACCAGATCGCTCGCCGGGTTGCCGCGCAGGGAGCCGTGAGCGTCGCGGAACTCAGCCGTCTCTTTGGCGTCGCCGAGGAGACGATCCGCCGCGACCTCAAAGCCTTGGAAAACGCCGGAGTGCTCCGCCGCATCCACGGGGGAGCGCTCCGCGCGCCCGGGGCGCCATTCCGCGCCGCCCCCGCCGCGGAGCGCCTGGGACAAAACCACGAGCTCAAAGAAGCCATCGCCCGGGCCGCCCTAGACCTGGTGCAAGAGGGGGACACGATCCTCCTCGACTCTGGGACCACCACCCTCACCCTGGCCAAGCTCTTGACCCAAAAGAGGGAGCTGGTCGTCGTCACCCACAGCCTGCGGATCGCGACCCAGCTCGCCGAAGCGCCACATCTTTCCGTCAATGTGTTGGGCGGCAACCTCCGCCCCCAGGAGCTGGCGCTGGTCGGCCCCGACACGTTGAGGGCGCTGGAGAGGATACGGGTCGACAAGGCCTTTATGGCCTGCGCCGGGCTGGACGTGGAGCACGGCGCCACCGTCTCCGACGTGTTGGAGGCGGATGTCAAGCGCGCCATGATCCGTTCGGCCGACCAGGTCATCTTGCTCGCTGACCATACCAAGTGGGAGCGGAGAAGCCTGGTCGCCTACGCCCGGCTCGACCAGTTTACGGCGCTGGTGAGCGACGCCAACCTTTCACCGCTGGTCCAGGAGCTGGTGAAATCCGCAGGCGTCGACGTGATCATCGGCGAGATCCATATGGAGGGATGAGCTTTGTCACTCGGTCGAGTATACGTCACCCGCCCCATTCCCCAAGCGGGCCTCGATCTGTTGCGCCAAGAGTGTGAAGTGACCGTCTTTGAAGACCAAGACCGCCTTCCTACAAAAGAAGAGGTGATCGAAGGCGTCCGCGGCAAAGACGCCCTCTTGTGTCTCCTCACCGAGGAGATCACAGCCGAAGTGATGGACGCGGCCCCCAACCTGAAGGTGATCAGCAACTATGCGGTGGGCTACAACAATATCGACGTCGAAGCCGCCACCGCCCGGGGTATCGTCGTCACCAACACGCCCGGCGTCTTGACCGAGACCACGGCTGACTTTGCCTGGGCCCTCCTCATGGCCGTCGCCCGCCGGGTCGTCGAAGCCGACCGGTTTACCCGGGCCGGCAAGTTTCAAGGTTGGGGCCCCCTCTTGCTTTTGGGCAGCGACGTCTACGGCAAGTGCCTTGGCGTCATCGGTATGGGGAGGATCGGACAGGCCATCGCCCGGCGCGCCCGGGGCTTTGACATGCGCGTGCTCTACTACAACCGCCGGCGCGTCGATCCAGCCATCGAAAACGAGCTGCAGGCCACCTACGCCTCCTTGGACGAGCTGCTCCAGGAGGCCGACTACGTGGTGCTCACGGTGCCCCTGACGCCCGAGACGCACCATCTCATCGGGCCGAGGGAGCTGGCCATGATGAAGCCGACGGCCTACCTCATCAATCCCGCCCGTGGCCCGGTCGTCGACGAAAAGGCCCTGGTCGAAGCGCTCAAGAGTCGCACGATCGCCGGCGCGGCGCTCGACGTCTTTGAGGAAGAGCCCAAGCTCACCCCCGGCCTCACCGAGCTCGACAACGTGGTGCTTGCGCCTCACATCGCGAGCGCGACGACCGAGACCCGGACGAAAATGGCCATCATGGCAGCGGAAAACCTGCTAGCGGTCCTCCGCAACCAGCGGCCCAAGCACATCGTCAATCCCGAGGTGCTCAAATGAGCCACGATGCGCTGTTGCTTGCCATCGACATCGGCACGACCGCGTGCAAAGTCGTCCTCTTTGACACCGGCGGGACGGTCCTCTCCCAGGCCAACCACGAGTATCCCATCATGTATCCCCGGCCCCTGTGGGCGGAGCAAGATCCCGAGGACTGGTGGCGGGCCGCGGTGCAAGCGACCCAAGAGTGCATGGGCCAAGCCGGCCCCGACGCCCGGCGGCGCATCGCCGCGATCGGCCTTTCCTCCCAGCGGGAGACCATGGCGGCCGTCGACCAGGATGGGCGTCCCTTAGGCAACGCGATTTTGTGGATGGATCGCCGCTCGACAGAGCAGGCGGAGGCGGTCGGCAAGCTTTTTGGCGAGAAAGCGATTCACCGGCGCACGGGGATGCTCCCCGACGCCACGTTTTCACTGACCAAGCTCATGTGGCTCTCCCAAAAACAACCTGAGCTCGTTCAAAAGGCGCGCCTTTTCTTGCAGCCTAAGGAGTTTGTCGGCTACCGCATGACGCAGGTGGCGGCGACGGAGCCTTCGCTCGCCTCGCGCACCATGATGTTTGACCTCCAAGAGGAAACCTGGATCGACGAGCTCGTCGAAGCGGCGGGTATCAAGAAAGAGCAGCTTCCTCCCATCATCCCCTCGGGTGCTGTCCTTGGCCGGCTCACGCGAGAGGCGGCCCAAGCGATGCACCTGGTGGAAGGGATTCCCGTCGTGGCCGGCGGGGGCGACCGTCCTTTGGAGGCGCTGGGCTCCGGTATTGGCAGACACGGCGTCATGGAGTCGACGGGAACCACGTCCAACGTCTCGGCGCCGCTTTCGGCCCTCCCAGACCCGATCGAAGGAGGCACCCTCTGCTCGCGCCACGTGGTACCCGGATACTTCCTGCTCGAGCAGGGGATGAGCGCCACGGGAGCCATCTTGCGCTGGTTTCGCGATCAGTTTGGCCACGAGGAAAAGCGCCTCGCTCAAGAAACCGGCGCGGACCCCTACGATGTGATCAGCGAGGCGGCAGCGATGCGCCCGCCGGGGGCGGGCGGCCTGATCGCCCTCCCCTTCTTTATGGGAGCGCGAGCCAC
>PKEU01000143.1 GCA_002919195.1 bacterium
TTTTTGGCTACACCGCTTCAACTGGGCGAAAGCGGTGGCGGGACTTTAACCCGCTGGTCTGCTGCGCTGCGAGGCGCACCGCGCGAAAGCTCCGGCGCCGCGTCCGCCGGAGCTTTCCCTCTCCACACTATAAACGAGGACCCTAAAACGGGTACGAAATCCCCACCTTGGCGGCAAACACGTACTCGGATTTCCCCTCTTGGTGGCGGTAATTTTGCGCCACACCGGCCCGCACTTCGGCGGTCAGTTCGAGCCGGTCCAGGTCCGCCTTGACTGCGCCCACCGCGCCGATCGTCCGCTCGACCACGCCGCTCAAAAAGGCGTTCTCTTCCCGCTCATCACGGGATGCGTACCAATCGTCGACCTTCCCCTCGCCCTTGCGCCAGTGAAAGCCTCCCACCGCCAGCTGCCAGTTGGGCGCAAGGCCTTGGGTCCAGCGCACCTCCAGAGCGTCGCCGTCGGCGCCCATCCAGTGCCCGAGCGAACGCCCTTCGTGGGAATAGCGCGAACCCGGATCGCCGTTGCTGTAGGCGTAGTTGGTGAGCATCGAGTACTCGGCGAGCCACGGCCCCATCTCAAACCCCAGCAAGACGCCAAACAGCGGAGGGTTGTTGGTGAGCCAGAGCCCCGCTGGAAATTCGTTGAAGATCACCTCGCCGTACCCAAGCCAATCGCCGGCGTCGTATTCGGCGTCCACGTAGATCAGGTGGTTGTCGCTCGCGCTGTCCGCGCCCGGCACGTATTTCGAAAGGTAGAGGGGCAACCCGGGCAGCACGTCGTAGAACACGTCGCCAGGGAACGGCTCCGAACGAACTGCGATTTCGGCAAGCCCCACCGACAAAGCCGGCGTCAGTTCATACGTAAGCCGGTGCGCCGTGAGGCGCTTGTAGGGCCGGTCCGCCGTCCCCAGGTCGCCGATGAGCTTTTCGTACCGGTACCGGGGGCCTTGCACGCTGTAGGCGATCTGGGGAAAGCCCGGAAGCTCGCCCGACATGAGCAGGGTGTCGATCCGCCCCCGCCCGAGCCGCCGGGCCGTCTTGCCGATTTCCAGCTCCAGCTCGTGCCCGCCCCAGTGAAACCTTCGCTGCCACGAAGCCTGCAGCACACTGGCGTCAAACCGCTCGCCTTTCCCGAGAAAACCGTCGAAGCCGACGGCCACCTTCAACGTCGTCCTCGGCCATGGATTGATGGCCAGCCCCACGTTGGCGCCAGCGTGATTTCTCTCCCAGACGCCGTCGAACGTCAGGATGTGGGGTGCCTCTCTCCCGGAGTCCTCCTGCCCCAATGCGTCCCGGTTCGCCACCGTCTCCGAGACCGTCAACGAAAGCAAGCTGGCCGGCGGCAACAGCACGCCGCTCGGCTCCTGCAAATCGGCCGATGCTTGCGACACAGCCGGCTCCTGCCAAAGAACGGGCTCCGGAGCGGCCAACACCATCGGCGACCCCGCGAGCGACACAGCCAAAATCGACGCGGCCGCAACGAGGCCGGAAAACGCCCATACGACGCACCGTTGGAAGCTGGTCATCGGAGCTGCCTTGACGTGACGCTGAAGCACCATTCCCCACTCCTACGACGAAAGTTCGAACATCAAACTTTGGACAACGTCGGCGGCAAACGCAAAAGCGCCAAACTGCAGGTGAAGAGCTTCGACTCCGACGACAGCCCACCTTTTTCTGGAACCTATTTCCGACTTTCCTCTCGACTTCCGCTCGGTTTCCCGCGGCTCTGTACCGGAGCATTCTCCTGCGCTTACTTCAGCGTTTCACGCAAGTAGTCGCGCATCGCAGACGCCGCCTGCGACAGGTACCGCTGGGGATTCCAAGCGATGCCGACCGTCCGCCGCAGGACTGGCTCGCTGATCGAAACGACGGCGATTCCCGGCATCGAATCGACCGCAATCCTCGGCACCAGGGTAACGCCCAATCCCGCCCGGACAAAACGGAGCGCTGTGTCGATGTCGATCCCGCTCACGGCAATCCGGGGCCGAAAGCCCGCTTCCTTGCACGCCGCGAGGGTCAGCGTCCGCAAATGATACCCTTCCCGGCAGACGATAAACCGCTCCGAGCTCAGGGCCTGCAAGGCGAGCGACTCCTGTCCCGCGCGCTTGTGCCCCTCCGGCAAGGCGACGACGATTTCCTCTTTGAGCAAAGGCTCAAACACGATGTCGTGCATGTTGGGATCTTCCACCAAGAGAGCCAAGTCCAGCTGACCCTGTTCGAGCTGGCGGGCCAACCGGTCCGAGCCGTCCTCGGTGATGGTGATCTCAAGGCCGGGATAGGCCTGGAAAAAGCCGCGCATCGCCCGGGGCAAGAGGTGTCCGCCCAACGTGGGCGTCGTGCCGAGCCGCACCCGGCCGCGGCGCAGGCCGCTCCGTTCGGCAAACTCCTCGTGGGCGTCGTCCGCCAGCGCCACCAGCCGGCGGGCGTATGGGAGCAGCGCCTCCCCGTCGGTGGTTAGGGCGACGTGGCGCCGGGAACGTTCGAAGAGCTGCACCCCCAGCTCTTCCTCCAGGGCCCGGATCTGCTGGCTCAGGCTGGGCTGGGCGATGTGCAGCTTCTCCGCCGCCCGGGCAAAGTGGAGCGTCTCAGCCACCGCTAGAAAATACCGCAGTTGACGGAGCTCGATCTCCCCCACCCCACTCATAGCTCTTATAGGTAGTTTCTATCATACTTATGGATATTATATATTGGATCCTATTGAAGGGTTAGTGGTACGCTAGTGGCTGAGCATCTTTGTTTTTTCCATAATATTTTGCTTCGGTTGTCCTATTTTGCGGCGCAAGGGATGGCGCCGGTTTGGGGCGATGCACGGCATGGCGAAAGACGTGACTCGTAAAGGCACGTGGCAGACGTCTCTGGGCCGGAAAGTGATCATGGGGCTCACCGGGATTTTGCTCATCGGCTACCTCATCATCCACTTGACGGCCAACCTTCTGGTCTTTGCCGGCGACGGCGGGCGGTTGCTCAACTTGTATTCGCACAGCTTGCACCAGTTGGGCCCGCTCCTCTTTGTCGCCAGGATAGCCTTGGCGGCCCTCTTTATCTTTCACATCATCACCGGCATTCGAGTCGTGATCCAAAACCGCAAGGCCCGCTCCACACGGTATACCATGGCCGCCTCCAAAGGCGGGCCCAGCAAGATGACGCCCGCTTCCCGTTGGATGGCCATCACAGGTTTGATCCTTTTGTTTTTTGTGCCGTGGCACGTCAACATGTTTACCCTCGGGCCGTATTACGAAACGGTGATCGACGGCGTGCCCATGCGCGACCTTTATCGCCTGGTCGTCGAGCGGTTTAAGGACCCGGCGATCGCCTTTACCTATGCCGCTGTGATGCTCTTTCTCTGCATGCACTTGGCCCACGGCTTTTGGAGCGCGCTTCAGTCGCTGGGCGCTCTCAACCGGCGCTGGTTGCCCGTGGCTTACACGGTCGGGGTGATTTTGGCCATCTTAGTTGCCGGCGGCTTCTTTATCCTGCCGCTCTACACGTACTTCTTCGTCCCGATGCCGGCGTGAGTGCGAGCTGGACGGGTGGATGCTTTTGCCGTGGATCTGCCGATGGTTTTGCCGAGCTTTTTTGGGCTTTTTCCGGCGCTCTAAGCCGCCGTTTTTGGCAAAGCCTTTGCTGACGTTTTCAGACGCTTTTTATCTGACGTACTCAGCGTGACTTGACGCTGGTGGGAGGCTGGTCGCCCGATGTCGCAAGTCGTCCTGGACGCGAAAATTCCTAAAGGCCCGATCGAGGACAAGTGGAGCAACCACAAGGCTTCCGTCAAGCTCGTCAACCCCGCCAACAAGCGCAAGTACACCATCATCGTCGTCGGCACGGGCTTGGCGGGCGCCTCGGCCGCGGCAAGCCTCGCCGAGCTGGGCTACAATGTGCTCAACTTCTGCATCCAAGATTCGCCCCGCCGGGCGCACAGCGTTGCAGCCCAGGGCGGCATCAACGCGGCGAAAAACTACCAAAACGACGGCGACAGCGTCTTCCGCCTCTTTCATGACACCATCAAAGGCGGCGACTACCGGGCCCGCGAGGCCAACGTCTACCGCCTCGCGGAGCTGAGCCTCAACATCATCGACCAAGCCGTGGCCCAGGGCGTCCCCTTCGCGCGGGAGTATGGCGGCATGCTGGCCAACCGCTCCTTTGGCGGCGCACAAGTCTCGCGCACCTTTTACGCCCGGGGCCAGACAGGGCAGCAGCTCCTGCTCGGGGCCTACAGCGCCTTGATGCGGCAGGTTGCGGCCGGCCGGGTCAAGCTCTACGCCCGCCGCGAGATGCTCGATCTCGTCGTCATCGACGGACGGGCGCGAGGCATCATTTGCCGCAACCTCATCACCGGCGAGATCGAAGCCTACGCCGGCGACGCGGTGTGCCTCGCGACAGGCGGCTACTCCACGGTCTACTACCTTTCCACCAACGCGGTCAATTCCAACGGCACGGCCGCCTGGCGCTGCTTTAAGAAAGGGGCCTTCTTTGCCAACCCCTGCTTTACCCAGATTCACCCCACCTGCTTGCCCGAAACGGGCAGCGGCCAGTCCAAGCTCACCCTGATGAGCGAAAGCTTGCGTAACGACGGCCGGGTGTGGGTACCCAAAAAGAAGGGCGACACGCGGCCGCCCCACGAGATTCCCGAAGACGAACGGGACTACTTCCTCGAGCGGCGCTACCCCGCCTTTGGCAACCTGGTCCCCCGAGACATCGCCTCCCGGGCCGCCAAAGCCATCTGCGACGAAGGTTACGGAGTCGGCCCCACGGGGCGGGCTGTGTACCTCGATTTCGCCGAGGCCATCAACCGTTTGGGAATCGACGTGATCCGGGAGCGGTATGGCAACCTCTTTGACATGTACCGCGAGATCACGGGCGAAGACCCCTACAAGACTCCCATGCGGATCTACCCCGCGCCGCACTACACCATGGGCGGCCTCTGGGTCGACTACAACCTGATGACCACCATCCCGGGCCTCTACGCCCTGGGTGAAGCCAACTTCTCCGACCACGGCGCCAACCGCCTGGGCGCCAGCGCCCTGATGCAAGGCTTGGCGGACGGTTACTTCATCATCCCGGTCACCATCGGCGACTTCCTGGCCGATCACCGGCCCGATGGCCTGAGCACGGATCACCCCGCCTTCGCGCAGGCCATCAAGGACGTCGAGGACCAGATCAAGCGGCTCCTCAGCATCAAGGGGAAAAAGACCGTCCGCGAGTTCCACTGGGAGCTGGGCCGCATCATGTGGGATTATGTCGGTATGGCCCGCAACGCCCAAGGCCTGACCAAAGCAATTTCCGACATCCGGGCTCTCCGGGAGGAGTTTTGGAAAAACGTCAAAGTGGTGGGCGAAAACGAGGACTACAACAAGAGCCTCGAATTTGCCGGGCGGGTCGCCGACTACTTGGAGCTTGGCGAACTGATGGCCATGGACGCCCTCGACCGCGAGGAGTCCTGCGGCGGTCACTTCCGTGAGGAGTACCAGACCCCGGACGGGGAAGCGCTCCGGCGCGACGACCTCTTTTGCCACGTCTCGGTCTGGGAGCACAAAGGCGACATCAAAGACTCCGTGCGGCATAAAGAGCCGCTGGAGTTTGAGTACGTGAAACCGACGCAGCGCAGCTACAAATAAGCGCTGGAAAGGGCGATCGTCGATGAAGTTTCGCCTGAAGATCTGGCGGCAAGCAGGGCCCGATCAACCGGGCCGGTTTGAAGAGTACACCGTCGACAACATTTCGCCGGACATGTCGTTCCTCGAGATGCTCGACGAGCTCAACGAAGAGCTCGTCCGGCAGGACAAGGATCCCATCGCCTTTGACAGCGACTGCCGCGAAGGGATCTGCGGCGCCTGCGGCCTGATGATCAACGGCATGGCCCACGGGCCCAAGCTGGGGTGCACCACCTGCGAGCTTCGCATGCGGGAGTTCCCCGACGGCTCGTTGATCACCGTCGAGCCCTTCCGGGCCGACGCCTTCCCGGTCATCAAGGACCTCGTCGTCGACCGTAGTGCGCTCGACCGGATCATCGCCGCCGGCGGTTACATCTCCGTCAACACCGGCTCGGCGCCCGACGCCAACGCTATTCCTATCCCTAAGGAAATCGCCGAAGAAGCCATGGACGCGGCGGCCTGCATCGGCTGCGGCGCCTGCGTCGCCGCTTGCCCCAACGCCTCCGCGGCCCTCTTTACGGGCGCGAAAATCTCGCAGCTCGCCTTGCTGCCCCAAGGCCATCCCGAACGGGAGCGCCGCGTCATCAGCATGGTCAACCAAATGGACATCGAAGGCTTCGGCAACTGCTCCAACCACGGGGAGTGCGAAGCCGCCTGCCCCAAGGGCATTTCCATCGTCAACATCGCCCGGATGCGCCGGGAATACATCCGCGCCGTGCGCACCGGCGGCCAAGTCCGTGCCAGCGTGTAACGCCTCTCTAGGCCGCGGAAAGCCGGCAAGAAAGCCAGGAAGCCGACAGGAATGCCGGGCCGGAGGGACGGCATTCTGGTACGACTCTAGGGACAACCTTAGGAGCAGCTTCCGGGCCTCGGAGCAGCTTTGGATGCAGCTTTACGATCAGCCTTCGGGACCAGCCTATCGGGCGGCTCTGGAAAGCAGCCTGTTGGGAGGCCTTTGAAAGCAACCTACCGAGCGGCTCTTGGATGCGGCTCGCGGAGGGCTTTTGGAAGCAGCCTGCGGGGAAGCTTGTGAGAGCAGCCCGTAGGGCGGCTTTCAGAAACGACTGTGGAAGTCTCCTTTTCTCACCCCCGCCTATTCACCTTCGTCGTGCAACGGGGGTGTTTTTTGTGACCATCATCGCCCCGCGCCCCGGCCAATCCTACAGAGACTAACTCAACCTTTCCCAGCTCGCGAGCTTGCTAGTATCCCCACACACCTCAGTTTTCCCATTCCTCCCTATCTGTTTCGTTTCGTGTTGGTAATTGAGGGCGAATGACTAAGACAAAAAACAAGGAAGCGCCGTCCCTTTTTTGAAACTGATCCACCCGGGACTGTTTCATCCCCGATCAAAATTCACTGCCCCCTGCCCCTCTCGTTTGGCGCCATCCATGCCTCAGCTTAGCCACATCACACACCTACACTGAATGAACCAGGGGAGGAGTAAAGAGAATTGAGACATGCCACACGCACGCGTCGTAGACAAACAACACCTGATCCATCCGGGCAGGTCACATCTGCGCGTCACGTCCGCACATCACGTCCGCGCATCACGTCCGCCATCGACCCAAGTTCCCGTTTATTAAGGCAACGGGGTGTTCGATACCACCCACCGGAGGGCGATGCCCGCAACGACAGCCGCGGTAACGCTCAACAAGGTGCCCAGGAGGTAGTACTCGGCCCGGGTCCTCTTATCCAAATCCCGAAAGCGGTAAATTGACTTGACTCCCATCAGGAGGCCTACTGCAGGAACCACTTCGGTGCCCACGGCGATCGCGAGGATGAGCAAAAACCGCTCACACAGCCCGATCCACAAACCTGCCTTAGGAAGCAAATCGACATCGTGGGCAACGCCGCCCTCGGAGTCGCGGGTCATGGCGACGCGGTAGGGTTCCAAGAGGTGCGCGATGAGAACAGCAGTCACCGCCGTTCCCAAAGCGAGGAAAACGATGCCCACCAGTGCAGCGAAAACCCAAACTCCGGTTTCCCCGAGCGTTGCGCCCGAAATGCTGTTTTCCGCCGTCCCTGACGCAATACTTCCCACCACACTGGCCACCGGCACTGCTGAAACTTCCGGGAAAGATGCAAGCGCCCTTGCTACGCCCCATAACACGACAAGGTGCACCAGCTGGTCAATCCCCAGCCTGATGAGATTTTTCGGCTGAGCCCGGGCGACCACCGCATCCTGCGCCCCGTGCGCGAGTGCCACCGCGGCCGCTACAGCCAGCACCCAGAAGGGCCCAAGCCCGGTCGGCGCCCAGCGTTCGAGTAATAGGAGCGTCGCGCCCGTCGTCAACGCGACAACGAGTACATGCCGCGCGAGGTGGACGCCTTTCCTCTCCTCCACGAAGCCCGATTGAAATACAAAGTCCGAAAGCAAGTGCCCCGCGATGAGCGCCAACCAGATCATCTACCGAAAGCCACCTCCCCGGGAAGGACCAGCGCTTCGTGCTCAAAAGCCAGCTGCAGCAGCGCCTCAATGCCGCGGCTTGCCTCGCGGTAAGCATCGATCCTCGCCCGCTGCAACGTTTCCCAGACCGCCTGACGGGAAACATCGGCGGG
>PKEU01000030.1 GCA_002919195.1 bacterium
TCGTGGCGTTGGCGGGGGCGATGATCGCCCAGTACCAGGGATACGCAGACGTGAGCATGGGCCTTGGCGCGATCATCACCGGGTTGGCTTCGGTGATCCTCGGCAACGCTTTGATCCGGCCGTCCACCGTCTTTCGGGGGACGCTGGGCGCAGTCGCCGGCGCCGTCTTGTACAGGCTCGCCATATACTTCGCGCTCAACGCGGGGTTCGCTCCCACGGATCTTCGCATCGTCACCGCGTTGATCGTGGTCCTGGCGCTCGCAGCGCCCGCCCTCAAAGAGCGGCTCTCGGCCCGCAAGGTCCCCAGCGACGACGAACTCGACGCGCTCGCGGGGGCGTCGGCCCAAGCGTCGGAAGCGGCCTACGCTGCCCGGCTCGGAAAGGAAGGAATGTAAGCCGTGCTGGTGATCAAAGGCTTGACCAAGACGTTTCCTGTTGGCGGCGGGAGCATCAAGATCGCGGTCAACCGGGTCGACCTCACCATCGAAAAGGGCCAGTTTGTCACGGTCATCGGCAGCAACGGCGCCGGGAAGTCGACCCTGCTCAACCTGATCGGCGGGCGGTATCTTCCCGACCGGGGCAAGATCAGCCTTAACGGGGTCGACATCACCCGCTGGAGCGAGCATCGCCGGGCGGCGTACATCGGTCGGGTGTTTCAAGATCCGCTGCAAGGCACCGCGGCCTCGATGACGATCGAAGAAAACCTCAGCATGGCCGAATTTCGCGGCCAGCGACGAGGCCTGGGACGAGGCGTCACGCGGGCCGCTCGCCACCGGTACCGAGAACTTTTGGCCCAACTGGGCCTCGGACTGGAAAACCGCCTCCAAAGTGAGGTTGGGCTCCTTTCGGGCGGTCAGCGCCAGTCGCTTTCGCTCATCATGGCCACGTTGACGCAGCCCTCCTTGCTCCTCTTGGACGAGCACACCGCGGCGCTCGACCCCAAGACGGCGCAACAGGTGCTCCAGCTTACGACCACGATCGTCAACCAGCACGGCCTGACCACGCTCATGGTTACTCACAACCTCGAACACGCCTTGCGGATCGGCGACCGCACTATCATGATGCACGAGGGCCGGATCGTCCTCGACCTATCCGGCCCCGAGCGAGAGAAGATGACAGTGCAAGATCTGCTTGACGAGTTTTCCCGCGTGCGGGGGACTCAGCTCGTCGACGACCGCCTGCTCTTGGCGTAAGACGCCTCCCGGCATCCAACGCCTACTCGTAGAGCAACGGCCTGATCTCGTCCGAATCGATGTTGGTCGCGTCGTACCAGAAAAATCCGGTGTCGATCACCTCGGGCAGCGACTCGCCCCTGATGGCCGCCACGGCCGCCCGCACCGCCTCGTAGCCGATGCCGATGGGGTTTTGGGTGATCGCGCCGGCCATGATGCCGGAACGGATCGCCTGTATCTGCAATTGCCCTGAGTCGTAGCCGATGACCACGATCTTCCCCACCATGTTGAGCTCCATCACCGCGTTGATGACCCCGATCGCGGAGCCTTCGTTGGCGCCGAAAAAGCCCTTGAGATTGGGATGCCCCTGGATGATCGCCTTAGCCAGGTCGGTGGAGCGCAGGTGGTCTCCGCCGCCATATTGGACGTCGACGATGCGGATATTGGGATAAGCCTCCCGGATCCGGTTGACAAAACCGTCGCGCCGGTCGATGCCCGTCCGGCTGGTCTGGTCGTGGACGATCACCGCGACCTCGCCCTCGTACCCGATGAGCTCCGCCATCTTGTCCGCGGCCAAAGCGGCGGCGGCCACGTTGTCCGTCGCAGCCGTGGTCACGAGGATGTCGCTGTCGACGCCCGAGTCAAAGCCGATCACGGGAATCCCCGCCGCGTGCGCCTGCTCGAGCAAGGGAATGACCGCCCGGCTGTCCAAAGCCGCGATCGCAATCGCATCGGGCTGCCGGCTGAGAGCTGCTTGGAGCATGTCGATCTGCCGGTCGACTTGCGACTCGCTCTCCGGCCCTTCAAAGGTGATGTCGACGTTAAAATCTTGGGCAGCCCGTTCGGCGCCGAGCTTTACGGCTTGCCAAAACTGGTGTTGAAAGCCCTTGGAGATCATCGCGATGTACGGCCGATCGCGATCTGCGGCTCCCACCAAGCTGCTCAGCGAAAGGATCAGCACCGCAACAATCGCGATCACGCGAAAGATCCGGGAAAACGCCATGATAAGAGACCTCCTTTGGGTATTTTTTTAGCGCGGCCTTTAGCGCCGGCGCCGGCGAGCAATGTCGGCGTACACAGCAACGATGACGATTGCTCCGATCACCACCTTTTGCCACTCCTGCGGGATCGAAAGGATCCGCAGGCCGTTGATGAGGACGCTCATGAGAAACGCCCCGATGACGGTGCCCAGCACGCTGCCCTCGCCCCCGCTCAAAGACGTGCCGCCGATCACCACGGCGGCGATGGCCTCCAGCTCGTATCCGGCACCCAGCGCCGGCTGCGCGGAGTTGAGGCGAGACGCCATGACGACACCGGCCAAGCCGCTGTACAATCCGCAAAGGGTGTAGACGGCGATCTTCCAGCGGTCGACGTTGATCCCCGAAAGGCGGGTCGCCTCTTCATTGCTTCCCAGCGCAAAAGTGTAGCGGCCGAGGACCGTCTTGGTGAGGACGAGGCTTCCGATCACCGCCGAAGCGAAAAAGATCCAGACGGCGTTGGGAATGCCCGCGAGCGAACCCATTGCGATCTGGCGAAAACTCGGGGTGCCGAGAAAATAGATGGGCCGCGTCCCCGAAATCACGAGAGAAAGGCCCTGGGACATCATCATCATGCCCAAGGTCGCGATAAAGGGAGGCACTTTCATCTTGGCCGTGACCGTGCCGTTGACGAAACCGCAAAGGGCGCCCGCGGCAAGCCCACCCAAGACGCCGGCGGGAATCGGAAGCCCCCAGTAGCTGATGATCACTCCCGTGATGACCGACGCGAGCGTCATCACGGTGCCGACAGAAAGATCAATTCCCCCCGTAATGATGACAAAGGTGACGCCCACCGCGAGGATCCCGATGACCGCCGTCGACAGCAAAATGCCCACGATGTTGGTGAACGTGGCGAAATTGGGCGACGCCAGCGAAAAGACGACAAACATGACGATGAGGCTGGCAAAGGCCAGGGCTTGCTGCAGCACATCGGAACGAATCGCTGATCGCTTGCTGGGTACGGCCTTGCTCTCCATCATCTCAAACCACCGCCCGGGGAGTTGGTCGTAAGGTGGCAAGGCGCATAATGGCTTCTTCGGTGGCTTCGTGGGCCACGAGCTCGCCCGTGATCCGCCCTTCGCACATCACGATAATCCGGTGGCTCATCCTTAAGATCTCAGGCAACTCCGACGAGATCATGATGACCGACTTTCCCTGCCGGACTGTCAAATCGTTGAGGAGCTTGTAGATCTCGCCCTTGGCGCCGACGTCGATGCCCCGGGTCGGTTCGTCAAAAATCAAAATGTCGCAATTTTTGGCGAGCCATTTGGCGAGGACCACCTTTTGCTGGTTGCCCCCGGAAAGATACCGGACCCTTTGCTCAAGCCCCGGGGTTTTGACGCCGAGCTGCTCCACGTAAGCTTGCACTTCGCGGCGCGCCTTGCTCTTTTGCACCCATCCCAACGCCGCCGCGTACCGCTGGAGGGTTGCGACGATCGTGTTGGCCTCCACGTCCAGGTCGAGCATGAGCCCATGGCGTTTGCGGTCTTCCGGGAGATACCCGATTCCCAGCCTCACCGCGTCGGCCGGGCTCTTGATCTCCACGCGCTTTCCGTTGACGTAAATCTCGCCCGAATCGATGGGATCCGCTCCAAAGACGGCCCGGGCCACTTCGGTGCGCCCCGCCCCCATGAGGCCGGCAAAGCCGAGGATCTCGCCCTTGCGCAGGCTGAAGCTCACGTCTTGAAAAGCCCGTCCCCTCGAAAGCGACCGCACTTCGAGGACCACTTCGGACGCTCCCTCGTTGGGAGCCGGCTGAGCCGTGGCGTAGATCTCGCGCCCCACCATCATGCTCACGATCTGGTCGACGCTGACCTCTTGGGCGTTGACCGTGCCGATGGTGCGACCGTCTCGCATCACCGTCACCCGATCGCAGATCTGTTTGATTTCATCCATCCGGTGGGAGATGTAGACAATCCCGACCCCTTTCGCCTTGAGTTCGCGGATGATGCGAAACAGCTCTTGAATTTCGGCGTCTGAAAGCGCCGACGTGGGCTCGTCCATGATGAGCACTTGGGAGTTGTAAGAGAGGGCCTTGGCGATCTCGACCAGTTGCTGCTTCGCGATGGTGAGATCAGCCACTCGCGCCCTGGGATCGACGTCGAGGTTGACCGACTCCAAAAGCCTCTGGGCCCTTTCATTGAGCTCCTTTTCATCCAGGAGGAAACGGGGCCACCTCCGGGGCTCCCGGCCGATGAAGATGTTTTGGGCGACGGTCAGGTGGGGGATGAGGTTGAGCTCCTGATGAATGATCCCGATGCCCATCTCCCACGCCGCACGGGGATTGGGGATGTCGACCTCCTGCCCCTGGTACACGATGCGGCCCGCGTCTTTGCGGTAGACGCCGGTGAGCACCTTCATCAGCGTCGACTTGCCCGCGCCGTTTTCTCCCACCAGCGCGTGAACCTCACCGGCCAAGAGCTCAAACCGGCAGCCGTCGAGCGCTTGCACTCCGGGAAAGGCTTTATCGATCCCTTCCATCGAGACCAAGGTCGGGCTCATAGGGACCGGTCTCCCCTTGTCTGGACTCGCCAAATAGCCCAAGGATTGCGACGAAAATTCTTCATTCTAATTCCATCTTCCTTTCTAATAAATGATTGCATAAAATATCCCGCGCCCCATCGACCGGAGCGCGGGATCGCGATGCTGCCGTTGCCGCTTCGTCATCTCAAGCCCATGTCTATGACGCTTCTCGCCGCCGCAGCAGTCCCAAAAGGCCGGCGAAAAGCAAGAGCGCGATCAAGAGCACCGTGCTGAGTGCCGCGCTGTGCGTGGTGTACCCTCCCTGCTCCAAGCCAAAGATCAACCAGCCCAGCGTCTCGGTGCCCGAACCCGCCAAGAGCGCGGAAAGCGTGAGCTCCACCAGCGCTTGCAAAAAGACCAAGAGCGCGCCCACGCCCAGCGATGGGGCGATCATCGGCGCGAGGACGTAAATCAGGGCCTGCCAAAAACCTGCCCCGTCCACTTTGGCCGCCTCTTCGACGCTGGGATCGACCTGCTGCCAACCCGCCGCGATGGGCTGGAGCGCGAGGGCCAAGAAACGTCCGAGGTAAGCGATAAAGATGATACCCAGCGTGCCGTAGATCTTGACTCCCGGGATCGGCGGCACGATCCAAACGAGGATCAAACTGAGCGCGAAGACGATGCCCGGCAGCGCGTACGGCAGGTTGACGATCGCCTGGATCCAACGAGTTCTCGCCCGCACCACCGTGTAGCCGATCACGGCGCCCAAAACAGAGCTAGCGATGGCCGCGCCGGATGCGAGGAGCAGGCTGTTGCGGGTGGCCACCCGCACCCGGTCCAGCTCAAACAGGACAAAACGAAAGTGATCGAGCGTGAGGTTTTCCCAGGTGAGCGGCACGCCGTACGCTCGGATCAGCCCCGTCACTGCCACGGAAAAAAGCGGACCGCCGACGCAAAGCACAATTAAGGCCAAAAGCAGTGCTTGAACCGGGCGTCGCCAACGTCCAAGGCGGTAGATCATCCCGCTTTCGCCTGTGTCGCCGAGCGCGTTTTGCTCCGCGCGGTGTACGATCTTCGACTGGACCAAGAGCACCGCGAGGACCGGCAAGCCAAAGAGCAAGCCCAAAGAGGCGCTCCGGCCGAAAGAGCTGGTCGAAAGGGACGCGACCTGCCTGTAGATCAAGGTCGGCAACGTTGTGTACTGGGCTGGAATGCCCAAGAGCGCGGGGATGCCAAAGTTGCCCATGGCGCTGAGAAGCGCCAGGATCACCGCCGCGACAATATGCGGCCGCACCAGGGGTAAGATGATGTGGCGCCAAACTTGCCCGGTCGAGGCGCCCTCGCACATCGCGGCTTCTTCGACGCTGCGCGGGATCCTGGCAAGGCCTGCCGCCACGGTCAGGTAAGCAATGGGGAGCGAGAAAAAGGAGAGCAAGAGGATGATGCCACCGGGACCATACAGCGTCCACAAAGGGCCAAACAGGTCAAAGAGAGAACGGATCGCCCGCTGCAGATAACCCACCGGGCCCGCCCACTGCTGCCAGGAGATCGCCAAAATGTGAGGCGGGATCACCAATGGCGACAAAATGGCGAGGCGAATGAAGTTTCGCCCGGGAAGGTCGGCCTTGATGGTGAGCGCCGCCAAAGGGACGGCCAGCGTCACCGCGACAAGAGTCGACACACCAGACGTAAAGAGGCTGTTGACCAGAGCCGTGCGCACTTGGCCGCTTTGGATCACCCAGGCGATGTGTTCGAGGGTGAAACGCCCGTCGGTGATCAGCGAGCGTTGCGCCAGCTTGATCAGGGGAAACAAGTTCGTGAAAAAGAGCACTACCGCGATCCCGACCAGCCAAGAACCCCTCAGCCGCACCTGGGGCCGGTGGCCCAAGCTCGTCAGGACGTCGGCCGACTGCTCGCCCTTAGACGTTTTGACGGCGGTCACCTGCACGCAAGCATCACCATTGACGTATTGGTGGCATCCCGCACATCAAGCGCCGAGCGGCCCCAAGACGCGGGGCAGCCCGGCGCCCGTTACGATTACGAGCCGCTTCGCGTCATTCTCCAAACAACTCGTTAAAACGCTCCTTGTCGGCCTCTCGCTGTTCTACGAGCACCTTGGTCTCGGCGGAGAGAACCTCGATCTCCGAAAGAGAGGGGAATCCGGCGGGAGGATCGACGTCGTGTCGAAGCGGCATGTACCCCATGTCGGCGGCGAGTTGTTGCCCCTCGCGCGAGAGGAGGAAGTCGACGAAAGCCCGGGCCGCCTCCGGGTTTTGGGTCGACTTCACGATGCCCACCGGCTCGGTGATGACCGGCACTCCCTCTTTCGGATAGACGATGTCGATGGGAGAACCCTCTTGTTTCGCGCGAATAGCCAAGTACTCAACAATTATACCATATGGGCGCTCGCCGCTGGCTACCGCCCGGAGCACCGCCCCGTTCCCCTGGGTGAGAAGCACCCTTCCCTGGCGAAGCGCTTCGTACCACTCCCAGCCTAACCCTTCCGCCCGCGTAAAGACGCCGAGGTTGTAAGCGGCCGCTCCCGAGTAGTTGGGATCGGGCATTGCCACTTGTCCCGGGCGCAGCGACACAAGATCGTTCCAGCTCGCCAGCGGCCGGGCCAGGGCGGTGTTGTACGCGATGACGGTCGCCATGATCTTGGTGCCGTAATACGCGTAGTCCGGGTCGTAGTAAGCCGGGTCGATATCGTCAGCGTAAGGCGACCGGTACGAGGCAAGCATCCCCCGGGCCTTCAAAATCTCAAAAGTCGGGGCGTCGGCCACCAAAAGCACATCGGCCTGCGGCGCACCCGCTTCCGCCTCCAGGAGAAAACGGCTGATCACTTCCTCGGTGCCCGATCGGAAGATGGTCACCTCGACGTCAGGATACAACGCCTGAAAAGCCGCCACGGTCTTTTGCGCGTCCGCGTCGGGCTGCGACGTGTAGAGCGTGAGCCGGCCCGACGGCGCGCCCATGGCCGCGGATGCCATGAGCAGCACGGCACACGAAAAGATGATGGCGACCAGCGTCAGTCTCGCTCGCATCAAGACAAGCTCCCCCTCGGATCAAATCGTCCAAGGGGTTATTCGTCGATGAATGCCGTGCCGCCTTTTTCGGAAGGCGTAACAGTTTGTTAACACCTGGATGGCGGGATCTCTTGGGCTAACCTGCCGTTCTTGACACGCTGCGAAACTTAAACCTATAATTGGCGCAAACTCAATCTGCGCGCACGCGAGGAGAGCTGCCACAAGGCGGCTGAGATCAGGCTGCAGGGCCTGGATCCTTCGAACCTGACGTGGGTAATCCCACCGTAGGGACGCGGCGATT
>PKEU01000085.1 GCA_002919195.1 bacterium
AGGAAGCGGACCCCCAAGCGGACCGCGCGCCGCAAGTCGTCCCACAAGACCTCTCCGTCCTGGACAAACCGGGAGAGGTTGATGTGACCCAGGTTGCAGACGCCCCAACCCGGGAGCGGCTGTTCACCGCATGGGTTAGTGGAAATCAAGTCCTCAAAGTACCACGAGTTGCTGTACTCGTTCATCCGCTCGAGAAAGACCACGCCCGGCTCGGCGGAGAGCCACGCCGATTCGATAATGGTATCCCACATCTCCCGGGCGCGGATGGTGCGGTACACTTTGACCGGCTTTTTATACTCGTCCCGCCACCGCTTGAGGTTGCCGTCCCAGAGCTTGTCGTACTCGGGATCGGAGGTGTCGGGGAAGACCAGCTGCCACTCCGCGTCCTCTTCGACCGCCTTCATAAAGGCGTCGCTGATGGCGACGGAGATGTTGGCGTTGTTGATGGCGCTCATATCGCGCTTGGCCTTGATAAAGTCGAGGACGTCGGGATGCCAGTCGTTGAGGATGAGCATCAGCGCGCCCCGGCGGCTGCCGCCCTGCTCCACAAGGCCCGTGGCAAAGGAGAAGAGGGCGCCCCAGCTGACGGCGCCGGAGCTGCGGCCGTTGACCCCGGCCACGTACGCGAGCCTGGGCCGGAGCGTCGAGAGGTTGATGCCGACGCCGCCGCCCCGGGACATGATCTCGACCATGTTGCCCAAAGTGTCGATGATCGCCTGGCGGGAGTCGCGGCCCACGCCGGGATCCTTGGCTTCGATGGGGATGACGTAGCAGTTGTAGGCCGTCAAGTTTTGCCCGGTGCCCAGCATGGCGTTGATCCGGCCGCCCGGGCTAAAGCGGAAGTTGTCGAGCGCCCAGCGGAATTCGGCTTCGAGCTCGTCCCGCTTCTCCTCCGGCTCGACCTGGACGATCGCCTTGGCCATGCGGTCCCACATCTGCGAAGGGTGGGTCTCGAGGGGCTTGTCGACCTTTCTCCGATCTTGGGTAATCACTTGGCCGGTCGACTTGATCTCGACCGTGATGGCATCGCCCTCCACCGCCTGCACGATGCCCACTTCCCTTTGGGGAAAGCGGGGATCGTCTTTGACCAGCACGACGACGGTATCGCCCACCTGGATGTCTTTGTTGGGGTCTTTGAGGGCATACCGGTCGAGGAAGACCAGCTCCGATATGCCGCTCAACGTGATGGTCGACGGCTGGCTCTCCACGTTTGGGGTCTTGTTAGCCACCTCGATGCTCCTCCCTGCGGTTTCAAAATAAGATCGGGGCGCCTCCACCTAGACGTCGTTTTCGCGAAGCAGCGTCTGCAGCTCCTCGAGAAAGCTTTGGATGTCCTTAAACTGCCTGTAGACCGAGGCAAAGCGCACGTAGGCCACCTGGTCGATCTGCTTGAGCTCGTTCATGACCATCTCGCCGATGGTCTTGGACGAGACTTCCTGCTCCATCGAGTTGCGCAGCCGCTGCTCGATGTCGCTCACCATCTGCTCGAGCCTGGCCAGGGGCACCGGCCTTTTCTCGCTGGCTTTGATGACGCCTTGGAGGATCTTGGACCGGTCAAACTCCTGGCGCGTCCCGTCCTTTTTGATCACCATCAGGGGCACCGTCTCCACCCGTTCGTAGGTCGTAAACCGTTCGCGGCAGCTCAGGCACTCGCGCCGGCGGCGGATGGCAGAGCCTTCCTCCGTGGGACGGCTTTCGAGGACGCGACTATCGCTGTAGGAGCAGAACGGGCATTTCATCGTCATGCAGCCTCCGCCGCAGCATCCGCTGTATATAGTGCCCCAAACAAATGATCGCTACAATATGTGGAGGCGATACTATTATACGACCGCAAATCGTGGGAGTCAAACCGCTGTGAGGAGATGAGGGGGAGATTTTCCAAGAAAGTGGAGGACAACCCGCGAGTATCTCCGGATTTCGACCGGATTTGGAGCCGAATCTGGATTCTCCCGGGGGCTGCGGGGCATGCTACCTTCGCGAGTGGTCGCCGCGCCAGCGGGCGGCGGCATGTGGAGGTGCTGCCTTGTGCCACAACAACCCGAAGAAAACATCGGGGTCGTCGATGCTTATCTTCGCCTTTTGGGCGGCTTCGCCCTCTTGGCCCTCGGGATGGGAAGAAAATTAGGCCGCGCAAGCTCCTTTTTGGCGATCCTCCTCGGCGCCTCGAAAGTGGCCGAGGGAATCACCCGGTATTGCCCCCTCTACGACCTTTTGGACCTCACGAGCGCCGACGGCACGGTGAGGCGCATCGAGCGGCCGCGTGCTAATCAAGCCCACGGACAACGGGAAGCAGAAGAAGGGCCCACTCGCCGCATCGTCGAGCGGACCTTTCCCTGGGACGAGGAGCTTTCTGCGCCGGGGCCGGAGGCGGGTAGCCTGGAGGCCGGCGGGCCGGAAAGCCACGGCCTTGGAAACGATGCAGGCGGGGAGCCGGAGCCCAAAGCGAATTCCCCGCGGCGGCCGGTACGGCGCGTCGTGGGGCGGGTGTGGCGCGACCGGCCGCGTACCGCTGAGAAGGGCGAATGAAAGCGCCCCCGGCGGCCGCGCCGGGGGCGACACAATCCGAGCAAGAGCACGCCTTGGAAGGGCGTTGAGGCTCTGCAGCCCGTCTATTTTGAAGACACAGGCGATCGATCTATCGATCGCTGTATGTAAGGCCTAGCCCCGCCGCGTTACTCGACGACGAGCGTGGCGACCATGCCCGCAGCCTCGTGGCCCGGCTCGGCGCAGTAAATCTTGAACTGCCCGGCCCGGTTGGGCGTGAAGCGAACCGTGGTCGAGGTGCCAGCGGCGATCGCGGCGGTCTTGACGCTAAACTCGTCGATCAACAGGTCGTGCGGGACCGTGCCCTCGTTTTTAAAGACGATCTCGACGGTCTCGCCCTGCTTGACGGTAATGGTGCTGGGGTTGTAAGCAAACTCGGTGCCGACCACCTCGATGCGCCGAGCTGAGCTCGACGAGGACGAGGAAGACGACGAGTTAGACGACTGCTGCTGCGAGCCTCCCCCGCCGCCGCACGCTGCGACCAAAGCCGCGATCAACAGCAGCGCGACGAGGGCGCTGATGCGTTTCCCCATGAAAGAATGCTCCTTTCCACTTTCTGTGTGGGCTCCCTGAAATAGTCTATTGCTCCCATCCCGGTCCGTCAAGATGGGAGTCTTTTCCTCCAGCGCCCTCGGAGTGGCCGCCCTGCAAGCGGGCCCGCATGCGCTCGAGAAAGGCTCGATACCTCGGTGTGAGGGCAGGGCGTCCCCCTTGCCGTGCTGCGAGGATCTGCCGGAGCCGGTGGCGGGAGACTTTCCCGAAAAAGATCATCTCGCCGTCCAGCTCGACGACGGGGATCATCTCGCGGTAAGCCTCCCACGCAGCCGGGTCGGCCTCGATATTGCGCTCCTCGAGGAGAAAGGGGATCTCCTGCTGCACTTTGAGGAGAACCCCTTTCGCTTCGTCGCAAAGCGGGCAGTTGGGTTTTGTGTAAAGGACCAGCTTAGATCTGGACATCCTCGGGATCTTGGAAAAGTGGCGTCGAAAGGTAACGCTCGCCGGTGTCGGGCAGCACCGCGACGATCACTTTCCCCTTGTTTTCGGGACGGCGGGCGACGACCTCCGCGGCGTGAGCGGCGGCGCCCGAAGAGATGCCGACCAAGAGCCCTTCTTCCCTGGCAAGGCGCCGGGAGGCGGCAAAGGCCTCTTCGTTTTTCACTTGGACGATTTCGTCGATCAGCTCTACTTTCAGGACGTCGGGGATAAAGCCGGCGCCGATGCCCTGGATCTTGTGGGGGCCCGGCGGGTTGCCCGACAAGACCGCGGAATCCGCAGGCTCCACCGCCACGGCCTTAAAGCTGGGCTTGCGGGCTTTGATCACGTCGGCGACGCCCGTGAGCGTGCCGCCGGTGCCGATGCCGCTGATCAAAATGTCGACCTTGCCGTCGGTGTCGCGCCAGATCTCTTCCGCCGTGGTCTTGCGGTGAATTTCGGGGTTGGCCGGGTTTTTAAACTGCTGGGGAATGAAAGACTTGGGGATCTCGTTGGCCAGCTCCTGCGCTTTGGCGATGGCCCCTTTCATCCCTTCGGAGCCGGGTGTGAGCACGAGCTGGGCGCCGTAGGCCTTGAGCAGGTTGCGCCGCTCAATGCTCATGGTGTCGGGCATGACCAGGATCACCTTGTACCCTTTGGCCGCTGCGGCAAAGGCCAAGGCGATGCCGGTATTGCCGCTGGTGGGCTCGATGATCACGGTGTCCTTGTCGAGCTTGCCCTCGCGCTCGGCGGCTTCGATCATCGCAAAACCGATGCGGTCTTTGACGCTGCCGGCGGGGTTGAAGTACTCGAGCTTGCCATAGACCTCAGCGCCCGTTTCGTCCGAGATGCGATTGAGACGCAAAAGCGGTGTGTTGCCGATGAGGTCCGTGATGGTTCTTGCGACTTTCCCCAAAACGAGTCAACCTCCTCGCTAATGTACGATAAACCTATCGGGATTTTTAGATTTTCTCTCTACATTATAACGCGAGACGCGGCGAGGCGCAACGCTCAAGAGGCGAATTGTCGTGAAATTCGCTGTTGACTTCGCCGGAAGCGATGCGTTATACTAGCGCCAACTTCATATCGCGGAAAGCTCTCTTATCAAGAGCGGCGGAGGGACTGGCCCGATGAAGCCCGGCAACCGGCGGATCCCAAGGGTCCGCGTCGTGGTGCCAATTCCTGCAAGACGGCCTGGTGGCGGCCGTCTTGAGAGATGAGAGGGGTTTTCAGACGCGGCTTGTCGTTTGACGACCCCTCCGTATGTGCGGAGGGGTTTTTCAATGATGGAGCCGGCGAGAGCAGAGCGCATTCCCCGTGAGGCATCTTAAGGAGGTTCACCTGGATGAGCACGCAAAAGAAGTACCGCTTCGACACGTTGGCGGTCCACGCCGGCCAAGAGCCTGACCCGACGACCAACGCCCGGGCGGTGCCGATCTACCAGACGACGTCGTACGTCTTTAACGACACCACCCACGCGGCCAACCTCTTTGCGCTCAAGGAGTTTGGCAACATCTACACCCGCATCATGAACCCCACCACCGACGTCTTTGAAAAGCGCATGGCCGAGCTCGAAGGCGGCGTCGGCGCGTTGGCCCTGGCGGCGGGCCAGACGGCCGAGACCTTCGCCATTCTCAACATCGCAGGAGCAGGCGACGAGATCGTCTCGGCCACGAGCCTTTACGGCGGCACGTACAACCTGTTTTATCACACCTTCCCCGAAATCGGGATCACCGTGAAGTTTGTCGACCCGTCGGATCCGGAAAACTTCCGCAAGGCCATCACGCCCAAGACCAAGGCCCTCTATGCGGAGATCATCGGCAACCCCAAGCTCGACGTGCTCGACATCGAGGCGGTGGCGGCCATCGCCCACGAGCACGACATTCCCTTGATCGTCGACAACACCTTTGCCACGCCGTATTTGTGCCGTCCCATCGAGTGGGGCGCGGACATCGTCATCCATTCAGCCACCAAGTGGATCGGCGGCCACGGCACCTCCATCGGCGGCGTGATCGTCGACTCCGGCAAGTTTGACTGGGCGAAAAGCGGCAAGTTCCCGCGCCTTGTCGAGCCCGACCCGGCGTACCACGGCATCAGCTACGTCGAAGCGCTGGGGCCGCTGGCTTACATCATCCGCGCCCGGGTGCGGCTCCTGCGCGACATGGGCGGACCGCTTTCGCCGTTTAACTCCTTCCTGTTTTTGCAGGGCTTGGAGACGCTCCACCTCAGGATGCAGCGGCACGTGGAAAACGCCCTCAAGGTGGCCCGCTTCCTCCAGGAGCACCCGGCGGTCTCGTGGGTCAATTACCCGGGCCTTGAGGATCACCCCTCGTATGAGCTGGCCAAGAAGTACTTGCCCAAGGGCGCCGGCGCGGTGCTCACGTTTGGCATCAAGGGCGGCACCCCCGCGGCGCTCAAGTTTATCGACTCGCTCGAACTCTTTTCCCTCCTGGCCAACGTGGGCGACGCAAAGTCGCTGGTGATCCACCCGGCGACGACCACGCACCAGCAGCTCACCCGCGAGCAGCAGCTGGAGACGGGCGTCACCGAAGACCTCATCCGCCTTTCGATCGGAATCGAGGATCCCGAAGACCTCATCGAAGACCTGGATCAGGCGCTGGAAAAGGCGGTCAAGCTGGCGTCGTGAAAGGGGCGCCGGCGGCCTTGTGCCTCTGGCGTCCTTGGCGCATGAGAGCAGTGGAGCGAGCTGCTCCACTGCTCTCGCCGATTTCGAAGGAGGGGTGGGGTGTGTCCCAGGAGACGGCGGTGATGCTCCAAAGCGCCTTTCGCCGGTTGAAAAGGCGGCCGACGATGCAGTATTTCACCTACGACCGGCCGTTTCGCTTGGAGAGCGGCAAGACGCTTCCCGGGTTTACGCTGGCGTATGAAACCTATGGGACGCTGAGCCCGGCCCGGGATAACGTCGTGGTGATCCCCCATGCCCTCACGGGAGATTCGCACTGCGCCTCTCATTTTCCCGGGGACGAACCGGGGTGGTGGGAAGGGTTTGTCGGTCCCGGGCTTGCCATCGACACGGACCGCTACTTTGTGATCTGCGCCAACGTGCTGGGGGGCTGTCAGGGAAGCACCGGCCCCGCCAGCATCGACCCCCGCACGGGAAAGCCCTACGGCATGCGCTTTCCCATGATCACCATCGGCGATATGGTGCGCGCCCAAAGAGAGCTTCTCCGGCACCTGGGAATCGAAAAGATCCGGGTGGTCGTCGGCGGTTCGATGGGCGGCATGCAGACGCTGGAATGGGCCGTCGCGTTTCCCGAAATGGTGGAGGCGATCGTGCCCATCGCCACCCCCGGGCGTTCGTCGCCCCAGTCCATCGCCTACAACGAAGTCGGCCGACAGGCGATCATGGCCGATCCCAACTGGCGGGGAGGCGACTACTACGACGGCGAGGGCCCCGATCGCGGGCTTGCCATCGCCCGCATGATCGGGATGATCACCTACCAGAGCGACGAGTCGATGTGGAACAAATTTGGCCGGGAGCTGATGAACGCCACCCTCGACGAGCTCTTCTCGTTTTCCACCCAATTTCAGGTGGAAAGTTACCTCCACTACCAGGGGAAAAAGCTGGTCGAGCGGTTTGACGCCAATACGTACCTCTACCTCACCCGGGCGCTCGACCTCTTTGACCTGGGGCGGGGGCGCGGCGGCTTCAAAAACGCTCTTTCACGCATCCGGGTGCCGACGCTCGTCATCGGGATCAGCTCCGATATCCTCTACCCGCCCTACCAGCAAAAAGAGATCGTTTCGACCCTCAGGGAGCTGGGGGTCGACGCCGAGTACGCGGAGATCGACTGTCCTTACGGGCACGATGGATTTTTGATCGAAGCGGCGAAAGTGACCGAGATTTTACGGGATTTTTTTGACCGGCTGGGTTAGGAGACGCCGGCTGCCTGGTCGATGATTTGAGCATGATGGCCG
>PKEU01000177.1 GCA_002919195.1 bacterium
CGTGGCCTCCTTGCTCAGTGCTGCGCTGCCCAGTGCGGCCCACCTCAGTGCCGCCCCGCTCAGTGCTGCCCGGCGCGGGGCCGCCCTGCTCAGGAGCGTCCTGATCAGTGCCGACCTCCTCGATGCCACCGTCCCCCAACGTCACGTGGATTTCGTGAACCGGCGGGTCCAGCCACTCGGCAGGCGGCCAGTCCACAAGCTGGCCGCCGACCACTTTTTGAATGCGCCAGCCCCGGAAATGCTCCCGAATCGCCCACTGATCCTTCCTGTAAATCGCGAGATCCACGTCACGGTGGGGTCGTGTCACTTCGCCAAGAAAGAGGTCAATCGCCCACCCTCCGGCGATGCACCACGTCCCAGGGAAGCCCGTCATCATCTCGACGGTTTCGCGAATTTCCTCGACCTCGCGCCACGACTTCATTGGCTTCGCGCCCCCTCTTTACGGTCGGGACGCTCCCCTCTGCCTTTCCCGCGGGGACCACACGCCTCCGATTTAGCGCCGCTTTTCCCGCCCGAGCCACACGCCTCAGTTTTAGCGCCGCTTTTCCCGCCCGGACCACACGACTCAGCTTTAGCGCCGCAGGGGCGACAACGACAACACGCTCGCTGCGACGATGGTTGCGATCCTTCCCACTTGTGCGACACCTCCGAAAACGAGCAGCACAATCTCAACTGACTTGCGGGCCATGCGTGCCCATGCCGTACATGCAAGCACGGAGGGGTCACCCATTTGCCCAGCTACCACGGCACCACTGTACCCGCTGCGGGCTAATCTTGGGCCAACGGCAAATCAGATTGGCCGCTCGTTATCCGGAAGGCGCGCCACGAGGACGCCGGCCCGCCCCGCCGGTCGAAAACCGTTTTGGCGATAGAAACGCTCCGCAATGCTCTCTCGGGCTGTGAGCAGGTAGATCTGCTGGCAGCCAGCTGCTTTCAGCCGTCGATGCAGGTGAGCGAGCATGAGCTTTCCGATACCCTGCCGCTGAACTTCGGGAAGGACGCACATCTCTTGCAGATAGAAGTGGTCCTCGGTGCGGTAGGCTTCGATCCTCCCGACGATAAAGCCAACCAGATCGCGCTCTTTGAATGCAGCGACTCCGAGAAACCCCGGAGCATGGATGATCGCCGCGATCCTCCGGCGGGCGCTATCCGAAGGCCAATCTTCATACCATGGCTCTCCTGCGAACGCCTGAACGAACACACGGGTCGCCGCGTCCAGATCCTCCGGCGAAAACGGCCTCACGTGGATGTCTTGAGCCATCGTCATCTCCATCCCGTGGCTCGAGTCAGCTTCGCCATGCGACACGACCGCATCTCCGGCTTCTCCAGCTTCTCGCGCTTCTTAAATGATGGGCAAGGGCAAAGCCAAGCTTTCTCGTTGATGAAATCTCCGACGAAGGAGCGGAGCGCTTGCGCATGGCGATCGCCCCTCAAAACGCCAAGGCGCGCGCCCGGCGCTTCTCAGCCCGGCGTTTCTCACCCCGGCGCTTCTCAGCCCGACGCTTCGCAGCCCAACGCTTCTCAGCCCGACACTTCTCAAGTGCTTCTCAAGACACCACCTCAACGCTCCGCCACGCCTCGTCGCACGTAGCGCAGCCCGTCCCAGGCCGGCACAAAAACCGGAAGGGGTCCGATTTCAACTCCCTGACGACGGTCTCGACGAGCGCTCGCGAGCTCACCAACCGGCAGAGCGCGTTGCCCACTTGGCCCCGGCGCTCTAAACCGTGCTTTTCAAGCCACTCCCCGACCAGGGTGAAGTTTTGGCAGCAGTGGTCGATCTCTCCGTAATCGACGCGCACCGGAACCCCGTTTTGGAGCACCGTGCAGTGCTTCGGGACGCGGTACGGCACCCCGGCCAGAAACTCCGCCAGGTGGATGGTCGTGTTGGCCCGGTGATCCACACCCAGCAACAAAATGTCCCCGTCGAGGTCGTAAACCCTCCCGACGGGGCTGTCGGGTCCGTGAGGTATGTCAGGCGGGTGAGGCGCCGTGATCTCTTCCGCGTGGGGGCCATAGGCGGCGAAGCTGTGGGGGGAATCGCTCCTCAGCACACCGGGCCGGCGCCAAAAAGTGTCGGCGATAATCCCCATTCCCAAGCACGGCGTCACGTTGGGGTCAAAGACCTCATCGTCGCTCCAGTCGGTCATCGAGGGCATGACCAGCGTCCCGTCATGCCCGACGGCCTCGAGCAAAGCCTCGATCACTTCGCTGGGACCACCCTCCACCGGGCGGATCGCCCGGTACGACGAATGGACGATGAGGACGCTGCCCGGCCTGACACCCAGTTGATGCAGTTGTGATACCAGCCGCGTGCGATTCATCGTGCGCCAGCCTCGTTGCGCTTCCATGGTGATGATCCTTTGCCTGCGCTCGCGCTCAAGGAGCAAGCTCGTTGTCCTCTACGTCAGATCGCATCCTTTTCCTTCCATCCGGGCTCAACACTCGCCAGATCGATCCCCAGCGCCGTGTCGGTGATGATATCGTGGGGCCTTCCCCAACAATCGCTGTGCACGTACAGCCACTCCCCGATGGTGATCATAAGGTTGTTGGGGTACTTCTCCAAAAGGTCGACGCCGCGGAAAAACCGGCCGTCGTAACGGCGACTCAAGACCGTACGCCCCTCTGGCGTCACGTAGGCCTCCACCAGCTCGCCGCCCTCGGGCACGTCGAGGTCGGGCTCGAGCACCCGCAAGCAGCGGAAGGTCCTGTCCCCAATGGTCACATCGTACGTGCCTGCTCCCAGTCCTTTGCCGCTGGTGATCCGGTATCGCCCATCGGCAAGGCGCTCGTACCGGCCGTCGTCAAACAGCGTCCGGAAAGGCGCGTCCGACGCACCCCACTGGGATTCAAACTCTTCATCGCGAAAGGTCACAATCTTTTTCTCTCCGTCATCAATTACGGCAACAGCGAGCCACCGCGATTCCGCGTCCGCTTCTTCGCGGGCGTAAAAGACGAGCGGCGTCGTCCAGGAGCCGCCTGGTCTCCACTCTTTGACCTCAATCTCGACGCACTCCACGCCGTGCACTCGCGCGGGCATGGTGGCGATCATGTCGTCCACCCACTCAATTTCCAGCGTCAGCGCGTTATAACCCGCTCGCATCGTCCGGTGCCCAAGTCTTGGGATCGCGCACCACCAGCGCAGCTCCGGAAAATCGATGGGACCCAAGGGTTCATCGCACTCGGTGATCTCAATCTTGGGCCGGAAAAGGGTGCTCGTTGCCAGCGCGCACGCTGTACCCTCCCCCGTTTTTCTCTCGCAGGAAAATTCACGAAAATAGTGCCAACATCCTCTGTACAAAACGGCCGATCGCGGCGTCGCTCCGGTCCGCCGTACGATAGACCAGCCAAATTTCGTTTTGAACGTTGCGAGGAGGCGCCCACAGCCGCTTCATGCGCCCCGCGTCGACGCGTTGCTCGACCAGGTAAGACGGCAGCACGCTGATGCCGGCACCCCGCTCCACCAGGGCGCAAATCGCGTGAAGATCAGGCACGACGATCCGGGCGGTGATCGCCGGACGCTCTCCGAAACTCTCCAGCCAAAACCGCCGGATGATGGGAAGCTCTTCGCCGTAGCTGATCCACTCGTGGCCTTCCAGTTCGGTGCGGACGGCGCCGGGGTCGTCCCAAGGAGCGGAGAGCGAGGCTTTGGCGCCGCCCACCAGCCAAAACACCTCAGTCTCCAGGTGGACAAACTGCAAACCACGCCGCGAGCGGTGCTGTGTGGCAATGACGACGTCCAAAAGGTGCTCTTCGAGCAAGTCGAGCAGCTCCGCCGTCTTGCCCAAGGTGACGAGGAGCCGCTCGTCCATGGCGGCGAGGCGGGGAGCCATTCGCTCCTTGAAGTACTCAAGAGGGGCGCCGAGACGTATCGTCGTTCCTGTGCCGCCTTTCCTGAGCTCCGACGTCGTCCGTTCGAGCCGGTCGACAGCGGGCGCGACCTGGGTATAGAGTTCGACCCCCCGGTGGGTTGGGATCATCTTGCGCGGCTGCCGGATGAAGAGGGGCTCGCCTACTTCGGCTTCAAGGGCGGCGAGGTGCTGGGAGAGGGTCGGCTGGGTCATGTGGCGCGCTGCCGCGGCTTTGGACACCGTTCCCATTCGGTAAATGGCGACGAACGAGCGGTACCATTCGAAGTCTGCCATAAACTTTTTTATTGATCACCCGTTATTTCACGATTTGTATGATAGATCATCGCGCCTTACGATAGGAATTGCAACCAAACTTTCTCGTAAAGGAGTGGCCCTTGTGGCGCAAAGACGCGTGCTCATGGTCGTCACCAACCACGACCAAATCACACCGGAACACCCCACCGGGCTTTGGCTCTCCGAGTTTACAGAGCCCTACATCCTCTTCCGAGAAGCCGGCTACGATGTCACCGTGGCAAGCCTCCGCGGCGGCGCCGCTCCCATCGATCCCCGGAGCCTTCCGGAATCCGCCGGCGACGCGGTGGCCCTGGCGATCAAACAGCTTGAGGCGACGGCCCGCCTCTCCGATGTTGACACCAGCCAATTTGACGCCATCTTTTTACCCGGCGGCCACGGGACTATGTACGACCTCCCCGCAAGCGAGCACCTTGGCCGGATCCTCGTCTCGTTTTACGAGTCCGACCGGGTCATCGCCGCCGTGTGCCACGGCCCTGCGGGGCTTTTGGGCGCCACCTTGGCCGACGGCACGCCCCTCGTCAAGGGAAAGAGAGTGACCGGATTTACCAACGAAGAAGAACGTGCCGCCGGCTTTGACACGTTGATGCCCTTTCTGCTGGAGGACCGCTTGCGGGAACTCGGCGCCGTGTATGTCGGCGCGCCGATGTGGTCCGATCATGTTGAGCAAGACGGGCGCCTCATCACCGGGCAAAACCCGCAGTCGAGCACAAGCGCCGCGAAGGCCGTCATCGAGGCGTTGAAGTAAGCGCCATAGTGTCCCTCGGGCGAAAGCACGAGCCGGCGCACCCCCGTATGCACGCCGAAGACAACCGGCGTTGACGCAAGCCCAATCCAGACCGCCCCGCGAGCTTTGCCATCCACCAACGCCTGCGGGGCGGTCTCATTTCCAGCCGTCAGCCGACCCCTGTCTGAGCGGCCGCGATCAGCGCCACGGTCGTATTGATCCCCGCATGGATGATCCAAGGCCCCAGGATCGAACCGGACGCGACCCGCATCCAACCCAGCAGCAAGGCCATGGCAAAAACCGCCACCAACAGGCCCCAAGACCCGGGCGCGACGAAGAGGATGGGAACGTGCGGAAACAAAAAGATGAACGCTTGCGCGCTGTTGGCCCAAAACGATGGAAACCGGCGGGAAAGGCTGCCTGCGATGAGGCCGCGAAACAGCAACTCCTCCGTGAGCCCGGTTTGAAGGACCCCAAACACCGCCGCGGCAGCGATCGACTCCCACGCGATCCCCATTCCCGTAAACTGCCCCTGGGCGAGGTTTTCCCGGACAAACGCTTCAGACAACCCGCGCGATCCGGCCACCAGCGCAATGGCGATTACGACCGTCGCGACGAGCGCGTAGCGGATATACTGGGGCCTCCCCACGCACAGCCCCGTCCGGGCGGCCACTTCCTTGAGGCTGCGGCCAAAGCGGATGCGATGGTAGAGGTAGTAAAAAAGAAACGGAACGCCTCCGAGAACCACAAGTTGCATGAAGGCCGACTGAACGGCGCTGCCAAGCGACACGAGCCAGATCCCTTCCTTGCGCACGTATACGGGGTTGCTTATAAAAAAGATCGGCCGATTCCTCCATCTCACGATACCCGCGGGCGGTGTCGATAAGAGGATGTCACGGCCGAGCTTTGTGAAGCCGCCTTCCGCTGTTTTATCAATTATTGATAATCGTTGACCCGGGCCGGCAGCTGTTGGTAGAATTGGTATAACCTTATCACTTGTCCAGGTGAACCACAGAAATCGCAAAGGCAGCATTTGTCCTGGTAGTAAAGGCCTCGAGGTGATCGGACCCGTGAAGGTGCACGTCAGCCCGTCATCCTCAGAGCTCGAGCAGCGAGCCGCTCTCGACCTTGCCCGCGCTCTCTCCGCCGTCACAGGCGTGCCATGGAGCTTCGCGCCTGGGTTTGCCAACCCGGGAGACCGAGGAAAAAGCATCGTCCTTGGGACAGTAGGGCAGCCCGAAATCGACGCGCTGGTGGCGTCCGCCAGGATCCAAGCCGACCTGGCTTGGGCAGGCCCGGAGGGTTACGTCATCACCACCGCCGGCAGCGCCGCGACCGATGCCAGCTCGCTGTTGCTCATCGCCGCGAACACGCCCGAAGGAGCGCTCTACGGGGCTTTTCGGGCCGCGTCCCTGGCCGGGGCGCGCTTTTACCTTTCCCGGGAATCTGCCCGCCCGCAGTTTCGCTCCGAAGCTTTCGCCCGGCGGGACGAGCCGTGGCCCGCTCTCCGCTTGGCCGAGCGCCCCAGGTTCGTTTACCGGGGGGCCCTTCCCTGGTTCAACTTCTTGAGCGGTCCCACCGCTTGGGACCGGGAAGATTGGGCCGTCTACGTGGACAACCTCGCCCGCTCCCGGGCCAACCTGCTGGGCTTTCACGTCTACACCGGCGGGCTCGAGCGCTACTACCCCTACGTCGAGCCGTTCATCGAGATCGAAATCGACGGCGTCCTGCCCGAGGCCGAGCTCGACACCACCGCAACCGCTCGCTGGGGGTACCGCCCGCTCTCGACCCAGCGCTTTGCCGCAGGCACCTCCCTCCTCTTTCCCCACCCGGTCTTTGGCAGCGAGGCGGCCGTGCCGCGGCAGGACCTCCGCTCCCGGTACCAGCGGGCCCAAGAGCTGCTGGCGTGGGTGATGAAGCGGGCGAAAACCTGGGGCATCCGGTCGTCCCTCGGCTTGGAAGCCGGGATCGCCCCTCCGGAGGTGCACTCGCTCATCCCGCCCGGCGCGCGGCTGCCCAGCGGCGAGCTGGATCCCTTCCATCCCGCGGCCCAGCGGCTCTTTCACCGGACGCTGGAGCGCATCGTGACGACGTACCCGGACCTCGAGGCGCTCTGGCTCTTTCAACACGAACACGTCTTGTTTTCGCAGATCCCGCCCACAGGCCGCGCCGCCTTGGAAGCCTATTGCCACCGGCACCAAGAGGCCTTCCCGGAGCTTCCCGAGGACACCAGGTGGAAAGGTCCCTGGCTGCTCGCCTGGGTCGAAACGGCTTGGAAGTGGAAGGAGCGCCACGCCCCCCATCTCAAGATCGCCGTCTCCGGGTGGGGCGGTGGGAGCCAGTTCCCGCGGCTTATCCCCGGCCTTCACCGGACGATGCCGAGCGACGTGATGATCGCCGCACTGCTCCCGGGCCAGGGCGAGGGCTCGCTCCCTCCCGAGCTTGCGAACGTCATCGGCCGAGAGCGCGGAGCACCCCAACATCACGATCGAGATCGTCAACGACTACGGAAACAGCTTCGACCGCCTCGCCACCCACATCGCAGGCGGCG
>PKEU01000065.1 GCA_002919195.1 bacterium
GCCGTTCTCTGCTTCAACTTCCTCGGCGACGGCATTCGCGACGCAGCGGACCCCTACATGGACCACCGCTGATCCTTTTGGGGACTCTCTTTGACGATCCGAAGCGTTTGAAACCGGATCCGGTCGCAGGGCGCAATCGGGTCCGGTTTATTGTTTCAAATTTATTGACAATACTCCATTTGGTACTTAAACTTAAACCAAAGTGGTTTAAGAGGATGCACCTCATGGCGCTTTACGACACCAGTACCGCACCGACAGGTGGGTCAAGACGTGGTGGAGCCAACGCGCGCCTATCAGCGAGTGTACGCGCAGTTAAAAGAGCAAATCCAGCAAGGGGAGTTTCCCGTAGGATCGCGGCTGCCACCTGAAAGGCTCCTTGCGACCCGATTGGGGGTCAGCCGCAATACGCTGCGGCAAGCGTTGCGGCTGCTGCGTGAGGAGGGTTTGGTCGAGCCGGCGCAAGGAAGCGGAGTCTACGTCCGAGGTCAGGGCGAAAGTCCCCCCAGAGTCAAGACGATCGCGGTCCTATTGGCAGACTTGCTCACGCCTCTTCACCAGCACTTCGTCCACACGCTCACCATGAAAGGGCAGGAGAAAGGTCTGGTCACGACCATCGCCCTGCACCGGGATAGCGATGGCGAAGCGGTGAATGCCCTCACGGGCCTTTTACACCTCTGCCCTGACATCGTCGTCGTCGAGCCCACCCGAAACCTTGCTCTTCCGCTCCTCGATCAACTGAACTCGCGGGACATCCCCCGCATCTTAGTCATCCGGGATCATCCCGACCTCTTGTGCGACAAGGTCGTCGTTAACAACTTTCAGGTTGGAAACATAGCGACTCAGCTCTTGATCCAATACGGGTGCAGGGCTCCGATCTTTGTCGCGCCACTCGATTACCTCACCGCATGGGATCGCTTGGCTGGGTACAGGCACGCTTTGCTCGACGCTGGACTTCCCTTTCGGTCCGAGAACGTACTCGACGCAAGCCGCGGACCTCTTCCACCGCCCGACTTTGGCGCCCAGCTGGTTGACGATCTTGTCGCCGCAGGTTCCCGTTTTGACGGCGTCGTTGCCTTTAACGACACCTTCGCGCGCAAGATCATCGACCGGCTGCAACAGAGGGGGCTCAGAGTCCCTGACGACGTGGCAGTCGTCGGCGTCGACGACCTGCCCTGCGCTTTGGAGGGTGAGGTGCCCATCACCACCATCACTTTTGACGGCGCGGGCGCCGCCCGCCAGATCTTGGAACTCATCGGGCAGAGGCTGACGGTCGGCGACCGGTACCCCACGAAAGGCACCGTCGGGCTTTGCGTCGTGCCCCGCGCCTCCTGCCCCGTGGCTGATATGGCTGAGGTCGCTGCAGCCGCTTCCGCGAGTGGCCCGCTGACGGAACGAAAGGAGAGCCCAGACTCCTAAACCAGACTCCAGGGAGCGTGAGTACAATGCTGGCGTTGCGTCGTCGCGCTCGCAAACCTCATCCCACAGTGCTGGGAGAGCGCATTTCCAAGCTGCTGCTTTTCTTTTGGGTCGCATGTGTGATCCTTTTTTGGAGTTTTCCTGCTCCAGCCGCCCGGGTCATCATTCGCCATTTGGATGATCCCGGTCTCCATCTGGGTCAACGGCCCAACATTTAACGACGATCACTTCGCCGAATCGGCGCTGGTGCCGCCCTCGCAGATGGAGGACCAGTGGACCTGGGACGATTTCGTCGAAATCGGCCGCAAGCTCGTAAGGTACGACAGCAGCGGCCAGGTGATACGCTGGGCGTATCGTCCCGGCGATTGGAAAGTGTGGGTGCACAATGCCGGCGGGTGGATGTTTGACCGGTACGTCGATCCTACCCAAGTAACCCTCCACGCCCAACCCGTGCGCACGGCACTCCGGTTTTTGCAAGAGGTGTACCAGACCGAAGGCCTCGTCAATCCCAACACCGACTTGGTCCGGGGCGACGTCTCCGTTTGGATCCAAACCGGCCCCAACGTGACCCGCATCCTGCAAAACGCGGGGGCGACATTTAACTGGTCCTACGGCCCCAATCCCAAGCTGGTTCGAGGCGGCGCTGAGCTGGTCGTCATCGGCCTTGCGATGTCGTCGCGAACCGAGCACCCCCTAGAGGCATGGCGCTGGATCAAGTTCCTGGTGAAGGATTTCGCGGCAGAGCATATCGCCATCACCGGGCGCCCCGCGGCCTTTGGACCCGTAGCCCAGGAGTACGCAGGACTTATCCCCGACGCGACCGAATGGGAGCACGTGTGGGTGGAGCTCATCACCCGTCCTGATAGCTACGACCGGCCCGTGGTGCACACCGACGTCATGAACGCGCTCAACCAGGTGGTGCAGGAAATCCTGGAGGGAGAGCAACCTGTCGAAGCCGCCCTCGACGGCGCGCAAGAGCGCATCTCTGCGCTGCTGCAAGCACACCGCTTTTACCGGCAGGAATGACTCGGCGTCGCGCCCACGGCTCCGCCGTGAGCGTGGAGGTGTTTTCCATGCCAAGGAAAATCCTAAGGCGGCTTGGAAGGGCCAGCCGCCTCCTTCTCACCTCTGGCCTGCTCCTTGCGCTCTCGCCAGCCGCGGGGGCATCTTCCCAGGGTCTGACCGGCGACATATGGGCGCACGATCCCTCCCTCATCCAGTGGAACGGGTGCTATTACGCGTTTTCCACAGGCCACCCACCGCTCAACGAGGGGACGATCACCATTCGCCGCGCCTGCGGGGATCTTTCGGGCCCGTGGGAACTGATCGGCACGGTGTTTGACGCCCAACCCGAGTGGATCGCCCGCGAGATCGGCACCAAACCCCGGCACCTGTGGGCGCCCGACATCTCATACCATAACGGGAAATTTTACCTCTATTACGCGGGATCCACCTTTGGCTCCAACGTGTCGGTGATCGGCCTTGCGACCAACACGACTCTGGACCCCCAGGACCCCGACTACCAGTGGATCGACGAGGGCATGGTGATCCGCTCGTACCGCCACAACAATTACAACGCCATCGATCCCGAAGTGTTTTGGGGCGAGGGTGAGGCCTGGCTCCTCTTTGGCTCGTGGTGGGACGGGATCAAAATGCGTCGGCTCGACCCCACGACCGGCAAGCCCTCGGACCAAGACACGACTCTCTACTCCCTGGCCTCACGCCAAGGCGCAGGAATCGAAGCGCCCGCCCTCTTGTACCGCGACGGGTACTATTACCTCTTTGTCTCCTTTGACCGCTGCTGCGCCGGGCGCGACAGCACCTACAATATTCGCGTCGGGCGAGCCCAGGCCATCACCGGTCCCTACTACGACAGAGACGGGGTGCCGATGCTCCAAGGCGGGGGTACCCTCCTCATGGGCCGCGGGGATTTCCCCGCCGTGGACGGCGGAACCGTGCACGTAAGGGGAGCGGGGGGACAAGACGTCTTTCTGGACGGCGATAGCTGGAAAATGGTGTATCACTGGTACATGGATAGCGGCGCCCACCGGATGTCGATCAGCGATCTTTCCTGGACGGATGACGGTTGGCCCGTGATGGGGCCGATCCAGTAACGACGACGCAGAAGCGACAGGCAGGAGATCTACCATGGTCGAGCACATCGTCTTGTTTAAGATGAAACCCGATAGCACTCCCGAGCAAAAGGAAGAGCTGATACGCCGGTTGCGGGGCATGGCCGGCAAGATCGAGGGCATGGTGAGCCTTTCGGCGGGAGAGACGTTTACGGACCGTCACAAAGGGTATACCGTCGGCTTAGTGGTCCGCTTCACCGACAAGGCCGCTTTGGAGCGCTACGGTCCCCACCCCGAGCACGTCCCCGTCAAAGAGTACGTCGCCCAAGTTTGCGAGGACGTCATCGCGGTCGATTACGAGATCGACTAAAGGGGAACGACGGCTCCCTCGTCCGTAGCGCTCCTCACAACGACCTCAACTCCTGCAAGCGCTTTCGCTGGCGGCCATGCTCGTCAAAGTTTGCGGGATCCAGCCAGCGCACAAAGGCCTTTTCCAGCTGGGGCCACTCCCGGTCGATGACCGAGTACCAAGCAGTGTCGCGGTTGCGCCCCTTGTACACGGTCGCCTGCCGGAAGATGCCCTCAAAGGTAAAGCCGAGGCGCAAGGCTGCTTTGCGGGAGTTGACATTGAGCGCATCGCACTTCCACTCGTAGCGCCGGTAGCCGAGTTCAAAGGCGTGTTTCATCATGAGGTACATGGCTTCGGTGCCTGCGGCCGTCCCTTTAAGCCGCGGGGAGTAGTGGATGTGGCCCACCTCGATGGAGCCACTGGCGGGAGTGATCCGCAAGTAACTGGCAACTCCCTCGGCCCGCTGGCTCGCCCGATCCACGATGGCAAAAAAGAGGGGATCGTTCAAGGGAGAAACCTGCCGCACCCACTCCAAAAACTCCTCTTTCGACTGAAAAGGCCCGTACGGCAAGTAGGTCCAGTCCCTGCCTTCCACGTCCAGGGAAAAGGCCTCATAGAGCTGCGCTCCGTGACGGTCAACCTCCAGCGGCTCCAAGAGGCAGTACCGCCCCATGTGCGTCCTGCGGGGTGGCAGATCGGGTGGCCGCCAATGGCGGCACGAAAATCCCACCGGCTGGCCCAGGTGGTTGATGTCATGCTCCACGCCCGCGCCCCCTTCGCAAAAACCTGCCAAACTACGTTCGGGTCAAAAAACGCGATTCCTTGGTTTCTCGCGCTTTGGCGTGGCCCGAGCAACCTCCTTGGAGATCGCTACCTTTGTCCAATTTTTACAAGACCAACCGCGCGGGATTGCGTTACAATAAAGCAAAATTGCTGACAAGGAGGCGCGGTCATGCCCACCTACGTCCGGTTTGTCGAACTCCCCGCTCTCGATCAACAGCGCGTGGTGAAGTTTTACACGGAAAAGCTCGGTTTTCGCGTGGCGCTCGACAGGGAGTATCAAGAAGGATGGCGCTGGGTGACGCTGGAGATCCCCGGAGCGCAAACCAAGATTTTGCTCACCAAGAGCAACGGGACAACCCGCGACGTCCCGAACCTCGTCCTTACGGTCGACGACGTCGATGCGCTCTACCAGGACCTCAAAGAAAAGGGGGTCGAGTTTACCTCAACGCCTCAGCAAGCCCCCTGGAACAGCAGCGAGAGCTTTGCCGTTTTTCGCGACAGTGAGGGCAACCTGGTGATGATTGGCACAGAGGGGGCCATCGCTTAGCCATGACCGAGTTTCGCCCCAAGCTGGTCTACGTTTACGACGCGCTCTGCCCGTGGTGTTACGCGTTTACGCCCGTGGTCCAAGCCTTAGTCCAAGAGTATCAAGACCGCCTTGACCACGAGGTGTTGAGCGGCGGCATGGTCCGCGGCGACCAGGTGCGTGAGATCGGCGGGGATGAAGAAGCCGCTCGCTTGCGAGAGAGCTACCAGTCGATTCAATCCCTTACTGGAGCCCGATTTGGCGAGGCCTTTTTCGAAGGCGTGGCCCAAAGACGGCGCCGTCTCGACTCCGAGCCGCCCGCCATCGCCCTAGCTGCCTTTCGCATGCTCGCGCCGGAGCGGTCTGAACTTGAGTTGGCCCACGCCATCCTGCGCGGGAACTTCTGGGAAGGGGGCGATCCGACGAGCGAGGAGTTTTACCGCGAGATCGCGGCGCGGCTTGGACTCGATCCCGATGCCTTTGTCGACACCATGCGCACACAGGAGGCCAAAGATCGAGCCATCTATGACTTTGCCCTAGCAAGGCAGCTAGGAGCGGACGCCTTTCCCCGGCTCTACTTGCAAACCGCCGAGGATTACCTCCACCTCATTTCCCGAGGGTACTCGGCCTTTGACCAGGTCCAGAAAATCGTTCAAAAGATCGTGCTGTAGCGATGATGAATGGCGTCAAAAGAGCGCTTCGATCGCGGACCGGATCTCCTCGACGGCAGTTCTCACCGGCTTTGTATTTTGAAACACTCCGTCTTCGATCGCCGGGTTGATGAGCTGGTTGACCTGGGCTGCCCGGGGCACGACCGCGTCGTACCAGGGAAGCGCCCTCATCGATTCTTCGATCGCGTAGATGACGTTGACGTCCTCAAAAGCCCGGACGTACTCTTCGACGCCGCTCAGGTGAGCCGGCTGCTCGCCAAACTCCCACGCAGCCATCGCCATCGCTTCCGGCGAGAGGAGAAACTTCACAAACTCCCACGCCGCATCCGGGTGTTTGGATGATTTCGAGATCGCCCACATATCGAGGAAGACGGCGCCTTGGCGGATGCCCTTGGGCCCCACGGGTAGCGGCGCGATATCCCACTCAAACTGCCCCATCACTTCGGCTTCGATGCCGCGGATGCAGCAACTGCCCCAGTGCGTGCTCATCGCCAGATCGCCGCGGGAAAACGTGGTCGACCACCGGTCGGGCGGCACCACCTGGTGTTCCCAAATCAGCGAACGGAGAAACTCCAACGCCTCCACCGCCTCTTGCCGGTCGAGCATGTATTCGGTGGGGGCCTCCGGCCAGTTAAACACCTTGCCGCCGTTGCTGTACACCCACTGCGCCCACCGGTACTCGTGGTAACCCCACATGGTGACCAAGTCGCCGTTGGTGCGCATGACGCGCTTTGCCGATTCGAGAAACGTGTCCCAAGTCCACCGACCCTCTTGCTCGAGCTGGTGCGGCGTGGGCAGCCCCGCTTGATCGAAAGCGTCTTTGTTGTAGAAAATGATCGTGCTGTTGGTGTAGCGAGGGATCCCGTAACGCATGCCGGCGTTGGGTCCCGACACCAGCACTGTGGCTTCCCACTGTCCGGGGTAAAAGCCGCGGATATAATCCGCATCAAAATCGCGGTCGACATAGGGTTGTAGGTCCAACAACAGCCCGTTTTCCGCCCAGTTCACCGCAAAATCTCCCCACATCTCAAAGACGTCGGGAGCGGTGCCGGCGATCAATTCGGTCGTCAGCTTCTCAATCCAGTCGCCGGTGAGCGGCTGGTAGTGCACCTTGATGTGAGGATTGCGGCGCTCAAACTCCGCGATCACCCTTTCGATGTATCGCTGGCCTGCCTCGATCGATCCATGCACATCGTATCGCTTGGCAAAGGTGATCTCGATCTGCTGCGCCGAGGCTGCTCCGCTAAGACTGACTCCACAGAGTAAAACCACGAATCCGATAATACAGGCAACAAGACGGGTCACCAACGATCCTCCTTCCACCAAGACAAATCTAAAATCTCAAGTTATATGAAAACTCTATTTCGCCTCGCCGCGGCATCTTCCTCTGGGGTGAGCTCGTCGCCCATACTGGCCGATGGATCCCGCCATGCAGCCTGGCAAGGAGCATGGCCCCCTTAACGAGACGGGTCGGGTTGGTCGTTTTCCGTCAGCGTAATCCGAAACGGATTGAAGTCGGTGTCGTAGTCGTACACATCGACGCCCGTCTTTCGCTT
>PKEU01000088.1 GCA_002919195.1 bacterium
CGACGCCAGCGCCACCGGCACCGTCGATTGGGCCGTCGTGCTGCCGGTCCGGACCCACTGGGACGCGCTCCGGGGCGACACCATCCGCTGGAGGGTGCTGACGGGAAGCCTCGATGCCCAAGCCGCCTTTCTGGTCGCTGGCGATTCAACTGCCGAGCGGCGCTTTCCCATGGAACAAGCCGGCGTGGGGGCCTTTGAACTCACCCTCCCGGCCTCGGCTTTTGACTGGGCCAAAGCCCCCATCCTCAAGACGCGGGTCGAGGTGCTTTTCTTTGGCAGTCCGGCGCCCGTCGTCCCTAAAGGGGGTGAACAGACGGCAGCCATTCTCCGCGCGTTTGACGGCAATCAAGAGAGAGGGTGATGCAACATGCTGAGGCATCTTGAAAAACTCGCGGGTCCCATCGTGATCGCGGCTTCGCTCTTCTGGGCCTTGGCGCCGGCGGCACTCGCTCAACAGGTCCACCTGCAAGTAGCCATTGCCGATCCGGGCAAGACGCCGATCGCCGACCTCGAGGAGATGGTCGCCGCTTTTGAAGCGGAGCACCCCAACATCACGATCGAGATCGTCAACGACTACGGAAACAGCTTCGACCGCCTCGCCACCCACATCGCAGGCGGCGTCGCGCCCGACATCCTCCATTTTTACAACGAGACGCCGATCCTCGCGATGGAAAACGGATTCTTGCTGGACCTCACGCCTTACCTTGAGCGGGAAGGCCAGGAGATCCTCGGCGACCTCTTGCCGCTCGTCCTCGCCCAGGTCTCGCGCGAGGGTTCAGTCTACGGCCTCCCGTTTCAAACCTCGGCGACCGGAGCGATCTACTACAACCGCGTGATGTTTGACCAGGCCGGCCTCGCCCACCCCGACGGCAGCTGGGATTGGGAGGAGTTTGCAAGTTCCGCCCGCAGGCTCACCCGCAGCGACGGCACCCAGATTACCCAGATCGGCCTCGCGATCGCCCCGACGGGGTGGCTCTGGCTCTTCCCCTGGCTGGTGCAGTCGGGCGTCAGCTTTGAGGATCCCTACCGCGTGCCGCTCGACACGCCCGAGGCCATCCGCGCCTTTGAATACCTGAGGACGTGGATCGACCAGGAAGCCTTTGGGTGGAGCAACACGCGCGGAACCTTTCCTGAGCAGACGGCGGCGATGAACTTCAGCGGCTCCTGGGAGCTTACCATCTGGGCCAACAACCAGATCCCCATGGGCGTCGCCGAAGCACCGTCGGGCCCCGCCGGCAAGGCCACGCTGACCAACACCAACATCATCGCCATCAACCGGTTTACAGAGCACCCCGACGAGGCGTGGGAGTTTATCAAGTGGTTGTACAGCCGGGAGGCGCAGCTCGAGTACGTCCGCCGGTTTGGCATGCAGCCCGTGCTCTTGTCGCTGGGCTATGACTGGGTCGAGATCGTTCACGAGCGCATCAGGGCCAGCGGCCACCCGGAAGTGCCCGGCATCGAAGCCTTTATCACCAGCTCGGCCTTCGCGATGCCCCAGCCCTTCTTTGCCAACTCGGCGGTCATCGTGCAGTACATCCAACCGGCCATCGCCCAGATCATGACCGAAAACGTCGCCATTGCTCCCACGATGGAAGCCATGGTACAGGCGGCCGAGGCCTTTTTGCGAGAGGGAAACTAAAGGCAACAGACCGCTCTGCCCCGTCCTCCTGCTCTCATGCGGGCCGGAATTTCCTTGCGGCTCGGCAGGAGGACGGGGCCGGGACGGAGTTTGATGTCTCCTGAGACCCCGAATGCCTCCTGTCCGCGGATGGGTCCTGTACCCGCGGATGTGTCCTAACTCCATACGCGTCCTAATCCCGGAAACGCTCTCGCTCCCGACGGTAGGTTTCAAGCCGTTCTTCCAGCGTTCCCGTATGCAGCTCAAAGAGGTGGTTATCGTAATCGTAAAAGTAAAGGGATTGGCCCTCGCCAAGGATCCGGGAACGCCCTTGGCGGATCTCCACGCCGGCTTTCTCCAGCCGTGCTTTGTAGCGCTCAAACTCTTCCTCCGGGATTTTGAAAGCGACGTGGTTGTAGGTCCGCTCGCTCAGCGCCGGACCCTCCATAATTGCCACCCAGACGCCGCCGATCAGGAAAAATTTCTCCCGGGCGATGGAAAAGGTCTCATCGCCGCTGGAGTACACTTCCTGAGCGTCCAAGACGTCCTTCAGCAGCTGGGCGGTGCGCTCAAGATCACGCACCACAAGCGTGATATGGCTGATCCCTTCGACAGGCATCTTCGTTCCTCCCGAATACGGTACTGGGGCGCACGCAGCGAAAGCGACCGTCACAAGCGGCGGAACGCTGGGTGGTAGTACACCGTGCCAGAGACCGAGCCGAAGTACCCTGGGATGAGCTCCATGGCCATAAACACGTCGTCAGAACCGCAGGCGCATGCACAAGCAACCGGCGTCGACCCTGCTCTCCGTCCCCCGGTCCGTCCCGCATCTGTCCCGCACCAGTGACGGGGCGAGAAGACTTCGAGGGCGGCTTGACTCAGACCTCTGCCAGCCTCCAGCTTGACCGGGCGACCTTTCCCAAATATAATCAACGCATCGCTTTCTGAAAAGCCTTTAGTTTCCATTTCCCCATGGGAATCACAGAAGGAGCGAAGGATGGACCCCGCTTGGCCGGCGCAAGGCGAGTCAAAGGTGGGCTATTGGCCTAAGGCACCCATCGCGGCAGGATACCGGCATTCGGTAGGACTGCGGAGAGACGGCACCGTGATCGCCACCGGAGAAAACCGGTACGGCCAGTGCGACGTCGGCGGGTGGCGGGAGATCGTCGCGGTGGCCGCTGGCAATGCGCACACGGGAAACTCGCACACCGTCGGCCTCAAAGCTGACGGGACGGTGCTGGCCGTGGGCTGGAACAAATACGGACAGTGCCTAGTGGCCGAGTGGAGTGGCGTCGTGGCCATCGCCGCCGGGTGGCGCCGCACCGTGGCCCTAAGAACCGACGGCACAGTTGTTGCTGTCGGGTGGAACAACCAAGGCCAGTGTGACGTCGGGCGCTGGCGCGAGATCGTGGCCATCGCGGCCGGCGACTGGCACACAGTAGGCTTGCGCGCGGACGGCACCGTCGTCGCCGTAGGCAACGACGTGTACAGACAGTGCCGCGTCGGGAGCTGGCGCGGCATTGCGGCGATCGCGGCAGGGTACCTCCACACCGTCGGGCTTCGAACGGACGGCACGGTGGTGGCTGTAGGCTCCAACAAGAGCGGCCAGTGCGATGTGGATGGGTGGCGCGACATCGTCGCGGTCGCGGCCGGGAGCCACCACACCGTCGGCCTCAAAGCCGACGGCACGGTCGTGGCGTCGGGTTGGAACGAACACGGCCAGTGCGACGCCGGGCACTGGCGCGAGATCATTGCCGTCGCCGCCGGTTGCGCCCATACGCTGGGCCTCCGGAAGGACGGCACGGTGCTGGCTGTTGGCCGCAACGACCACGGCCAGTGCGACGTGAGCGGTTGGCGGCACATAGGTAAGCCCTAACCGGAAGGGCTACCCCAAGTCAGAGCGCAATCTCAAGACAGAGAGCCAACCCCAGGACCGAGAGACAACCCCAAGGCAGAGAGACAGCCCCAACACAGAGAGGCAATGCCGACAACAGAGAGGCAGGTCCAAGACGGAAAGGCCACCGCAAAACCACGATCTTGTTTTTCTCAGAGGTGTCACGATGACCTTCAACGAGCTCTACCGCCAGGCCCAGTTCGTGCTCAACCCCCGGCAGCTATCCGAGAGCGCGAGCGCCGGCGGCGTGAGTGCGGCGCTGCTGACCGATCGCGGCAACGTCTACTTGGGCGTGTGCATCGACACGGCTTGTTCGATGGGCTTTTGCGCAGAACACGCCGCAGCGGCCGCGATGATTACCGCCGGCGAGAGCCGGGTGGTCAAAATGATCGCCATCGGATCGGAGGGCGAAATTCTTCCCCCCTGCGGGCGGTGCCGGGAGTTTATCAGCCAGCTGCATGACGACAACCGCGAGGCCGAGGTCATGGTCGGCGCCGGCACCGTCGTGCGGCTGAAAGATCTTTTGCCCTACGACTGGCGAGAGGCCGCCCGGTGACCGCGCCCGGCGCGCCCGCGGACGACACCGTGGTCGTGCACACCCATCCCGACTACCCGGACCTCCTTGCCGAAGGATATCCCGTCCGTGAAGACGGCGGCTTGAGCGGTTTTGGCGACGGCCATAACCGGACTAATCGTTCATCCCCTTGCCGGCCACGATGTGGGGGCCAGGATTGTTCCTGATGACAGGATTACCTCATACACATGGCTTTCCCATAGCACGCCGGGTCCCTTGGTCAATGCTGGGGAAATTCACTTGGGGATTTCAGTCCAAAGCGCGCCCACAATGCTTGGGACCCGTTGACAGGACACCATTTGGTGGCATATATTGTCGGGGAAGACACGTGTGGCGCACCTTGCAGTGCTCTTTCGAGGTGCTTGAAAGTGACGCGCTTTGGCACTTGAGAGGCGCGATAGGACGCGACGCACAAAAGTCGCGAGAATTTGAGGCGTAAGAGAGCCACGAGGGTGGGCCTATGAGAGACCCCTTCCGTGCCATCGCAGATCCCACTCGCCGCCAGCTCCTCCGCATGCTGGCCGAAGCCGGCGAACTCGCTCTCCACGAAATGGCAGCACACTTTTCCATGGGCCGCACGGCGGTCTCCAAGCACCTGGCAATCCTCGAAGAGGCGGGACTCGTGAAAAGCCGCAAGGTGGGACGGGAGACCCGCTACCGGCTCGACGCCACACCTCTGCAGGAAGTCCAGGAGTGGGTTTCATTTTACGAGCAGTTTTGGACGCAGCGAATCGAGCGCCTGCGCCAGCTGCTGGAGGAGGAGAGCCAATGACAAAATCAGTGTCGTTAGAGGTGGAGCTCAAAAGCCCCGTCGAACGGGTGTGGGAAGCTTTGACTGATCCTGCCACTCTTTCCAAGTGGATGATGTTTGAGACCAACGATTTCCGCCCCGTCGTCGGGCACAGGTTTCAGTTTCGGATGCAACCCGACCCCAGTTGGAGCGTCGTCGTCGACTGCGAGGTGCTCGAGGTCGAAAAACCGCGCCGCCTTTCCTACACCTGGGTGGTCGCGGCGCAATCGCACCACACCACCGTGACGTGGACCCTCACACCGACTGAAGGCGGCGGCACCCGCCTCCACTTACAACAAAGCGGATTTCGGAGCGACGCCGCACAGGAGTTTGGCGGCGCGAAGGCCGGCTGGAGACAGATGCTTGCTAAGCTCCAGGAGCTGCTCGCCGCGTAGCGGTTAAATGAGTTGAGATTCACGGAGGATCTTGAAGTTCTACGAGGATCTTAAAATTCATCGAGGCCTTGAAGTTGAAAGAAGGTGCTCGGCCCCCTACGGCGTAGCCATGGTGAAATCTCAAAACTCAGACGAAACGAGGGACATCCGCGATGCACGAAGACGTAGCGTATAAGCGGGCAGAAATTCCCAAGGGGCCGGACCGTGTCTTGAGCGCTCGTACCTTGGCGGCCGATCACCGGCGCCTCGCGGAGCTTTTGGCGCCTGGCTACGCTGTACTCGACGTAGGCTGCGGCAATGGAGCGATCACCGCAGGCATGCTCGAGCGAGTGCTGCCTGGCGGGCGCGTCGTCGGCGTCGACATCAACCCGCAGTTGATCGCCGAAGCCACGAGCCGCTTTGGCGGCGACCCGCGGCTCTCATTCCACGTAGGCGACATCTACGACCTCGACTACGACTCGGAATTTCACATCGTCACCTGCTCTCGAGTGTTGCAGTGGCTCTCGAGACCGGCGGAAGCGCTTGAGTCGATGATCCGCGCGACCGCTGTTGGAGGACGCGTGCTGGTGCTCGACTACAACCACGAAAAAATCGTGTGGGAACCCGAGCCGCCCTCCTCCGTCCGCCGCTTTTACGATGCCTTTCTCGCCTGGAGAGCAGAAGCCGGCATGGACAACGCCATCGCTGATCACTTGGTGGAGATGTTCACCCAAGCGGGGCTCAAGGAAGTCGCCTCCACGCCCCAGCATGAGGTGACAAGGCGCGGCGAGCCTGACTTTGAGCGGCGCATCGGGATTTGGGCCGCCGTGATCTCGGGCCGTGGCCGGCAGATGGTCGAGGACGGCGCCCTCACCGAAGACGAGCGAGCCACCGCTGAAAAAGATTACATCGCCTGGGCAAGAGATCAAGCTCGCTCGCAATCCCTCTACCTGCTCGCCGTGGAAGGTGTGCGGGCGTAACAACCTGAGATTTGGCCTGAGTTGTTGGCCTGTGTTGTGGGCCTGAGTTTCTGGATCTGAGCTCTGCGCCCGAGTTGTTGATCTGAGTTGTGAGCCTCAGCTGTGGGGCTGAGCTGTGGGCGTGAACGGTTGGCCTGAGCCGCGGCCTAAGCTGCGGGCCTGAGCTGCGGGCGTGAACTGTTGACCTGAGCTGTGGCCTGAGCTCTGGGCATGAAAGGGGACGAGGCTCTTTCGCACCGTCGGCTCCGGCGCCCTGCGGCCTCTCACGAGGCGAGGCAGGGCGCCGGCGTCCGGGCTTTGGACAGTCTCCGGTTATCCCGTTGTAACTAGTATTCTCCCTTAATCACAAAGAACGAACCGCGGATCGTGCCAGCCAGTTTGGAGCTTTGCTTCGCGAACTTGAACTTGCCTGCTAATTCGGCGGGCACCTCCGCCCCTTCGGCAAGCTTGAAGCCGACGGCCCTTTTCTTGGGGTCGTCGATCGTATACATCACGTTGACCACCAAACCATCCTCATAAAAGACGTAGGCCATCTTGATGTTGTCCACTTGAAACTCCGACGTTTCCAGCGGTTTCGCCGCAAACTCGATGCCCCGCTCCTCTTTCAAAATCCGGTTGACATAATCGAGCGTCTCCTGGCTTTGACCTGCAGGAACGACCGTAAACGAGTGCTTGTACTTATTCCAAAAGTACCGGGCCTCGTTGGCGCGCAAACCGGCAAGCGCCTCTGCTACTGGAGATGACTCCAGCCCAACCGTGGACACGTTTCTAAAGTCAACAACGTACGGCATGCTTCATCGCCCCTCTTTCGGCTCCAGAGGTTGCCCTCTGCATGATCTCCCCGACGCCCGGCGATTGGACACCATTTGGTGTCGGTTTCGATTATAGGACACCATTTAGTGTCATGTCAACCCAAATTTTGTCTGCCGGTGAAAAGTCGCTCTGGATGGCCGAAGCCCTGGTCCGCAACGGAGGTTTTCGGTCAACGTCCTTGCTACAGAGCAAAGAGGACTGCCATTTCCTGACGTACACTGAAATCGAGTCTCGAGGAAATCACATGGCGAAGACGCCACAGCATCACGAAGAATCCGCGTCGCGAAAAATCCACATCA
>PKEU01000128.1 GCA_002919195.1 bacterium
TTGAGGAAAGCCGTGTGCGGGAGAACCGCACGCACGGTTTGACGGGCGGACGGAGGGGGTAACCCCTCCTCCGACCCTACCGCCGAATCCTTGGACGATCAACGAGGGATGTCTGAAGGTGTCCTCACTTGCGCCGCGAGAAAAGACGGGACCAAAAAGAGCCTTGGGTCCGGGAGGGAGCGTAGCCCGGCGCCTCTTGGGCGGAAGCGGGGCCGGGAGCCTCTCTTGCTGCGGGGCCCGCCTCGGATTGGAGTCTCAGGTATTTGGCCGGGATGATCGTCTTGTGCGGTGGCACATCGATCTTGAGCCGGTAGAGCGTGTCTGCGGTGGCACCATGAAACCCGGGGCCGTCGACCACGCCTACCAAGCCGCGAAAGTAAGCCGAGTGAAAATCTTCGGAGATCACCACCACGTCGCCCGGTTGAAAGACCGGTTCGCCGGCGCTTGTTTCGGCTATTTCTGATTGGCCGGCGGAAGCAGCCGCCTCGTCCCCGTTTTCCGCTTCTTTTTCGCTTTGCATGAGCTCTTCGTCTGCGCTGGTCGACATGTTGCCACCCCTTTCAATCCAAGAGTATAGCACCGGCATGGCCGGAAGCAAATCCAATGACGAAGACCATGGGACGGCTCAGGAGGACTCAGCCCGCGATGCGAGCAGGGAGGTGGAGGAGGATCACCAATTTTAGGAACGGAAGGTCCTTGCGATGTGACGTAGGTTTGGAGGTCGAAAGGTCATGACAAGCTCCCGTTCGATCCAGGTCGCCGTCATCGGCGGCGGGCCTGGGGGATACAGCGCCGCGTTCGCCGCGGCCGATTTGGGCCTTGAGGTGGCCATCATTACCGAGGAGCCGGTGTTGGGAGGCGCCTGCCTGCAAAGGGGCTGTATCCCGTCCAAGACGCTCCTCCACGTGGCCGAGGTGGTGCGCTTGGCCCGGCAGGCGGAGCAGTGGGGCGTTGTGTTCGGCCCGCCTGCTATCGATTTAGCAAAGCTTCGCCAACACAAAGAGCGGGTGATCGCCCGGATGACCGATGGGTTGAGCTACCTTGCACGGCAGCGGGGCATCGAAGTGATCCACGGGCGCGCCCGCTTCGAAGATGGCCAGCGCTTGAGCGTCGAAACCCCAGGCGGCAGCCGGGAGCTGGTCATGTTTCAGCACGCGGTGATCGCGACGGGATCGCGGGCGCATATCCCGCCTTCACTCGCCGTCGATTCCCCCCGGGTCATGGATTCCACCGGAGCGCTCGAGCTCCGCGAGGTGCCTAAAAGCCTCTTGGTGGTGGGGGGAAGTTACATCGGCCTTGAGCTTGCGACCATCTATAGCGCTTTAGGTTCCCAGGTCTCGGTCGTCGAAATGCAAGACGAGCTATTGCCCGGCTTCGACCGGGATCTGGTCCGTGTCTTGGCCAGCCGGTTGCGACGGGAGCTTCACAAGGTGATGCTGGGCACGCAGGTCGTCGAGGTGGAGGAGGTGAAGGACGGCGTCCGGGTCCGTTTCGAGGGCAAGGAAGCGCCCGCCGAACCCCTGGTGTTTGAACGCGTCCTGGTGGCTACAGGCCGCCGTCCCAACACCGACCGTCTGGGGTTGGAAAACACCCGGATCCAAGTGGACCCAAACGGTTTTATCAGGGTCGACACCCAGCGGCGCACCGCGGAGCCGGCGATCTTCGCCGTCGGGGACGTGGCCGGGCAGCCGATGCTGGCGCACAAGGCAGCTCACGAGGGGAAAGTAGCCGCTGAGGCCATCAGCGGGCGGCGGAGCATGTTTCAACCCCGGGCCATCCCGGCGGTCGTCTACACGGATCCTGAGATCGCCGTGTGCGGGCTCAGCGAGGAGCAGGCCAAAGCCGAAGGCCGCGAGGTCAAAGTGGTCCGCTTTCCCTGGGGGGCTTCGGGCCGGGCGCAGACGATGGACCGGACCGACGGCGTCACCAAGCTCATCGTCGATCCCGAGACGGAAAATGTGCTGGGCGTCGGGATTGTCGGCCGCGGCGCCGGTGAGTTGATCGCCGAAGGGGTGTTGGCAATCGAAATGGGCGCCGTGGCAGAGGATGTCAAACTGACCATTCACCCCCACCCGTCGCTTTCGGAGACGCTGATGGAGGCAGCGGAAGCCGTGTACGGCCAAGCCACGCATATCTACCGCAAGGCGTGAGGAGCTTTCCCATGGATGTTGAAACTTGCCCGGTGACTGAGCGCCTCGTCCTTGGTTTCATCGAGCTCATCCACGAACGGAAGCTGGCCGGAAAAAGGGAGCTCGCCGCGACGCAAGAGACCATTGCGGCGTGGCTCTCCGAGCGGACGGGATTTGCCCTCACTCCAGCGCACGTGCAGACCTTGGTCAAGGCCATGCGAGAAGGTGGGCTGATCACGGTTGGAGGCGGGGGAATCGGATATCCCAACACCTACGACACCCGGGAAAAGGAGATGGGCGAGGCCGCGTATTGGGATCAGGTGGACGCATTTTTGCTGGTCTGGAAGCACCCGAGCCGCAAGAGCATCGCGGCTAAAGCCGCAAGGCCAGGCCCGGCGCTTCGCGAGGACCGGGGATGATCAGCCCCACACAGGGTCGCTCCTTGCGGCGCCGTCACCTTCCTGATCTTGGCCCTTGGGATTCAGCGGCAGTTCGACGCGAAAACGGGCTCCCCCCTCGGGCCGGTTGGCGGCGCTCACCTGGCCTTGGTGCCTTTCCACCAGCTCTTTGACGATGACCAGCCCGAGCCCAGTCCCGGCGCCCCGGGTGTAGCGGCGGGACTTGTCCACTTTGTAAAAGCGCTCCCAAATGTAGGGAAGCTCATCGGGAGGAATCCCGGGCCCTTGGTCTTCCACGTCGACGACGATCCGGTCACCCTTGGGGCCTTGTTGGAGGTGCGCGCGGACGGTCACCGTGCCCCCGGGCGGCGAATGGCGGATCGCATTTTCCACCAGGTTGAGCCAGACCTGTGACAGCCAGTCGCGGTCGGCCTTAACCGGAGGAAGGGGAGGAATTTCCAACTTCACTTCGACCTCCCGCTCCGTGTGAACCGGGTCGAGACGCTCGACGGCGCTCTCCAAGGACGCGGCCAGGTCCACCTCCTCAAACTGGAGCGGGACGGCGTTGGACTCGATGCGCGAGAGGTCGAGCAGGGTGTTGACCAAGCGGCTGAGCCGGACGCTCTCGTCCATGATGACCTGAAGGTATCGCCGGGCCTGGTCGCGGTCGGTGACGACGCCCTCGAGGATCGCCTGCGCGAAGCCGCGGATCGAGGTGAGCGGCGTCTTGAGCTCGTGGGAGACATCGGCGAGGAAGTCCCGGCGCATCTTTTCCAGCCGGTAGCGCTCGCTGATGTCATGCAAGATACCCACCGCGCCGCTGGACCGGCCTTCACTGGTCGAAAGGGGAGCGATGTTGATCGAGAGGATACGATCGTTGATCTCGAGCTCCGCGGTGGTTCCTTTCCCCTCGTTGAGCACCTGCTGATAGTAGGGCCACATCCGCGCGAGCTCGGGATCCTCTGCCATCGAGACCCCGATCCAATCTCTCTCCCCGCCGAAGAGGCGAGCGATGGCCGGGTTGGCCAGGATCACGCAGCCTTGAGGGTCGACGGCCAGCACGCCTTCGCTCATGCCGGTAAGGATCGATTCGGTCTTTTGCTTTTCGTCGGTGAGAGCGTCGATGGTTTCGCCAAGGCGCGAGGCGAGTTCGTTAAAGGCCATCCCCAACGCCGCGATCTCTCCTTTGCCCAAATTTTCCACCCGGCGATCGAAGTTGCCTTTAGCCATCTCCACGCTGGCGAGCGTCATCTCGCGAATCGGCGCGACGATGCGCCGGGAAAGGACGTAGCTCACCGTGACGCCAGCTGCCAGGGCCAAAAGCGCTGCGACGACGAGAAGGCGCGAAGCGGTGCGAATCGCGGCGACCGTCCCGCGGATCGGCGCGTGCAGGATGACCGCGCCGATCACGGAGTTGACGCCGCGGATGGGCACGATGGCCGTCACCACCTGTTCTTGGATGGCTTCCTCCATCCCTCGCCGGGTGACGATTGCCCCCTCTTGCAACACCTGGCGCACGTCGCTGCTGCTCAAGCGGAAGCGCTGCGCCCGGGTTTCGTCAAAGGTGGTCAGGGTGATGAGTCCTTCGCGGTTGGCGACGGTGATTTCGGCGCGGAGGGTGGCAGCGATGGCCTCGATACGCGTCCGTAAGAGGATGGTCGGCTGGAAATGCAGCAAGCCCTCTTCAAAAACGCGGGCGATCCGCCGGCCGTTTTCAATGAGCTCCTGCTCCCGGGCGTCAAACAGGCTTTCCGTGTAGAGGTACCCAAGGGAGCCTGCGATCACCACGATGGCGGTAAAAAGGACGAGGACATAGGACCTGAGGAGCCTGGCGAAAAGCGTGTTCACGAGGGACGAACCTCTTCAACCTTAAACTTGTACCCGACACCCCATACCGTCTGAATATAACGGTAGGGATGACCATCGGGCTCGATTTTGCGGCGGAGCCGCTTGATGTGCACGTCCACCGTCCGGTCGTCGCCGAAATAGTCAAATCCCCAGATGTACTCCAAGAGCTGCGGGCGGGTAAAGGTGCGGTCTTCGTGCGACGCCAGGTGCCACAGGAGGTCAAATTCCTTGGGCGTCAGCTGCGTCTCGGCGCCGCCCACCTCGACGGCGCGGCCGGCCTGGTCGATGACCAAGCCGGGGAAACGGAGGGTCTCCCGGCTATCGTGCGCCGCGGTCTCGTTGCTCTTGGTCCGGCGCAGAACGGCCTTGACCCGGGCTGCCAGCTCTCTCGGGTTGAAGGGCTTGGGCACGTAGTCGTCAGCGCCCATCTCAAGGCCTAGGATCCGGTCGATGTCGTCGCCCCGGGCCGTCAGCATGATAATCGGCGTATCTTGCTCCTTTCGGAGCTGCCGGCACACTTCCAGGCCGTCGACCGAAGGGAGCATAAGGTCTAGGATGATGAGGTCGGGTGGCTGGGAGCGCGCTTTGGCCAGAGCGTCGGCGCCGTCGTGGACGCACTCGACTTTAAAGCCGTCTTGGGCTAGGTAGAGGGCGACGAGTTCACAGACGTTGGGGTCGTCGTCGACGACGAGGATGCGTCCCCGCTCAGGACCGGATGGTGCATCCACTCGATCATCCCCCCTCTTGGTTCCCGTTAGAGTTTCAACACATAGCCTCCCACACCTAGCGAGCTTGGGGAAGGGTTTCAAAGATGAGCGTAGCAGAGAAGTGTGACGAATCTGTGTCCGAGGAAAAGGCGAAGCAGGGCGCTGCGACGGCTTCGGCGAAACGGCGATACGTCCGATCGACTGCGAGGAGGAAAACCCCATGATCTACGGCAGCGTACCCGGCCTCGATCGCGCGTGCTCCCGGCTGGTGCTGGGGACCATGGCGTTCTCGAGCGCGGAAAAAGACCGCTGGTGGCGCCTGTTGGACCGCTTTGTGGAATCCGGTGGAAATTGTATCGATACCGCCCTCATTTACCAAGGGGGAGAGAGTGAGCTCATCATCGGCCAGTGGCTCAAGGCCCGGGGAATCCGAGGGGAAGTGATCGTCCTCACCAAGGGTGCACACCCCAAGGCGGATGGCAAGCCCCGGGTAAGGCCGGAGGCCATCGCAGAGGATTTGGAAATCAGCCTCAACAGGTTGGGCGTGGAGAGCATCGACCTCTACCTCTTGCACCGGGACGACCCATCGGTGCCCGTGGACGAGATCGTCGACGCCCTCAACCGGGAGAAAGGCGCCGGCCGCCTTCGCGCCTTTGGCGGCTCCAATTGGAGCGTCCAGCGCTTGCAAGCCGCCAATGAGTACGCCTTGGGCCGCGGGATGACCCCCTTTGCGGCCAGCAGCCCGCAGTTTAGCCTCGCTTTGACCAAAGAGCCCCGGTGGCCTGGTTGCACCAGCGTCACGCCTGAGGATCTCCGGTGGTACCAGGAGAGCCAGATGCCGCTCTTTGCCTGGTCCTCGCAGGCGAGCGGCTTCTTCGCCGGGCGAATCGCGCGCCATGGAGACGACCCGAGCGACCTGCGGCGCGTCTATGACCTTCCTGAAAACTGGGCTCGCCTCGCGCGGGCGGAGCGGCTTGCGAAAGCCAAAGGACAAGCGCCCACCCAGATCGCGCTGGCCTACGTGTTGTGCCAGCCCTTCCCTACGTTTCCCCTGATCGGTCCCCTCACTGAAGAGGAGCTCGCAGAAAGCCTTGCGGCAACGAAGGTCGAGCTCACGCCCGAAGAGGTGATGTGGCTCGACGGCCGCAGGCTCGATCCGCCCTTTCCCCTCAACGCTTCATGAAGAGCGTCGGGGCACCATGGGCAGCTATACCGAGGCGGCCAAAGATCCAGGCAGCGCGTAGGGGCCCGGTGAACGCATCTTGACCGCGGTTTGCGGTGCCGCTTAAGGGGTGAAAATAGGCCTGGAGACTGGGCGCTGCGCGCCAGGTCAACGGGGGGCAGGCATGATGCGATCGTGGATCTGGGCATTGGCGGTCCTGGCTGTTGTCGTTGTCGGTGGTGGGGCTTTCGCCGTGGGCATGCTCCTAGGGCGGGGCGAAAGCCGGCCGCCTCAGGTCCATCTCGTCCCGATGACGCCCGAAGAAAAGGAACTGCAAAAGATCAAGATCGTCGCGTCGGGCGGTGAGCTCGTCGAAGCGTCGCGGGATCCCGAGGGCTGGACGGTCCGGGTCACCTACGACGTGAAACCCCTCGGCCCGGAGCGGTTGCACGACTCGACCCTGAGGTTTTTCCGCGAGCTTGCCCGTTCGGGTGTGCCCATTAGAGAAAGCTCAATCGAGCTCAAGACGAGCGACTTGAAGGACGTTTGGGGAAACACGCTCAAAGACGTTCCGATCCTGCGGGTGGGCCTCAAGCGGGAGACTTTTGAGCGCATCAATTGGCAGGGGTTTGACGCGAACAACCTCGAGCGGGTTGCCGACGAGTACTGGATCCACGATGAGGTGAAAAAGTCCCAGCAAAAGCAACAGGGGCAAGACGGAAGTCAAGACCAGTCGGACCAGGCGGGAAGCGGTCAAGGAGGCCAAGGCGGGCAGGGCTGAAGACGCGATGGACACAGGCAGGACGCCACCGCGCGAGCTCTGCCGCTACTTCGCGGTTTTCCAATCCGTTATAATAGAGGGCGTACGACAAGAGACGAGCGGTCGCCGCTCAGTGGGCAGGTGGAGGCCATGTCGATCCAGCGCCGCAAATCCGTTCCC
>PKEU01000039.1 GCA_002919195.1 bacterium
CACGATCATGGCGGCTCTGGACCAGCTGCCTCCGGGCGGCCGGATGATCTTGTATGCGACGTTTAAGCCGGAGCCTTTGATCTCCCTGCTCGAAGCCCGGGGCTTTAACGCCGAAGCCACCGAGCTTTCCGGCGGCGAATGGCGTGTTGTTTTCTCTTGCGAGGATTAGCGATGCATCGTTGCTGCGACACGACAGATCGCATGGGCCGCTCCTCGCTAAACTGTAAAAACTTGCCCGGCGCTCCCGCAGATTCCTAGGAAGGCAGTTTTTTGCCGAAACAGGCCGCCACCTGGAGTCCGGCGACAAGATCTCGTCCCGAAAACGTGACCTCTCCTCCGGAAACACGGGTTTCTGACGTTAAGATAACCCTCGACGTCGTAGGGCCCGACATGAAACTGCAAAATTTTGCCCGGAGACCTCCCCGCGAGCGGCAAGAAAATGCACGATCGCCTGCCAAGCTTCGAACAAACTCTTGTCACAACTACGTGGCGCAGCGGCTTGTGGCAAGTACCTGTTACCTGTCGCAGCTGCTTGTGGCCACCACGTGTTATCTGCTTGCGGCCACCACCTGTTATCCGTCGCAGCTGCTCGTGGTCACCACCTGTTACTCGTCGCAAGCTGCTCGTGCCAACCACCTGTTACCTGTCACAGTTGCCTGTCGCAGCTACTTGTCACAACCGCCCGTGGCAACTTATCACAACGCTAGCGTCCGTTCCTCGAGGGCCCTCAGATCTCGCACCGTGACAGTACGGCCGTTTACGTCGACGATGCCATCATCAACCAAGCTCCTCAGGCGCCGGCTGAGGCTCTCGGGTGTCGTCGCGAGCCTGCTCGCCATCTCGGCCCAGCTGTAGGGCAGCTCGAAGGTGACCGCCTCTTTTCCAGGGTCTCCATGGAAATGTCCCTCACCGGAGCTCGCCCCGGAACCGGGTCCGGCATATCTACCTGGGCTTTTTGCAATCGCTTCCGTACGCGCCCGGCATAGGCGCAGCAACTCCGAGGCAAGCCGCTGACCCACGTCCATCAAAGCAATCTCGCCGATCGTGCGCTCAGCGTCGGCCAACCGCTTGGCGAGGGCTTCTACCAACCTCAATGCCACCTCGGGATGGCTTGCAAGTTCCGACTCAACGGCGTCGCGCCGGAGGAGGCAAGCGTCCGTCTCTGTGACAGCAACTAAGTCAGCTTCGGCCACCATGGACGTAAACAAACCCATCTCACCGAAAAACTCGCCCGGTCCCAGTTCCCGGACCACCTGTTCGCGCCCACTGCTGCCGACTTTGACAAGCTTGAGCAGGCCCTTGGCGACAACGATCATGTGGTCCACGGGATCTCCTGTCGAAATGACCACTTCTCCCGGAGAAAGCTTCCGATGATGCATCGCGCGCTGGAGCCCGAGGATACTTTCCTCCGGCAGTGTTTGAAAGATCGGCACCTGATGGATACAAGAGCGAAAATCGTTCATCGAATCACCTCTAACCTCGCCGCCGTTGAACCCTCGCCGCACACCCCGGACACGCTCGATACCCCCGGCACTCGCGGCACCTCCGATATTCCCGATACTCCCCATACCCCCGACACTCCCGACGCTCCCTACACTCCCGACGCCCTCGACACCCGCAAGCCTCCAACGGCTGCGGCACGCTGCCCCCCTCCACCGGGCTGCCTCGGCCGCCGGAGGAGCCGCATACCGTTGGCGATGACGACTAAGATACTGGCCTCATGCACGAGCATCCCCAGCCCGAGGCCGACGTGGCGGGTGACGACGCCCGCTAAGAGCATCAGCACCGTCCCGACGGCGATGGCCACGTTTTGTTTGATAACCCGCAGGATCCTGCGGCTCAGCGCGATCGCCTCCGGAATCTTCTCCAACCGGTCCTCAACGAGCACGATGTCGGCCGACTCCATGGCCACCTCCGTGCCCGAAGCGCCCATCGCGACGCTCACGTCCGCCGTCGCCAACGCCGGCGCGTCGTTGATCCCATCGCCGATCATGGCCACGACGTACCCCTGGCTCTGGAGCCACTTCACGGCGGCCACCTTTTCCTCCGGCAGCAATCCTGCCTTTACGACGTCGATGCCCAGCTCGTCCGCCACCCTGCGGGCGGCGGCCTCATGATCGCCTGTCAACATCACCGTCGTGCCAACGCCCGCCCGCCACAGCGCCGGGACCAGGTCCCTGGCGGCTTCTCTCAGCGGGTCCTGAATCCCAATCAGCCCCACCACCCGGCCATCCACCGCGATCCAAGCCACGGCGTCGCCAGCTTCCGCCTTGGCCGCGAGCGCCGCCTCGTGCCGCGCCTCAAACGCGACGCCGTTTTGCTCCATCAGCCGCCGGTTGCCGACCACAACGCGCCGGCCGCCTGCCGTGGCCGCCACGCCAAGGCCGGGAAAAAATTCCCACTCCTCTGCGGGCATCGGGTCGACTCCCCGCTCCTTCCCGTATGCCTGGATCGCCGCGGCCAGGTGGTGCTCCGACCGTTCCTCCGCCGCCATGGCCCATGCCAGCACGTCCCGCTCGTCAGCGTCGAAGACGTCGATGCTCGAAACCGCCGGAGCGCCTTGAGTCAGCGTGCCCGTCTTATCAAACGCCACAGCGTCCAACCGGCCGATGAGCTCCAACCGCTCGCCGCCTTTGATCAAAATCCCCTGGCGCGCCGCCCGGCCGAGGCCGGCCACCACCGCCACGGGCGCCGCGACCACGAGAGCCCCTGGGCAGCCGATCACGAGAAAAGTGAGGGCGAGCTTGACGTCCGCGCTCCACAGGAAAATGGCCACAGCAGCCAGCATCACCGCGGGCGTGTACCACTGCGCGAACCGGTCGAGAAACCGCTGCACCCGGGGTTTTTCGTTTTGAGCCTGCGCCACCAAGCGGATCAGCCGGTTAAACGTCGTGTCGGCCGCAACCCGCTTCGCGCGCACTTCAATCGAACCACCCCGGTTGACGCTCCCGCTCAACACCTCATCCCCGACGGAGGCTTCTTTCGGCAGGGGCTCGCCCGTCAGCGCCGCGGTATCCAGCGCGGCCCGCCCGGCCACGACCGTGCCGTCCACGGGCACCTTGTCCCCGGGCCGCACCAAGACGATCTCACCCACCCGCACCTCGTCGGCGGGAACTTCCTGCCACTCGCCATCCTCCCGCCGGACCCGAGCCGTAACGGGCCGCAGGTCCAAAAGATCCCGGAGCGCCGCCCTCGTGCGGTTCAATGTCAAACTCTCCAAGTAGCCGCCGAAGCGGTAAAGAAACGTCACGGCGGCCGCTTCCCACACTTCTCCGATCCAGAGGGCGCCGACCGACGCCACCGTAATCAAAAGCGGGATGCTAAACTGCTTGTGCCGCAGGCGCAGCCACGCTTCCTGGACGATGGGTACCCCGGCGTACACCGCCGCCGCCGTCATTGGAAGCGAATAGAACAGCTCCGGCCCGCTGAGCCAGTGCGCCGCCCACGCCCCTGCGATGAGCGCCGCCGGAATGACGAGATGAAAAAGCTCCCGCCTCCCTTGCCACCACGTCATCACCAAACCCTCCTTATACCGTGCCAACGATACCGTGCCAACCAAAGAGACGGGCCACGGGGACCCGCCTCCGGCATCGGCCTCGTCACATCCTGGCGGCGACGGCGGCGCCAAAACCTTTGACGACCCGCTCGATGTCGGCAGTTGTGACCACGCTCTCGTCGTACTCCAGCTCCAGCGAACCCGCCGCAAAGGCCACTTCAGCCCGTTTCACGCCGTTCAACTTCGCCAAAGCCCTCTGCAGCTCCGCCGCGCACGAAGGGCAGTTCAAATCGGCCAGCAGCAATGTCTCCTTTTTCATGCCGGTCCCTCCTTTTGGTTCCATCATACCGGGCAAAGGCGACCGGCACATTGACGCGCGTCAAGGACGGGGAAAAGATCGGCAGATTGGGGAAATGGCCCAGTCGGCCGCTGCAACGCGCTGTAGCAGGCTGCGACACACCACAACGCACTGCAACACACTGCCACACTTGCAGCGCCTCGACGATCATCCCCGTCGCTCGTGCTACCGGAACTTCCTCCCCGCCTCTCGCTCGGGCTCGAGCTGCGGCGGCGGCTCGGTGTGGCATTCGCTGAAAAGGCGCTCCGCCTCAGCCACGAGATCAGGGCGCTCACGGGAAAGATCGTTTCTTTCCCCTTCATCCTCGGCCAGGTTGTACAGCTCAATGGCATCCTCCCGCCGGTGGCGCACGGCCTTCCACGGGCCAAAGCGCACCGCCTGCATGGGGACGGGGGTGATATACTCCATGATCCCACCGCATAGGTCTCCTGGTCGATGCCGAGCTCTTTGAGGAGGGCGAGCAGCTCGCCCACGCAGCGGTCGATCAGGGAGATCATCCCTGCGTAGATCCGGGCCGTCTCCGGCCAAGGCCGGTCAATGTAGCCTCGAAGCGCCGGCTCATCAGCAGGGATCTCGTAGCGCCCGTGCGGGAGCGTCCACGGCGCGTAGCAAAAGAAGGGCCCGTCCTTGTGGGAGCGGATCCAGCGGAGCATTTCGGCAAAGATCAGGTAGTGGCTGTAAACTTGCCGGCCGCCGCCTTCATTGCCGGTGAGCGGCACTTTCGCGCCGTTTCGCCAGAGGTATTCCGGGAAATAGTCGTGGGCGTGGATCTGGTGGTAGTAGCCGAAAAACACGTCAAACCCTTGGCGTTCCGGCGCGCCCGGGGTTCCGGCATCCCCCAGGCCCCATTTGCCAAAGCCGCCGCAGGCGTACCCGGCTTGCGAAAGCAGCGTCGCGAGCGTCACCTCGCCTTCCGGCAGCGGAATGCCCCCCGTGTTGCCCCGCACGGAGGCGTGCCCCGCGTGCTTGCCCGTCAGAAGGACCGCCCGGGAGGGAGCGCAGACGCCGGAGCCCGCGTAGTGCTGCTCAAAGCGCATCCCTTCCTGGGCCATCCGGTCGAGGTGAGGCGTCTGGATCAGCCTCTGCCCGTAACAACCCAGTCCGCCGAAACCGAGGTCGTCCACGACGATCAGGATGATGTTGGGGGGCCTCATACCCTCACCGTCCTCGTTTCCTGCGTCAACGCGCCCGACTCCTGCCCGGCCGGCCCGTTTCGCCTGATTGGCCCACGCGCTCCGTTTCACTCGAATAGCCGTTGTGCCCCACTCCCTCCGCTCCCGAATGGCCGATGCGCTCCACCCCTCTCGTTTCACCCAAATGGCCAATGCCCTCCGTCCTGCCCGTTCCGGCTGAACGCCGGGCGGTGCGTCCCGTCGCGCCCGTCTCGCCCGTGGGGCTCCCCTGAGACGTCGGACGGGCCCGTTGGGCCCCGGCGCGCGTGCGACGTAAGGGGCCCAGCACGCTGGAAGCCCCCGAAGGAGCAAGAGCGTCCAACACCTCGAGGGCCGACAGCGCATAAAAAGTCCCCACCGGGCACGAGGGCTCGTCCGGGCGGTTTCCAAACCCGCCGTCTTCATTCTGCAGGGAGAAAAGATAGGCGACGCACGCGTCCCGGTCCCGGGGCGCCGCCCCCAGCCTGCGAAGAGCGTCGACAGCAGCCAGAGTGTACAAGACGTCGTCGCATCCTGCTACCGGTGGGTCGGGCTGGTACGTGAAGCCGCCCGAAGACAGCTGCGCCGCCTGGATCCACGCAGCGAGGTCCTTTTTGGGCTCAAACCCATCGACCCCAGCCAAAGCGCGCAGCGTCCACCATGTGTTGACGACGTGGCCGTCGCTGTCATCCTCTGCGGGCGTGTGGTTGAAGCTGCCGTTGGGCCGCGCCCACTCCTGACCCGATCGCAGCTCGTTTTTTCAGTTTATTTTCGGTTTTTCCGCTACATCCGGCCGCCTTACCTGGCCGCCTTATCCGACCGCCTGATGCGGCCGCCTCGCAAACCAGCAGCGCTGGTCGGGAGCGACTCCAGCTACACCGCCAATTCGACAGCCCTGCTGCCCGGTACCGGTTTTTCGGCCTTGCCAAGGCAGCATTTCTTGTACTTGCGCCCGCTGCCGCAGGGGCACGGGTCGTTGCGCCCGGCCCTGGCCCAGATTTCGGCGTCTCGCTTGCGCAGGAGCTCCATCATGAGGGCGGGAGGCTCGCCCCGCCGCCAGAGCGCGACCATTTCCTTCATATACGGGTCCACGTAGTTGAAGAAGTACCGGTACCCCTCGCAGAGGTAGTTGAGACCCGGCTCGCCGTCCGGCGTCTGGATGAACCGGTCTTTCGGACAGCCGCCGTTGCACATGAAGCGGACCTCGCACTCGAGGCAGTACCGGGGAAGCGTCTCCTTCTTACCGGCGCCAAATTTGGCCTGCGCTGCGGAGGCCACGAGTGCGGAGAGGGGCGTCTCGGTGATGTTTCCAAGTTTGTACTCGGGAAAGACGAAATGGTCGCACGAGAAAAGGTCGCCGTTGTGTTCCATGGCGAGCGCCCTGCCACATGTCTCCCTAAAGACGCAGAGCTGCGCCTGGTGGCCCAGCCAGACCAAAAAGCACTCCTCGATGATCTGAACGTAGACCTTTCCGATGTCGTGCCGGATCCACTCGTCGAAGATGGCGGCCAAAAAGAGCCCGTACTCTTTCGCCGGGACCGTCCGGTGCGAAACGCCGTCCGCTCCCTCCCGCTCCACGAGCGGAATAAACTGCATGTGCTGGACGCCGTGCTCTTTGAAAAAGCGGTAGACCTCCAAAGGGTGCTTCACGTTGATCCGGTTGACGACGCAGAGGACATTGTACTCCACCCCGTGCTCTTGCAGCAGCCGGAGGCCTTCCATCACTTTAGCGTGGGTGGGGCGCTGCTTTTTGTCCAAGCGGTAGCGGTCGTGAAGCTCGGCGGGCCCGTCAAGGCTGATACCGACGAGAAACTCGTTTTCCCGGAAAAACTTGCACCATTCGGGCGTGAGCAGGGTGCCGTTGGTCTGCAGCGCGTTGGTGCACCGCCAGCCGGCGGGCAAGTACTTCCGCTGCAGCTCAACGACTTTCTCAAAAAATTGAAGTCCCATCAACGTCGGCTCCCCGCCCTGCCAGGCGAACGGCACCACTGGTCCGGGCTGGGCCTCGATGTACTGCTTGATGTAGGTTTCCAGCAGCTCCTCGGACATGCGGAAACGGGACTTGCCCGGGTACAGGCCTTGCTTTTCGAGGTAATAGCAGTACTCGCAATCGAGATTGCAGATGGGACCGATCGGTTTCGT
>PKEU01000068.1 GCA_002919195.1 bacterium
TGTCCGCGGCGGCAAATGCGGCCTCTGCCGTCTCCCTTTCGACCACGTCTACATCGGCGTCGGCAGCGGCCATCGAAAGGAGGCTAAAAGTTAAGACGAGCGCCAAGACGACCGCAGACATGACAAGGTGTTTACGCATGTCGGGCAATCCTCACTTTCCGGTGGTAGTGTCGCATCGAGCGCATCGGTGTCAATGGTCGATGACGAGTTCACTGTGGCGAATGGCAGTGAAAAGTCGCGTGGCTCTCCCGGACGTCACCCCCCCTCATGCAGTTGGTGAACGGATCCTTGTGACTCAACGCAACCGTGCACGCGATGTTTCTAAACAGCCGCTCAAATACTGGTGATCGGATAGGGATCGCCCACAGGCGAGTCACGTGGAGTTACGTGCGCCGCAATCGTGAACAACGGCGAAGTTAGAAGTAATCGATTCTTCGAAACCTAAGGAACGAATGGAAAGAAGATGCGTAAATAGGGAATTCGGTATGATGTAGGAAGGTCCTGCTTTATCTTTGAAAACAGATTATTTTGCCCACAGCGAGGGAATGTACGATGGGAATGAGCCCGCATCATCCCTCGCGGCGAAACACAGCCTCCGCCAGGTCGCGGCTGACCTCCTGCAACAGATTGAGCTCGCTGGCAAAGTGAAGGATCGTATAGCGATGGCGCAGTTCCTTGGCGGCTTGGAGGGAGATCTCGAGAGCTTCCTGGGAAAGGCCGAGATCTCGCGGGTGACTAGGAGCGCCGGCGCGGGCCAAAAACTCCCGGGCGGTTTCAGGGCTCATGAGATAAGGTTCGACGGCTTGAGCGGCTTTTTTGAGGGCTCGCGCGTCCAAAGGCCGGGCTCCGTAGTCGCGGCTTTCCCATCCAGCTTGCTCCTCCAGGAGCCGGCCGGCCACGGGGCCGTACCACGCCCGGATCGCATCTTCCGTGGCGTGGACGACCCCTTGGGACCGGGCAGCGAGCGCCGGCAAGCTCTCCCGGCGGCGCACAAAGAGCTCTCGATACACTTCCTGGACGAGGACCGACGCGACCCCCACGCGCGCTCCGTGGCTTTGGGGCTCTCGGCCCTCCCACAGCGCCCGCATCTCCCAGTAATGAGCCAGGTGATGCTCGGCGCCCGAGGCCGGGCGGGAGTTGCCCATCATGTTCATGGCGACGCCGATCCAAAGGAGCGCGTCCATCAACGTCGAGGGCGAGCTGGGATCGGCCAGCACCGGCCGAACCGCGTCGATCACCAACTCCTCGGCCAGCGGGCAGAGGTACTCGCCGTTGAAGACCGACGAGAGGCGCCAGTCGGCCAGAGCGGTCAATTTCCCCAAAATCTCGGCGTACCCCGCCGCGATAAACTCCGCCGGCGCGCCGCTGTAAATGTCGGGGTCGGCAAAGATGGCCCGGGGCGAAGTGGCAGGGTACGTGACGCGCACGCCGTCCACCACCATGGCAGCGACCGAAGACGTGTAGCCGTCCATGCTGGGCGCCGTGGGCACCACCACAAAGGATGTTCCCATCCGGTAAGCCAAGAAACGGGCGACGTCGGTGATCGTCCCCGATCCGACGGCGATGATGGGAAGCGCCGGGGTCTCCAGGTCAAAGGCGAGCCGTCCCAGGGCGTCCCGGTCCGCATGGGGCGGCGGATCCCCAGGAAGGACGCTCTTTTTGACGTCGACGCCCGCGGCGCGGCAGCTTTTCTCCACCTGGGATCCTGCGGCGCCGTAAGTCCGCTCATCGGCGATGAGCCAGGCCCGCCGGTATCCCCTTTGGGAGAGAAACTCGCCGACCTCCATGACGCTGCCCGGCCGGTTGACGAGCGCGTCAATGGCCATCACATGACGGCGCCCGCATGGGCAGTCCAGCTCAACACCGGCCACATCCTCAAGACGCACCGGTGACTTGTCGATCAACCGCTCGATGATCCTCATTCGGCATCCCCTTTTGCCGGTCTTGCCGGCCGGCCCCTCATTGGTCTTTGCAACGGCCTGGCACGAGGTTTCGGGACCTGCGGTTAAACCGTCTAAACCTAACCATTAGCGCTGGCCGTACTTTTCCTTGTAGGCGCGGTGGGCCCGCTCGACTTCCTCAGGGGGAAGGGGCTCAGGCCGCCCTCTCAGCATCGCCAGGTGGACGGTCTTGGCCACGTCCTCCACCATCACCGCTGCTTTCAGCGCGGCGAAGACGTCGGGGCCGACGGTAAAGACACCGTGGCTCTTGAGGAGGATCGCCGGAGACGAGCCGATGTGGTCGACCACCGCTTTTCCGATGTCCTCCCCGCCCACCGGGGCGTAGGGGCCGCACGGGATGGGCCCGCCAAACTCGTCGGCGATGGCGGTGAGCACCACAGGGATGGGCTCGCCCAAAGCAGCGAAACTCGTCGCATAGGGCGAATGCGTGTGAATGATCCCGTTGACATCGGGGCGGTGGCGGTAGATGTAAAGGTGCGTCGCGGTGTCGACCGAGGGCTTGAGGTGCCCCTCGACGATGTTGCCGTCCAGGTCGACGACCACCAGATCCTCAGGCTTGAGCTTATCGTAGAGCACCCCGCTGGGTTTGATCACCACCAGGCCGGTCTCAGGATCCCGGCCGGAAGCGTTTCCACTCGTCATGGTGACAAGACGTTCGCGGGGCAGGCGGATGTTCGCCTCCCACACGGCCTGGCGAAGCTCTTCGAGCACGATGCTGACTCCTTTCTCGTTGGGATGGCCGCTGACGACGCAAAACTCGCGGCGACACGCTTTGCAAGCGGCGCCGTTTGAAGAAGCACTTGGACTCTCCTCACTTCATTCGACGATCGCGAGGGCGCACCTTTCGCGCCATCGTCCTCAAGGGGGGGCGCGGGCGCCCGCAGGCTTTCCCCTGGGGAAGGTTGCGGTAAAACCTGGTGTGGTGTAAAATCAAGCTTTGTCGCTTTGGTTTTGCGCTCGCCCGGGTTGCGCTCGCCTGCGGGGGGAAGATCATGGGCGCCTATTGGCTGCTTGCGAAAAAGGCGTTCCGGCGCAATATGCAATACCGCGCTTCCCACATGGTCAACAATGCCGCCAGCGCGATCTTTGGATTTATTTACATCGCCGTGTGGCAGGCAGCGGCCCGAAACGCCGGCGCGGGCGAGTACACGGCGGCCGTCATGGCGCGGTGGGTCGCGTTTACCCAGGTGATGTTGTGGCTTGCCGTCTTTCTCCCGCATGGGCTCGGCATTCCGGAGGCCGTTCGGACCGGCGCAGTCAGCCTCGAAATGCTGCGGCCGGTGGATTTTCACTTGTTGGTCATCAGCCGGGAGCTGGGGACGGTCTGGTACAACGCTTGGTTTCGGAGTCTCCCGCTCGCCCTCGTCTTTGCGCTTGCCGTCGGCGTGCACGTGCCCCAAAGGCCCGCCACGTACCCCTTGCTGGCGTGCGCGGTCTTGCTCTCGGTATACCTTGGCCTCTGCCAACAGTATCTCGTCGGGATCAGCAGCTTTTGGACCGTTCAGGCCCGTTGGGCGTGGCAGCTCGTCAATACGTGCCAGATGGTGCTCTCCGGCTTTATGGTGCCCATCGACCTTTTGCCGCCGCCCTTTTCCTATCTGGCCCGGGCGCTCCCTTTTGCCCCGTTGCTCTACGACCCAGCGCGGATCTATCTTGAGCTCTCGGGAGCCGAGGCGCTCGCGTGGCCGGCGATCTGGGCAGTCCTTTTAACGCTCATCTGCCGGTCTCTTACAGCGAAAGCCCGACGCCGGCTGGAGGTGCAAGGGGGATGAGGCCATGAGCATCCTGCGCATTTACGCGCGCTTGGCGGTGGCCTCGTTGAGGGCCAAGATGCAGTATAAGCTGGATTTTCTCGTCAACACCCTGCTCTGGGGAGCGCTGACGACCGCCGATTTTCTCATGCTGGCGGCCATCATGCTCCGGTTTGAGCGGGTCGGCGGATGGGACATCTACGAAGTGGGCCTCCTCTACGGCATGGCGTGGATCGCGACGGGGCTATACCGCACCTTTGCGTCCGAACTTCACAACTTTGATCAATACGTGGTGCACGGCGAGTTTGACGCCTTGCTGGTCCGGCCCTGGCCGACGCTGCTCACGTTGCTCGGGCGCAACCTTGAGCCCCACCGCCTTGGCGCCGTGCTCCAGGGGGCAATCATTTTGGGGCTTTCCGCCCGCCACCTCTTGGCCGTGGGGACGCTCGACCGCTTTGGCCTGGTCTATGTGCTCGCAAGCTCCTTTTTCGGGGCGTTGATCCCCTTCAGCCTTTCACTGATCACGGCAGCGTTTGCCTTTTGGGTCGTGCGCACGGGCGACTTGCTGACGTTTACGATCCACGCGCCCATTTCGGCAAGCCAATACCCGCTGACGATCTATCCCCGGTGGCTCAAGACGCTGCTCTTGAGCGTGCTGCCCGTGGGCTTTATCAATTTCATCCCGGTGCAGTATCTCCTGGGCAAGGGCGGCGGGCCGTGGGCGTTGGTTTTCTCGCCCGCGGTGGCCGTCGGGTTTACGCTGGCGGCTTATGGCTTGTGGCGAGCCGGTGAACGGCGTTACCAGAGCACGGGCAGTTGAAAGCCTAGTTTGGAAAGAGTATTTTTGACAGCCTCACTTTTGAAAAGCCTCACGAAATGGGCGGCGCTGAATTTTAGGACGGTTGGGCCGAAATGGGTCGATCAGCACGGGTTGAGAGGAGGTCGCGCATGGCGCCCATCGTCGAAGCCAGGGAGCTGACGAAGGTGTTTCGGGTCGCAAAAGATCGCCGCGGCTTGCTCGGCGCGATCCGGAGCCTGTTTTCCAACGAGGGAAGAGAGGTACGGGCCGTGGACGGGATCTCCTTTTCCATCGATGCCGGCGAGTTTGTGGGTTACCTGGGCCCCAACGGCGCGGGGAAATCCACAACGATCAAGATGATGACGGGCATTTTGCACCCCACATCGGGCGAGGTGCGGGTGGAGGGGAAAAGCCCGCAGCGCTCCCGCCGGGAGGTGGTCCGCCGCCTGGGCGTCGTCTTTGGCCAAAGGACGCAGCTTTGGTGGGATTTGCCGGTGCGCGACTCTTATGAGCTCTTGGCGGCGATGTACGGCATCAAGTCGAGGGAGTACCAGGCCACGCTCACCCGCTTTGATGATCTTCTCGAAATCGGCGCGTTTCTCGACGTGCCGGTGCGCAAGCTCTCTCTGGGCCAGCGCATGCGGGCCGACCTCGTCGCTGCGTGGCTTCACCGCCCGCCCGTCGTCTTTTTGGACGAGCCTACGATCGGCCTTGACGCGGTGGCCAAAGCGCGTATCCGCTCGTTTCTGCAGGAGATCAACCGCACCGAGGGCACGACGATCATGCTTACCACCCACGACATGGACGACATCGAGCGCCTCTGCACGCGGGTGATGGTCATCAACCACGGCAGATTGGTGTACGACGGGAGCCTTGAGGGGCTCCGCCAGGCGGTGGGCGCGCCCTCGACACTGAGGATCGAGTACGCCGCGCCGCCCGGCACGGCGCCCCAAGGCCCGTGGACGCTTGTGTCGTGGGAAGGCAACGTGGTCACCATCGCGTTTGATCGCTCCCGCTGCACTGCGGCCGACGTGATCGGCCGGCTGGGCCAGTACGGGGAGATCCGGGACGTGTACATGGCGGAGCCTGACATTGAAAGCGTCGTTGAGCAGGTGTACCGCCGGGGCTGACGGGAGGGATGTCCACGTTTTGGGATCTGGGTCACTGCCGTCGAGGGCGATCTTTGTTAAATTAAAAAGAAACCTTCCTGTTGTTTGTGGGCGTCCTGCGGAAGCAGCTGCTCACGGACGTTACCCCAACAGGAGCAAAAAGGGGCGAGACACTTACAGGTGGGTCGGTCAAGCGGTGATAGCATCGCAGCGTTTGGCGCAAAGCTTTTCGTGTTTTTGCTTGTGACCTTGGCCGCCTTGGGCGAGCCGGGGAGCGCGCAATCCTCGCCGGTGGACGGCGCGCCGGCCGACCGGCCGACGCGGGTGGCGATCGCCGAGTTTGCCTTGCTGGACGAAAAAGGCGAAGCCGTGCTGCGTTCCCAAGCTCCCGACGCTGATCTTGCCCGGATGACGCGCCTTATGCCGGCAGCCATCGGAGCGCGCCTTGTCCAGTCGGCGGAGTATGATGTGGTCGAGCTTGGTCAAGGCTTGCGCCCTTTCGCTGAGCCAGGGGGTGATGGGGCCACCGCCGTCCCCCGAGAGGTTGCGAGTTGGCTCGCGAGGGGCGTGGCCGACGAGATCATTACGGGCGCGGCCGGCATGCTCCAGACCAGCGTGGTCGTGACGGCCCAGCGCTACGGCTTGCGCGGTGGAGAGCCGGCGTTGATCGGCGCCGCAGCTATCGCGGCACCGCGGGTGACCGACGTGATGTCGCTGGTAGACTCGCTGGTGGAGGATCTGTTTTCCGCTGAGGCCGAGATCATCGTCCGTCCCATCGAGCAGCTTTTTATCATCCCGTCGACGCTGCGCTTGCCGATGGGACGGCAGGGTCAGCTCCAGGCCTTTGCCGTCGACGCAATGGGCAGGCCCGTCTCTAAAGTGGAGTACCTCTTTCAATCCAGCGACACCGCCCTCTTAGAAGTAGACGAAAACGGCCGTGTCACAGGCATCGCCCCGGGGCAGGCGGTGGTGACCGTCCGGGCCGTGGGACGGCCGACGCGGGTAGGGTCGGCCACTGCGACGGTGCAAGTGGTGCCGCCTTCCTTTGGCCTGCGGGCAGGCGTGGTCGTTTCCGGAAGGGACATCACCTTTGGCCGGGTGCCCCGGTTGGGCCTGCGGCTGACTCCCACGGTCGATGTGCGCCCGCGGCCTGCGCAGCAGCGGCAAAGCGCCGACGAGTTGGAGCGGGCGGCGAGCAACCCCCTGTCGTACCTGACCAATCTCTTTAGCTCGCTGCTTTCGGACGGGCTCTTTACGATCGAAATCGACATCGAACCCAATGAGGCGATGCTCTTTACCCTCGACGCCATTCAAAGGACCCGGGGCGGCTTTTTCGGCACCGGCATCGGTTTTGCGTCGCC
>PKEU01000097.1 GCA_002919195.1 bacterium
AGCAAAAAGATCCCGGCCAGCAAGTCTTGCGCCACGTTGTTGAGCCCCGTGGCCACCGCCATGGCGATAAGGGCGATCGAGCCACCCAGGGCCAGCGACAGCTCGCTGAGCTCCATGACGTTGAGAACCGCCGCCAACGCCAGGACCCAACCAAAGAAGCTGACCACCGACTTGAGCATGGTCTGCGCGGCCCGGTCGACTTTGGCCAGGGTGGTGGTCCTCACCACGACGTTTTTGGCCAGCTGGATCACGACGTAAGAAACGGCCAAGACAATCAGGGCGGTCGGCAACTTGTGCAGGTAGACTATGTTGGCCTCCAGGAACGAGCGCCACGCCTCCATCGACTGCACCCCCTCGGGTCTCAAAGACCCTTCGTCTCCTTGCGACTACGGCAGCGGCAGGACGTGCCGGGTCAAGGCCAGCATCGACTGCGGCGCTACGCCCAGATAGAGCGTGCCGATGACGGCTACCGCCACCACCACCGTCAACGCCCAAGAGAGAGGACCCTCACCCGCCACCGACGCGCCAGTCCCACCGCCCTCACCGGCGTTCACAAGTCCCGCCGGCGCAGCCTCCACATGGCCGGCATCAGCCAGCTCCGCTTGAGCCTCGCTGCGGCGAAACATGGTCGTGACAACCCGCAAGTAAGCGTAAGCCGAAATTCCTGTCGTCACCACCAGTGCGCCCACCAGCCAAAGGGCAGCGCCACCTGCACCGCTGCCCAGCGCGGAAAAGACGAGGTAGAGCTTGCCCTGAAAGCCGGCGGCCGGCGGCATCCCCGCCAGCGAGAGCATAAAGAGAGTCATGGCCAAGGCCAAGCCGGGCCGGCGGTAAAAAAGGCCGGTGAAGTCGGAGAGCTCTTCGCCCTCGCGACCATTTTTTCCTAGCGAGACGACCACGGCAAACGCGCCGATGTTCATAAACAGGTATGCCGCCATGTAAAAGATCCCGGCGGACACCCCCTGGTGATTCATGCCCAGCAAGGCCATCATCAAGTAGCCGACGTGCGCCACGCCCGAGTAGGCGAGCAGTCGCTTGACGTTGGTTTGCACGGCAGCGCTGAGGCTTCCCACCACCATGCTGGCCACCGCCAGCACCCACAAGGGGAGCAAGAGCTCGGGCGACTCTTCGGGCATGAGCGCGAGGAGGACTCTCACCAACGCCGCAAAGGCAGCGGCCTTGGTGCCGACCGACATAAATGCCGTAATCGGCGCGGTCGCGCCTTGATACACATCGGGAGCCCAGACATGGAAAGGCGCGAGAGCTAGCTTAAACGCCAGTCCCAACAGGACGAGCCCGAGGCCCACTTTCATCAAGACGGTCGAATCCGCTTCCCAGCCGCGGGCGAGACCGCTCAAGGACATCGTTCCCGTTTGGCCATAAAGAAAGGCAAAACCGTAGACCATAGCCGCCGTCGCGAGAGCGCCCAAGATCAAGTATTTCAAGGCCGCCTCTTTCGCAGCGGCATTGTGCCGTTCAAAAGCCACAGCGACGTACAAGTTAAGGCTGAGGATCTCAAGGCCCAAAAAGAGCGTGAGAAAATTGCCCGCTCCTGCGAGCACGCACATCCCCAGGGCTGCGCCGAGCACCAAGGCGACGTATCCCGGCATATCCTCGTCGCGCCGGGCGGTGCTGAGCAGCACCGTGCAAAACGCAGCGATCAATACGATCCCGCTGAAGAGCAGCGTAAACCGATCGACGACGTAGGCCCCGCCAAAGACCGAAATGCCGTTGGTCACCCGTCCCCAAAGGCCTGCACCGATGATGCTGGCGGCCGGTCCGGCCGCGGGCCCTGACCAGAGCAACGCCACATAATACAGAGCGAGCGCGATGCCGCCAAGACCCGCCGCGTACCACCACGGGCGAGACCGCTCCGCGGGAAGCACCAGCTCGAGGACGAGGACGACCAGTCCTGCGGCGGCGAGCGTGATCAGCGGTGCGACAGCGAAGAAATTGAGATCGACTGTCGTGAGATTCGACATGGAGACGCCTCCGTTCCCCCGTCTAACCCCGCTGGCAATAGCGGGGGCAAAGTGCTTAAAGAAAGCGCTTCGACGAAACTAAACCAAGATGAAGTAGATCAAAAAGATCGCGACGCCGGCAAACACCGTCAACGCGTAACGTCGCAAGTAACCGCCGTGCACTTGGCGCACGCCCTGCCCCACTCTCTTGACAAGGCCACCGATGCCGTTGACGACCCCGTCGATCACATAGGGATCGAGACCATTGCCTACCGCCAGGCTGAGCCCGACAAACAGGCCACCAATCCCCTTTTGATAAATATCATCGATATAGAGGCCGTTGGCCAGCGCGCCTTTAGGCGGCGCTCCAGCTGTCACGATGGCCGCGGCGCGCCCCGCGCCACCCGGCCCAAAGGCTTTGACGGCAGCATAGGCGCCGAGAGCAGCGACCAACAAGACCACCGCCACGGGCCACCCAAAGCCCGCATGGGGCACATGGTGTCCGTAAAGCTCAAAGGCAGGCTCGAGGAAGTTTCCGGGGACGGAGGTGACGCCCGGCACGGCGATGAGACCGGAGACTGCGGATAACACAGCCAAGAGGCCCACCGGCACCTTCATCGCGGCGCCGCTTTCATGGCCCTCTCCGTGCTCGTGGCTCGGATCGCCCGCAAAGACCAGCGCAAAGAGGCGGACCATATAGTAGGCGGTCAAACCGGCCACCGCGACACCGATCAACCAGAGGAAGACATGCCCCTGGACCAACACGGCCCCCAAGATTTCGTCTTTGCTAAAGAAACCAGCGAAGGGCGGAGCGCCTGCGATGGCCAAGACGCCGATCAAAAAGGTCCAATAAGCGAAGGGCTGCTTTTTCGCAAGGCCTCCCATCTTGCGAATGTCCTGTTCGCCGTGCAGGTAATGAGCCACCATGCCCGCCCCGAGGAAGAGAAGCGCCTTAAAGAAGGCGTGCGTGAAAAAGTGAAAGAGGGATTGGGTATAGGCGCCTACGCCGGCGCCGAGCATCATGTAACCCAGTTGGCTCATCGTCGAGTACGCCAGTACCCGCTTGATGTCAAATTGGCGGGTGGCCACGATGGCGCCAAAGAGCGCCGTCAGCGCCCCCACCCAGGCGACCGCCGTCAATGCCGCCGGCGAAGCCTGGTAGATCGGAAACGCCCGGGCCATCAAATAGACGCCCGCCGTCACCATGGTCGCGGCGTGCATCAGCGCGCTCACAGGGGTGGGACCCTGCATCGCATCGGGCAGCCACGTAAACAGAGGAAGTTGCGCGGACTTGGCCACAGCTCCTACCAAGAGCAAGAGACCAATCGCTGTCAGGATCCCCGGACTCGCCTGGCTGACCTGCGGAAAGACCTCCGCATAGCTCCAGCTCCGGAACTCGCTAAACATGACGGCAAGCCCAAGGATGATCCCGACCTCACCGATGGCGTTGAGCAAGAAAGCCTTCTTGGCCGCCGCCGCTGCCTCGGGTTTCGTGTTCCAAAATCCGATCAACAGGTACGAGGCAAGACCCACCGAAGCCCACCCGATGAGGAGCCCGACGAAGTTGTCGGCCAGGACCAAAAGGCTCATCGCGAAGACAAAGTAGTTAAACTCTGCGAAAAAGCGACCGACGCCGGGGTCTGAGGCCATATACTCGGCGGCGTAAATGTGAATCAAGAAGCCGACGCCCGTCACCACCAGGAGCCACCAAAGGGAGATGGCGTCGCCCAGCAAGCCAAACTCGAGGCCGAACCCCTGACCTTTCGCCCAGGTAAACAAGGTCTGCACCAGCGCTTCACCCGGGCCCAAGCTCCTAAGCTGGATGACCGAGGAGAGGACCACCAAAAAGGCGGCGCCCACCGTGCTGCAACCGATAAGGCCGATGGCCCGGGGCGAGAGGCGGTTGCGACCGAGGGCTAGCCCTACTGCACCCAAGAGAGGAAAAAGGATGATCCATACAAGTGCCGTCGTCTCCAAGCGCCTCGACTCCTTTTGCTAGGTCGATCCAGGGTTAGCCGCGCAGCGCGTTTACGTCATCCACGTCAGCCGCATCTCTGTGACGAAAGAGCAAGACAATGATGGCAAGACCAATCGCCACTTCGGCGGCAGCCACAGTCACGACGAGAAACGTGAAGATCTGCCCCGTCATGTCGCCCCAATAGCGCGCAAAGGCGATAAACGCCAGGTTCGCGGCATTGAGCATGATCTCGACGCACATGAGCATGACCAAAGGGCTGCGGCGGAGCAACAGGCCCGCCGCCCCAATGGCAAACAAGATCCCGCTCAAGATCAAATACCCTTGAAGGATTTCAACTGTCATCCCACTCGCCCCTCAAAGCTTTCGCTGTCCTACGAGGACGACAACGCCGATCACTGCGGCCATCAACACGAAAGCTGTCAGTTCAAAGGAGAGAATGTGTGTCGTCAGCAACTCCCTGCCAAAAGCCGCCGGAGACCCAAAGCCAGACGGCAGGGCCTCCTGCGCCACCGGCCGGCCAAAGCCTGCCGAAAGGGCCACGGCCGTCATCAAAATCGCCCCGGTCACCGCGGCGACGATCCCCAGCTCCCTTTGGCCTTCGAGCTTCCCCTCGCTCCGCTCGACCGGATCTTTCCTCGCGGTCAAGAGCGCAATCACAAAGAGGAACAAAATCATGATCGCGCCCGCGTAGATGATCACCTGGATCAGCGCCATAAACTCAGCGTGTAGCGAGAGGTAAAGGGCAGCGAGAGCCAAGATGTTGACGACCAACGAGATGACGCTGTGCACAGGGGTCTTGGCGATCACCACCCCGAGAGCGCCTGCAACCGCCAGCGCACCTGCGATCCATAACACGGCGATCAAAGTACATCCACCGCCTTGCGTCCGTCGTACTTGGGATACACGTTTTCAGGCACTCGGAAATGGCTCGGCTCCTTGTTGACCAGCCGATCTCGCCCGTAGATTAGGGCTTCACGGGTGTAATCGGCCAGCTCGTACTCCTGCGTCAGGTGGAGCGCCTCCGTCGGGCACGCCTCTTCGCACAGGCCACAGAAGATGCAGCGGAGCATGTCGATCTCGTACACGTACGCGTAACGCTCCCCGGGCGAGTGAGGATTTTGCGGATCGTTCTCCGCGGCCATCACCGTGATCGCTGCTGCCGGGCAGGAGACCTGGCAAAGTTCACACCCGATGCACATCTCAAGCCCGTTGTCATAGCGGCGCAGTTCATGGCGGCCGCGAAACCGCGCGCTCCGCGCCTTTTTCTTATCGGGATACTCGATGGTCGACTTCTGCCGGAACAACATCCGTAGGGTGGTACCCATCCCCTTGGCAATACCCCTGATCATTTCGCGCCACCCTTCCTCGTGCAAGCCAACAGCTTGCCGGATCAAAGGACCATTTTAAAACAAAACGACAAAGACAGCCGTCAGCACCAAGTTAGCGATCGCCACCGGCAACATCACTTTCCAGCCCAGATCCATCAACCGGTCATAACGAAGCCGCGGCAAAGACGCTCTCAGCCACACAAACACAAACAGGAAGAGCACCACCTTCAGCAGGAACCAAACGATGGGCGGCAGAAAGCCCGGCCCATTCCACCCGCCGAGGTACAGCAGCGTCGCCAGCGACGACATGGTCAGCATATTGACGTATTCGGCCATCATGAACATGCCGAAGCGGATGCCGGTGTACTCCGTGCTGTACCCCGACACCAGCTCCGTCTCGGCCTCGGGCAGGTCAAAGGGGACCCGGTTGACCTCAGCCACGATGCTGATGAAAAAGATGATGAAGCCGATGGGGTTAAGAAAGATGAACCAGATGTTTTCCTGAGCCGCCACGATGTCGTAGAGGTTGAGCGAGCCTGCGAGAATAATGACGCCGACTACGCTCATTCCCAGCGCCAGCTCGTAGCTGATCATCTGCGCCGTCGAACGCAGCGCGCCCAAGAGGGAATACTTGCTCTGCGACGCCCACCCACCCAGGGTGATGCCGTAGACGCCCAGCGACGTCGTCGCCAACAGCAAGAGGATCCCTGCGTTGGGATTGACGATGGAAAGCTCGATCGTCCGCCCAAAGATCTCTACGGGCGGCGCGACAGGTATGCTGGCGTAAGCCGCCAGCGCCACAAAAAGGCTCACCACCGGCGCCAGCTTGTAGGTGATCCGATCGGCGTCGTGAGGGATAATGTCTTCTTTGATGATCACTTTGACCGCGTCCGCGATCGGCTGCGCCAGCCCCCACGGCCCCACACGGTTGGGACCCAACCGCAGCTGGAAGTAGCCCAGAAACTTCCGCTCGATCAGCATGAAGTGGGCGAAGACGGTGAGCAAAATCACCACGAGCAGCACCGACTTAATTGCGACGATGAGGAAGGTCTCCACCTCAGCCCACCTCCTCAGCGACCCTCTTGAGGACCGAGACCGCCACCCGGCCGCCCTTCGCGAAAGCATTGGCAGGCGCCTCAAAGAGGCCTTTGATCACCTGCACCGTCCCAGGGATCACCGCCCGGTCGACAGCGGCGACAAACTCGTGGCTTGCCCGGGCGTCCGAAAGGACGACGCTTTCACCGGCAACAAGGCCAATCCGCTCGGCGTCCTCGGGATGGAAGATGGCTTCCGCTTTGGGCCGGGCCCGGCGAAACGCCGTGTCGAAGTAGGCAGTGCCACCCCCGGCGTAGAGCCTTTCCACCGGCACGAGGATCAGGCCCTCGCCGTCAGCCTTTTCGCCGATCACCTCGGCCTTGGCGTCAGGCAGCGCGAGCATCTCGGCTGGAGCCGCAGGCATCCGCTCCGGTTCGCTCCAGCCAACTAGGTGCTGGATCTCCCACGCCAGCTCCTGGTCGGAACCGACGAGTCTCACGCCCATGGCTTGCGCCAACGCCGCAAAGATAGCGCCGTCTGCCAGCGCTTGGCCTTGGGCGTCCATCGCCTGATCGACCCGCTGCACGGTGCCGTCGAGAGCCGTGTAACGCCCCGTCTTTTCCGGAAACGCCGCGGCGGGCAGGACGATATCGGCCTTCATCGCCGTCTC
>PKEU01000018.1 GCA_002919195.1 bacterium
TCGTCACGACCTTGCGGGTTGATGATCTCAAGCTCCCGATGCAGATCTCCCTCGCCGCTTTTCGCACGGAGGAAGCGCCCGACGCTCCCGTCGCTTTCGGCTTGACTTGGAGTTGGAGCACCGACGGCTCGTCGTGGTTTCCCACGTGGGCCTTGTCGCTGGTAAGTGAAGTCGGGCTGCTTCCCGGTGGCGAGACGTCGATGATCATAAGCAGCGCGGGCCCGGCCCGGGGGCACGAGTACCAAACGATCCTGAGCTACTCGCCCTCGTTGGGGGCGCTGGCGATCCGGGTCACCGATCAAACACTTGGGCGCGTTATCTATGCAGATACCCTTGCTGTTGACGCTTACGGCGGCCCGTTGTACGTCGTTTCCAATGGTCTTCCCAAAAGCGATGGTGCACTGATTGATGGCACACCGGTTGATGGGGAAGGTTTAGCGAGTCATGGTGTAACCCTTGAAGGCACCCTGGTGTCGCTCGAGCCCGTTTTCATTCCCGCCAGCGCCACGTGGAGTCCCGGGACCGGCGAGCCTGGCGGCTCCTTTGTCTCGATCTCCATTTTCGAAACCAAGTCGGAGCCCGCCGCCATCCGGCTGAGGACCCCACCGCCGTTTCCTCCCGGCGAGTTTCGCGTGTATCTCGAGTACGCCGGCACGTCGCACCCGATCGCGGCGGTGACGCCTTCCGAGGCGGAGACGTGGATCCCGCTGCCGTTGGCCGAGGCGCCTCTGGGCGAGTCGCTGGTGAGAGTCGACTACGTGCACGGTGGCCAAACGCTGCTCACCGAGACGCGGCCCATCGTCGTCGGGCGGATCAACGTGTGGTTTGAACCGCCCGTGGTCGTGCGCGACCAGGGAAGGGTCGAGGTGCCAGTTCGCCTCGCCAGTTCTGAGCCGGCCGGTGACGAGGTCCAGGTCGAGCTGGTCGCTTCGATCGAGAAGCTCGTGTGGGACGCGGAAGAGCGGAAGTATTCCTATGAGGCGGTTTCAACCGAGCGGCTTTACGCAGGTCCTGTCGATCTCTCCACTGGCGAAGCGCGGCTCATCGCAACCATGCCATTGCCCGCGGAAGAGGGGAGTTTCCGTGCCCGCTTTCAGCCAGTGCTGACGCCGGCGGTCGCCTCATACGTCAACGGAGCCGAGCGGTTGTTTTCAACCTACGCGCCCGCCGAGTTTTCGCCTGAGGAACCGTATACGTTCGTGGTCTTTCCCGATACGCAGTACTACTCGGCGAGGCATCCCCACGTTTTCACCCGCATGACACATTGGGTCGCGGAGCACGCCGCCCAACACAATATTGCGGCCGTGCTCCACGTAGGTGATATCACGGACGACAACTCCGCCGGACAGTGGGACAACGCGCAGCGCAGCATGAGCCTTTTGCAGGGCGTGGTGCCCTATGTGCTTGCGATCGGCAATCACGACATGATCGGCCCGAAGGGCACGTACGGGAGGAACGATTCGCGCATCAATGCCTATTTCCCCTTCGAGGAGGCCAAACGGTACTCCAACCTGGGCGGGGCGATGGTACCCGGGCGGATGGAGAATAGCTATTCGCTCTTTGACATCGCAGGCGACAAGTACTTGGTTGTCTCGCTCGAGTTTGGCCCGCCCGACGAGGCGGTAGCGTGGGCCAATGAGGTCGTAGAGGCTCACCCGGACCACAAGGTGATCTATCTAACGCACTCCTACCTTTCACCCAACGGTAACTTAAGCTCAAGCCCGCTGTCGTATCCCATTGCGGAAAATCCCGAGACCACCGTCAACGCCGCTCGCGACCTTTGGCAAAAGCTCATCCGCCGGCACGCCAACAGCTTGCTCGTGCTGAGCGGGCACGTGACGCCAGAGGTGCCGACCGTGCCTTATCGCATCAGCCAGGCGGACGCCGGCCAGTGGGTATACCAGCTACTCTTTGACTTCCAGTGGGAAAAACCCTACGACGGCAACGGCTGGCTCGGCCTCCTCACGTTCTATCCCGACGGGATGCTTCAAGTGCGCCTGTATTCGCCGCTTTTCGATGAGTGGGGCGACTACCAGGACACGCACGGTTTCACCAGCCACATGTGGATCGATCTGCGGCACGGAACGGTGGTCGAGCGGGAGGAGGTTGAGGAAGCTCGACCCGAGGTGGCGCCCGAGAACGGGCAGACGGTTCGTCCATGGCTTGATGAAGAGGATGAAGAGGATGAAGAGGACGCCGGACAGCCCGGTCGCGAAGCCGATCGAGATGGTGGTCGAGGGGCTGCAGGAAAGCTTGGTCTTGAAGCCGATCGAGAGGTTGATCGTGAGCTTGATCGCGAGCCTGATCGCAGAGCCGGCGCTGCCTTTCCGCCGGCGGCGTAGGTCACGTGGCAGGTAGGAGGGGAGCCGCCGGCGTGGGAAGCCTCTAGGTCGGCGGGCTTAAGCCAGCGGGAGCAGCACTTGGGCCGTCAAGGCCGGCAGACGGGCATGCTGGTGCCTCAACAAGCCGAAGGCTCCACGTCGAGCTTCATTGAGTGTCCGGAAGACGACCTAGCCTTCCCGTAGACGATTTCACGAGCAGTCGTGCACGAGAAGTCATGTTTCAGTACGTAGCGCGCAGCGTACGCGCACACGGAGCGCATACGGGCTGTGGATCCGCCCGGTGGGGGTCACAACCCGTATGCGCTCGCCTCGGTAGGGCCATGCCGGCGCTGTCCGGCAACCCGTGGACCTAGCCCGCCAACTGGATGCAGTAGTCCAGGATCACCTTGCCGTGTTGGTCGGGTGTGGTAAACCGCGGGTGGTTGTACCGCTCCATAAACCACGGCGACGGGGCGACTTCCCAACCCTGCTCTTCGAGGCGCGAAACGCACAACATGTGGACTGCCTCGCCATACAGCTCGCCGCTATCTTCCCGCCCGTAGAGCCAGCACGTGCCAAAGGTGGTCTCGGGCAGGTCAATCCAGTCATACCCATCGGGCACCGGTGTGCCGCTAGGAACAAACACGCCGATCCAATACTCAAATCCGTCCGCAAACCGCATTAAGCCTATGTAGGCATTACCGTGCTCGGGCGCCATCCCGAGCGCTTCCAGAGCGGCAAAACGTCCTTCTCGGAACCACTCCTCCCAGCGGGCAGCGAACCCTCCTTGGGCGTCTCGATCGGCGTCCGTGTATCTTTTTCCGATGAATCGAAGCGCCGGGACATGCTCCTTCACGACTTTGACAACTTCAACCATGGTGAGCTCATCCTTTCAGAGGTAGCATGGGATGCACTCTTGAGAAGAGCGATCCCAAACACGCGATTTGCGTGACGGATAGGTGTTCCGGAGGTCAGGGCAGAATCCTTCCACGATTCGGACGTGTTTGAGGGCAAAAATCGGACATGCGCTTTAACGGAGAACAAGGCATTTGGATGGTGGCCATTGAAGCGATGCGCCAACGAAGCCCAGCTGCGACCGCCGAGCCTCGTGGGTAGCTTTGGCGAAAGCTTTGACAGTAGTTCGAGCCGCCGCTCCGGCAAACACGCAAGACGCACGCCAGTATGCGCCGGTGGCGATTGACAAGTATGCGCCGGTGGTGATTGAAAGGGTAGTGACTGGTGAACAACGATTGCCCCTTCTGCAACATCGGGCTTGTGACCGGACAACGGATCGTGCTCGCCAATGAGACGTGCCTGTTTCTCCAGATGCCCCAGGAGGTTTTGATTGGCTCAGGCGTGATCGTCCCCAAGGCTCATCGAGAGACCGTCTTCGACCTCACGCCGCAGGAGTGGCAGGACACCTACGATCTCTTGCAAAAGGCCAAAGCGCTTCTTGACGAGCAGTACGCTCCTGACGGTTACAATGTAGGCTGGAATGTCGGAGCGGTCGGTGGCCAACACGTCTTTCACGCGCACCTCCACATCATTCCGAGATTCGCCGACGAACCCTTCGCCGGTAAAGGGATCCGTCACTGGCTCAAACAACCCGACAACCGGCGCCCCAACGCGGGCTCGGCCCCCACACCTCTGGCGTCATCCTGAAAATGAGACGGACAAGAACCAAAGGGGACACTGGCGCTGAAAGCATGAGCAAAACACGAAGAAAACACGAATAGAACACGCGCAAAAACACGAGTTATCATGTCCGAAACATGCCTCGAAGTGTGGCGCCCGCGCCACCGCGTGTGGGATTCGTGGATGCGCCAGTCCTTTAGCTGGGGTTTTGTTTCTGTTGACCGGCCACAACTTGAGCGAAGACCATGTCGCGGACCAAACAGGGCACTTTTCGGACCACCGGCGTGTGCTTTGATGTGCGACGGAAGACTACCAGGCACTTTTCGGACGACTTGAGTACGCCTCGGCCTGCGGCCGTTCATGTGCGCCAACCAATACGCGGAGATTTCGTGGTGCCATCATGTTCTTGGAAAGGATTGCCTCCTCGCTGCGGGAATTTTATGAGGCACCAGGCCCGAAATGGAAACATCGTACGCTGTGGGGCCCGTTGAAGGCTCTCGACAGTTTCTCGACGCGACCCAAGACTCCCGGGTTCTGATGAGGGGCGGATCAAAACCGCTGGATGCTGAAATGCCATAAACACCATGGATGTGGCTGAGCTCCCCCGGTGTGCATGAAAAACACCGGACAGATGCTGGCGAGGAGGCACGAGGATGCGTCCACGAGTTGTAACGGGGAACGTAGCGACCCTCGACGGGCGGATCGCGGCTTGCGGGTCGGTTCCCTCGTGGCAGGACGATCGATGGGCGCCGATCTTAAAGTCCGGCATCGAACTGATTGACTTTGCCAAGCTCCACGGAGCCTCGGTGATTCTTGAGGGAAGCAACTCCTTTGTCAGCCGAGATGCCGGGCCAGCTCTATTTCCAGAGGCGCCTGCTTTGCCCGGATTGTACGAGGATTATCTCCCGAAGGAGCTGCTCCAGCGGTACCAGCGATGGATGGCTGTGGTTGACAGCCGGGGGAGGGTCGAATGGGCTCAAACACAAGGCGGCGGGGTGCACGTGCTCGTGCTTGTAAGTCAAAACACGCCCCCGGGATACCTCGCCTTCTTGCGGGAGCGAAACATCCCGTATCTTGTCTGCGGTGAGGATCGTGTCGATCTTGAGCTCGGGCTCCTCCGGCTCAAAGAGACGTTTGCAGTGGAGCTTGTCGTCAGCACGGCCGGAGGCGTTCTCAACGGAGCGCTGCTGCGGGCTGGGCTCGTCGATGAAGTGAACGTTCAGGTCTTGCCGTTTGTATTGGGCTCGGAAAGCGCACCGGCTTTGTTTGAGGGATACAATCCTGGCCTGACGCTCCCGCCACACACGATGCGGCTCCTCGACGCCAAGTCACGCCCGGACGGATCGGTCCTGCTGAGATACGCGCCGGATCCTTTGCCTTTCTCGGAAAGCCGCAACTCATCGGGACCCTCATAGCCTGCCCGGACCACGGTTGCTTTTGCGGTGCATTGTAGGTTTTCTGGAAACGGAATCAGGAGAGGATCTCAAACCCATGCTGGAAATCCGGCCATTTCGACCCGGCGATGAGGAGGCGGTCATCGATCTTTGGCGCCTCTGCGGCCTTCTGCGCCCTTGGAACGATCCCCTCAAAGATATCCAGCGCAAGCTCAAGGTAAATCCGGAGCTGTTCCTCGTGGGTGTGGAGTCGAGCTTTGCCGATGGGAAGTCCACTCCAGATCAACCCAGCGATCGAGAGAGCGGTAGAGAAACCCCGGGCGGTGAAAAGACCCCCAACCATGGAACAATCGTTGCCACGGTCATGGCTGGTTACGAAGGCCACCGGGGTTGGATCAACTACCTCGCCGTGCACCCGGATTGTCAACGGAAAGGATACGGGCGCATGATGATGAACCGGGCCGAGGCGCTCCTGCTGGAGCTCGGCTGCCCCAAGATCAACCTCCAGGTTCGGGTTGGCAACGAAGGGGTTATCGAGTTTTATCGAAAGCTGGGCTACCAGATCGATCAAGTGGTGAGCCTCGGCAAGCGCCTCATCCACGATGATTGAAGAAAAGCTGACGAAGGTGAAAGACATGAGCGATCCAATGATTTTGGCGATCGATCACGTGCAACTCGCGATGCCGCCTCAACAAGAAGAGCGAGCGCGGGAGTATTATCGAGACCTCTTGGGGCTCCAAGAGGTCCCCAAACCCGAGGCTTTGGCTCTCCGGGGTGGGTGCTGGTTTCAGTCGGGACGAGTCGCTGTTCACCTCGGCGTCCAGGAGGATTTTGTGCCTGCCAAGAAAGCGCACCCGGCCTTTATCGTGTCCGATCTTGACGCCTTGAAGAAGCGGCTGGAAAGCGCTGGATACGAGGTGATTGTCGACACGTCGGTGCCGGGCGTCAAGCGTTTTCACACGTCGGATCCCTTTGGAAACCGGTTGGAGTTTATCCAAGAGGGGCGAAGTTTCGAGTAGAGCGGAGGGGGCCTCTCGGGGCGCAAGGTTTTCGAAGCGCGACGAACACCGACAACGGATTGCGCTTAGATGCCCCGGCGTCGGTATGGGACGACCATCGCGTGGGGGTGGCAACGTCGGTAGGAAGGTCTTTCGTATAGGGGCGGCAATGTCCGTAAGGGAGGCCTGTCACGTCAGGACGACAGTGTCGGTCAGCGAGACCTGTCGTACACGGGCGGAATGTCAGTAGGGGAGGTCTGTCGCGTAGGGGCGACGGTGTCGGCTACGAGCGACGGTGTCGGCTACGAGCGACGATGTCGGCAAGGAAGGTCTTTCGCACGAGGGTCGCGCTCAGGGAGTGACAGGGGTGAAGACAGTCCACATTATCGCGATCGAGACCGGAAACGAACCCCATGCCAT
>PKEU01000218.1 GCA_002919195.1 bacterium
AAGTGCTGTGAGAAACCCTTAGCTAACTCGTCGACGCCAGAGCGGGGCACAACCCAGCAACGACCGAATGGAGGAGGTGGACGATATGAGAGATGCGTCCAGGGCGAGTATTCATGTTCCATCCCCTCCTCATCTGCGTTGATGCGGCCATCGCCAACACACCGCCTCTGGGTCGTCGAGGTTTGAACCGCACCAGGCGTTTGAGGTTTTGAACGATCGCCGTCATCTTCGCTTGAATGTCCATGGCCAACAGCCCGTACCCACGAGCTTCGTCCAGCCCATGGCATCCCTTCCCTTCGGCAAAGCCATGCTCCAGCCGGCTCCGAAGGGGATACAGTCGTTCGTAGATCGCATCGGCTCGAAGCAACCGCGCATGGTTGCGGGCCTTGGCCGCCTCCACGCTCTCCTTACGTTTCCTCTTGCGATCGAGGTCAAACGTCCGGCGTTGCCAACAGGGCAGAGGTTCGATCTCGCCCTGGATGGGAACCAGCGGCTCGACGCCAAGCTCGAGCAGTTCGCTAAGGAACGCACCGGCCGTGTAGTTGCCGTCTCCAAGCAGGTAGCCAGGATCCAACCCCATGCGTTTCACCGAACGTACCATCTCCAGCGCCGCCTCGCGCTCCGCCGTCCCCGAGCAGCGTGTGGCGCATGCTTCCAGGATCACACCCGAGCGAACGTCCATCAGGTTGTGAACCATGTAGCGAAGTTTCGCTTCCTGGTGCGATCCCTTGGCGTACAGCCGAGCGTCCGGATCGGTCTTCGAGCGATGCGTCGCATTGCGGAACGTCTCGTTGCGGAAGTTGGGGTCGCCTGCCTTCCGATGCTTGCGCGAGGCGGAACCGGTGGCCGCAGGCGGGTTGTCCCCGGGCGGCTCATCGCCGTCGTGGTTCGCCTCGTCCTGCTTCCTGACTCTGGCGAGGTACTCCTCAAGGCAGATGGGGGGCTGGATCGCTTCCAAGCTTTTGGTGGCCGCTCGGGCTTTGACCAGCGTCCCGTCGACTGCCAAGACGTCGGCCGACACCAGGCCGGCTTCGACGCATGCCAGGACGACGTGGCGCATCACGTCGGCGAAAACGCCGGCTCTTCCCCATCGTTGGCGGGTTTTGACCAACGTGGTTCGATCAGGCACGGGATCGTGAAAGTCGAGGCGGCAAAACCACCGATAACCGGCATGCATGGTGATTTCCTCACACAGCCGGTTTTCGGAGATGTCATAGAGGTAGCTGAGAACAAACATGCGCAGCGCCAGCTCCGGATCGATGGACGGCCGCCCGTTATCTTCACAGTACAAATGGCGAACGCGCTCTCGAATGAACGAAAAGTCCACCGCGGCATCCAGCTGTCGCAGGAAATGGTCTTTGGGCACAAGCTCCTCGATGGTCACCATCTGAAACATGCTGCCCTTCGGTCTTTGCTGACCGAGCATGACCTGCCACCTCCTGCGGAGCATATACGATACTGCGCGGTGTTTCCCCTTTACAGATTGAGGGGTTTTTCACAACGCTTCTAGTGCGATGGCGCGGAACAAACGTTCGTTAAGCCCTGAGGCTGACTGCGTAGGGTAATTCCCAGGATTTAACGGTTCCGATCAATATCAAAGCACGCGATCAAAGCACGCGGCACAATTAAGCGGTGACCTGAATTGGGAGTTCGTGGACACGACAGAGTGACACAGCTGAACTCAAAAAGCAACACAGCGCGTCTTGATTGTAAACGCCGATGACTTGGGCCTTAGCGATGGCCTTACAGAAGGCATTGTGCGGGCGTGGCGCGAGGGCGTCAACGTCGTCCCTGGTTAACCTGGACGTTGCGATCCAGCGCATCCGGGCAGTTCACGAGCGGTACCCCGAGATGCCCATCGGCCTACATCTCAATATCACTTTGGCGCGCCCGGTGCATCCGCCCGACTAGGTGCCGACGCTGGTCGACGATGTGGGGTGGTTTAACTCGCCCGACTCCATCACCTCCGCCTGCTCCGGATCTCCTTGGACGAACTATGGGCGGAGCTTTGGGCCCAGGCCGAGCTTCTCTCAAGAAACGGCATTCCCATCTCCCATATCGACTACCACAACCATAAGGTGGTCCTGTACACCCCGTTTTACCGGGTGGTGCGGCATCTGGCGAAAAAGCTGTGCGTGCCGGTGCGTCAACCCGTTCCCGGTTCGATCACGGGATACATAAAGTTTCAAGGAGGATCGGGAGCCGTCGACGCCGTGCGGGAGATGATGACCTTTGCCGTGCGCCATCCGGTCACAACGATGCGGCTCATGCCGCACATGACGCCAGCGGCTTACAAAAAAGAGGCGGCGCGCTTGAAAGACGAAGGCATCGGCGCGCCGGACGTCTTTATCGACGGCTATTTCGGCAGGGCGACGGTGGAGCAGTTTGCCGGGATGGTGCGGCAGCTCCCGCCGGGGGTGAGCGAATTGGCCGTCCATCCGGCGAGCATCGAGGACCGCTTGAGGTCATAAACGTCACATCACTTGCCGGTACATCCGCTCGATGACGTTTTCGATGTCCGGTTCGGCCATGTAGATGTCCCGAAGCTCGCCGTACCGGCTCAGTTCGGCGATCACCGCGGCGGCCGTGTGCTGCGAGCGGTCAAAGGCGACGGTGACGGCGGCCCCTTCGTGCGCAAGAACCGTCCAGGGGCCCCGGGGAGCGGTCTCCAACGTCCGCGTGTACTCGACCCGCAAAGTCGACGGCGCCCCGACGGTCCGGCGCATGCCTTCCAGGTCGCCGTCGTAGATCAACCGCCCGTGGTTGATCACGATCACGCGTGAACAAAGCTGCTCGATGTCGTCCATGTCGTGGGTCGTGAGCATGATCGTGGTCCCTTCGGTCCGGTTGATCTCCTTGAGAAACGCCCGGATCCGGCCCTTGGCCACGGCGTCGAGACCGATGGTGGGCTCGTCCAAAAAGACGACCGGCGGCCGGTGCAGCCAGGCGGCGACCAGGTCGGCCCGCATGCGCTGGCCCAGCGAGAGCTTGCGCACGGGCACGTCCAAAAATGCGCCGATCTCCAGCATCTCGTCAAACCGCTTGAGGATCTCCTGGTAGGCCTCGGGTTTCACCTGGTACATCGCGGCCAAAAGCTCAAAGGAGTCGCGCACGGGCAGGTCCCACCAAAGCTGCGTGCGCTGGCCGAAGACGACGCCCAGCCGGCGGACGACCTCCTTGCGGGAGCGCTGGGGGCTTTTCCCTTCGACCCGCACCTCACCCGACGTAGGATGGAGGATGCCCGTCAGCATCTTGATGGTCGTCGACTTTCCCGCCCCGTTGGGGCCCAGGTATCCGACGAACTCGCCGGGCGCGATCTCAAAGGTGATGCGATCGACGGCTTTGACGTCGCGGCCTTCGTTGGAAAAGAGGCCTCGCAGCGCTCCCAAAAGCCCGCGCCGGTCTTTGGCCACGCGAAACACTTTGGTCAGCTCTCTTGCTTCGACGATCGCCGCCACCGTACACCCTCCTTGCGATACTCAAAACTGCCCCCCGCCCCTACGACCTCCGGCCCCGGTTCAGACCCTAACTCCCCGTGCTGTGATAGTGCCGCTCGCCCAGTCGCCAGAAGGCGTAAGCCACCGTCACAAAGGCGACGCCAAACGCAGGCGCCGCGACGAGCGACCACACGGAGCCGCCTTTCCCCAGCAAGTACTGAGCCGGGATGTAGTTGATAAACGCCACCGGCAGGATGCTGCTCAAAAGCAACCTGAGCCACCGGGGGTAGACGGTGAGCGGGTACTGGCTGGCCGTGACGGGTGCGTACATGGTGAAAGGCTGCAACTCTCCCGTCCGCACCACCCAAAAGGCCAGCGTCGCCGTGAACAGCGACAAGCCGAAGGGGATCAGCGCGCCGACGATCGACGCCGCGACGATGTAGGCCACGTCAAGGCCGTCCAGGACGCCCGCTTGGGTCAGGTGGCTGACCGATATCCAGAGGATGATGCCGCCCTGGACCGCGGCGCCCAACCGGTGGGGTTCGAAGTTCCTGCCCAAAAGCGTGAGCAACGTGGGCCACGGGCGCACCAGGAGGCCGTCAAATTCCCCGTAGACGATGTAGCGGTCGAAGTTGTGCAGCTCAGGCGCAAAGGTGCGGTAGAGCCCCATCGCGATCCACGACATCCCGTAGAGGAGGCCGACTTCGTAAATGTTCCAGCCGCCTACCTCTCTAAAGCGGAGCATGATCGCCGCGAGCATCAAGAAGTCGGAGACCGTGAGCATCCCGTACAAGAAGGTGCTCATCAGAAAGTCCATCTTGTACTGCATCCGGGCCCGCAGCGACGCCGCCGCCAGGCGGCCGTAGAGCCGAAGGGCATTCACGGCGTCATCCCCCTTGCACCTCGAGCTTGCGGCGCGCTTTGGCCGTCAAGTAGCGACAGATCAGCGTCAGAGCGACGGCCCAAAAGAAGGGCCACAGCAGAGCCTCGGCGCCGGCCAGCTCCAGGTAGATGCTGGCCGGGTCATGGTGGAGCGGCGCAAAGGGAAGTACCCGGGCCACGTGGTTGAAGGGCGCAGGCAAAAGATCGATCGGCACCATGAAGCCGGAGAGGACGATCTGCAGCGTGTTGGTGAGCTGCCACGCCCAGCGGGACTCCACCGTCCAAAAGGCGCTGATCCCCACCAGGTACTGCTGGCACAGGCCGATGTAGACGGCGAGCACGATCCCGCACACAAGCAGCGGGTAGGTTGCCGGGTTCTGGGGCACGTACACCCCAATGGCAAGGGCAAAGACGAGCGCCAGCGGCAGCGTTCGGAACCAGAGGTTGTACCAGACCGTGCCCAGCTCCCGGGAGATGACGAGCAGGTGATAGTCGAGGGGGCGCAACATCTCTAGGCTGACGGCGCCGGTGCGCACCGCTTCGGGGATTCCAAGCCCATGAGGGAGAAAAACCGCCACCCAAAGCATCACCTGGTTAAAGGCGACCCACCAGGCCAGCGTCTGGGCGTCGTACGGACCGGCGTCGCCCCCGCGGGCGGCGGCCTGCCAGATGGCGATGTAGATCAGGCCGAAGATCATGCTGCCCAGGTTGTTGGCCATGTGCGCCGCACGATACTGGAGGTTGCGGCGAAAGGCCTTTCTGGCCAGCAAAACGTAGGCGCTCATCGGACAGCCCCCTGCGCCCGGCGTGCTTTCTGTTCATAACCGCCGAGTTTTCATTCTACAAAGGGCACTATTTGGACGCAAGAGGGTCTTGGGGCCGACCGTCTTGGGGCCGGCCACGTGTCCGGGCCCATTTCCGGAGGCGTTCGCAGGCGTCCGTTCCACTTCATTCAAGGGTCATTCATGTGGTCGCGTCATCGGACCCAATACTTCCGCCGCCTTGCCGGTGACGACGATGTCGGCAAAGGCGTCGTAAGGCGTCGGCGTGAGGTTGATGACCCAAAGGCGGGCACCGTGGTCCAGCGCCAGGCGGGGCAGCGAAGCGGCGGGGTAAACTTGCAGCGACGTGCCGATAACGAGGAGCGCGTCGCACGTTTCGACGGCGGCGATGGCCCGGGAGAGGGCATCTTCCGGCAGCATTTCGCCGAAGAGAACGACGCCCGGGCGAATTAGGCCGCCGCAGCGGCACCGGGGTAACTCGGAGAGGCTGGTGACGGGCTTCCTGAGGGTTTCGACCGGGTGGGAGCGGCCGCAGGTATGGCACCGCGCTTGACGCAGCGAGCCGTGAATTTCGTAGACGTTCCGGCTTCCGGCTTGGGTGTGAAGGCCGTCGACGTTTTGCGTGACGATGCAGTGAAGTTTGCCCTGACGCTCGAGCTCGGCGAGGGCCAAGTGCCCCGGGTTGGGCGCCACGCCGTCCAGCAGCCCGAGCCGGTACCGGTAAAACTCATAGAAAAGCAGCGGCCTCTGGAGCAAGGCGTCGACGCTGGCCAGCTCTTCCGGCCGGTGCTTGCGCCAGAGCCCGTCCTTGGACCGGAAGTCCGGCAGTCCGGACTCCGTGCTCATGCCTGCGCCGGTGAGGACGACGAGTCGCTCGACCCGGCGCAACTCTTGGATGAGGCGGTCCTTTGCGTCCATACGGGAGCTTTACGGTGTCTACGGCAGTTTACCTTTGGCCCTTCTATTATTGATTTTAGACGACCGTAGACGTCTTAACTTGATTGTCGTTGTGTGGCCCCACGAGGTGTACGTGCCGCCGGATTTGGAGAAGACGTCGGGATCGGCGGCGAGGGTAGCCACAGCCCGGCCGACATAATATGGGGTCTCCGAAGCGATGAAGTGCGGGTCCCTCTTCGCCCCTTCCTGCCAGTTGGCTTCCGTCACGCCGAGGTGATCCAGCACGGCTTCCGAGCGAAGGAATCCCGGCGTGACGGCGACTGCGGTCACGTTGTAGGGGCGCAACTCCTCCGCCATCGCCTTGGCCAGGCGGATTGCACTCATCTTGGCCAGGTCGTAGAAGAGATTGCCGCGGTAGGCGTCGGTGTCTCCGTCGGTGATTTCCACGATCAGGCCCGAGCGCGCTTCGACCATTAGCGGCGCACCGTAGCGGCTCGCCATGATGTGGGCAAAGACGGCTCGCTCCAGCATGAGCCGCCCCTTTTCCATGGAGAGCCGCCAAAAGGGAGTGTCCCACTCCGTGAGTGCGTCGCCGCCCCAGATGTCGTTGACGAGGATGTCCAGCCGGCCTTGCTTCCGGCGGATGCGGGCAAAGAGCGCCTCCACCTGCTCCTCCACCGTGTGGTCGACTTGAACGGGAATGCCCACACCGCCGAACGCTTCGACCATCTCCGCCGTCTCCTCGATGGTCTCCGG
>PKEU01000204.1 GCA_002919195.1 bacterium
TCGTGCGCGCGGCAGTCGGCGTCGACGACCGAAGTGGCCGGGTCGTCGCCCATGCGGCAACCTCCCATGAGGTGGGCCGTGTCAGGCACGACGTACCGGGGTTTGCCGCCTGCCGCCTCTAAGATGCGGTTTCCCATCTCGACCGCGTGGGCGATGAGCCGGTTGTCGTTGGGACCGTAGCTAAACGTCACTTTGGCCCGCTTCAGGCCGTACTCGTCCACCTCGTCGACCAGGGTGACGCAGTTTCTCTCATCGGGCAGCACTTCGCCCACCAGCGTCACCCGGCCGTAGTAGTTGTAGTCCCTTAGCGCGTCCCGCAGCTCTTTCCCCCAGATACCTGCGCCGGCGAGGCCCTTGGCAAATTCGACGGGCCGGGCGCCGTGGGCATGGAGCGTATATCCCCGGGCGAAGCCCCGCTTTGGATCGGTCTCGTAAAACTCCTGGGTCGTCGCCATCACCGGCGTCCCTTTGTAAAGCCGGATTTCCTCGTCAAAGAGAGCGTACATATCGTGGCTGCTGTGGGGCATGATCGCCTTGCCCACCATGCCGCTGCTGTTGGCAAGCCCGTCGGGGAAGAGGTTGCTCGTGCACTGCAAGAGCAAGCGGGGCGTCTCCACCACAAAGTTGCAGAGGAAAACATAGCGCGCCTTTTGCCGGTACTCTTTCCCCTCGTGGACAAAGACGACGCCGGTGACGTATCCTCGCTCGTCCACCTCCACCTGCGTCACCATGCAGTCGGAGAGCACCTCGGCTCCATGGGCGATCGCCTTGGGGATGTGGTGGATCAACGTGCTAAATTTGGCATTGGGCATGCAGCCCTGGTTGCAAAAGCCCCGGTTGATGCAGGGCGGGCGGCCGTCAAAGGGCGCAGACAAAATCGCCAGCGGTGCGACGACGCTCCTGATCCCTAATGCCTCGCAGCCCCGGCGAAATATCCACGCGTTGGCGCTGATGCGATCCCGCTCAGGATACGGGTACGGCCCGCGAAAGGGCCCCCACGGGAAGTAGCGGGGTCCGGAGACGGCGATCTCTTTTTCAATCTGGGCGTAAAACGGCTCGAGATCCTGATAGCGGAGAGGCCAATCGACGCCGACGCCGTCCGTTGAATACGTCATGAAGTCGCTTTCGTGAAACCGCAGAAACACTCCGGTAAAGTGCGTCGTCCCGCCGCCCACGCCCCGGCCGGAGTTGTTGTGACCCAGGGTCAGCGGATCGCTGCCGGCCACAAGGCGCGTCTCCTGCCAGCCTAACTCCTGCATGGCCAGCTCGTCGCTGGCAAAGTCGGTGGCGGGGTCCCAAAAAGGTCCCGCCTCGATGACGACGACGCTCAGCCCAGCTTGAGCGAGCCGCTGCGCGAGCACCCCGCCCGCTGCCCCCGCCCCGACGATGCACACGTCGACGACCTCATCGCCGTACTTGCGGCGGCGGAGGTGAGGATAACGGTGCCCCGCGTAGTGGTCGCAGTGGTGGCGGACCGGCCCCTCCGGGTCCTGCCCGGCCTGGGTTTCCAGCTCGTCGTTCATCGCTCGGCTCATCAAAAAGCCGCCTCCTCATTTAAGAGCGGAGTGTCGGTGGCGGTGCGCTGGCCTTGGCTTCCCACGGGTCGGTGACCCCAAGTTCGATGCGGTAATACCCGCGGGGATAAGCCGGCCCCGCATACCCGATTTCCGACCAAATCGTGGGGTGCGATGCCAACGCCTCCACCGAAAGGCCCAGCAACTTCTTAAAGAGTTCCTTTTGCGGAACGCCGTCCCACTCGGGCACCGCCTCCAGCGCGCCGTGCTGCAAAGCGGCCAAGATCGCAAACTGCTCCTCCACACTGCTGTCGACAAATGCGTGCCCGTAGCATGCCCGGGCGACGGCATCGAGAGCCTTTAGGCCCCTGCGGACAAGCTCAGCTTGGGGCGGGGCATCCTCTTTCCGTTGTGCCTCTCCCACCGGATCGGCGAGCCGGCCGTCGATATGCGAGAGGACGAACGCTAAGATATCGTCCCGGTCTTCGTAGAGTAGATGAGCGGCGATCGCCCGCAGCGCCTGCACCTCGGCGGCCGTAAGAAATTGAGGCTTGGCCGGCGGCTGCAGCCGCTTTTCGACGATCGCCCGGGTGTGCGGATCCCAGGCGTCTGCTTGCGCCATCACGTCGAAGTCGGGATAACGGGTCTCGGCCACCGGCACGACCTCCGTTTCGCGGGGAAGTAGCCCTCGCGTTGACTCTTCCAGCGCCTCAAACGATCGCCGGGGTGATCGCCACGAGGACCACGGCCGCGAGGGCAATCGCCGCGGCCCCGCAGGCTCCAAAGAGTCGAGCGGGCGGGTTACGTCGCGTAAACGGGGAGCCCGAGGAGCCTGGGGGCTCCGCGGCGCTCCTCCACCTTCGCGGTCAGCGTTGTCCTTTCGCTTCCTCGTGTTCACCGGGTCTTCTTGCCCCTGTTCCACCAGCCGGCGGCCGCCGGCTTCCGGTCACCTAGTACCCTGCCGTCCGGAGTTCCCGACCCGCCCCCGTCCAAACCTGGGCCGCCGTCACTTGCCGGTCGATCCCGCGACCCAGAGAGCCCACCGGCCTCGAAACCTACAGGACGTACACAACAGTCCTACAGCATGTAAACGACGATCAACCCTAAGACGCTCAAAGCCGAAACCAACAGCGGCAACGCAATCGGCGGACCGACCATGAAGTTGTTGAGCGTATAACCGTCCACCCGTTCGCCGACGCCCTCCAGGTGGTAGTAACTTCCTGCCAAACCCGAAAGGACACCGGCGGCCGACAACCACACAAAGAGTTGCCGCAATAGGCCGGCGTTTTGCCATGCCAAGAGCAGCGCTACCACGGCCAACGCCGGCGTCCCCACGACCGGCACCCACATCGCCCAGTGCCTGAAGTTTTGCCGCCAGTGCATCAGGCCGACTTGGACAAAGACGGCAAGAAAGACAATTCCCAAAAATAGGAACAAAACTCGTTGAACAGGCCAGCCACTCCACATAGGACCGCCACCTCCAGCCTCGACGCCGAGCTTGCGTCCGGCCTTAAGAGTCCCGACTTAACGCCCATGAGTCCCGGGCACGCTGCTTTGCAGGGGATCGTCTCTTGCCGCGCCGGGGACGCGCTCTTTAGCCGCGTCGAGTAGCGCCTGGATCGCGAGATACACCTCACGCGTCGCCTCCGCCCGGTAAGGCTTCTTGCCGCTCGGATACCTTTCCGCCGGAAAAAAGAGCGGCTCGCCGCAGAGTATTCTTAATCTGCCCGGCCGCATCCAGGTTGATCCCTTTTTCCACGGCACGTAGCCGTAAATCGCAATGGGGATGACCGGCGCCCGCGCTTTGATCGCAAACCAGCCGACGCCCTCGTGAAAGGCGCCGAGGCCGCCGTGGCGATAGCGCGTTCCTTCCGGGAAAATCCCTAGAAGCTCGCCCCTTTCCAGCACCCTGAGCGACTCCCGCACGGCCCTAACGTCGGGCCGGCTTCGCTCCACGGGTATGGTGCCGATCCAGCGGAGAAAGCGCCTCAGAACCGGAATGGCAAAGAGCTCGGTCTTGGCCACAAACCGGACGGGGCGGGGCGCCAGCGCGGCGACGAGCGGAGGGTCGAGATAGCAGAGGTGGTTGGCAGCAAGGATCGCGGGGCCACTTTTGGGAATCGCTTCGACCCCTCGTACCTCCCACCGGCCGAGGCGGCGAATCGCAAAAGATCCCCATGATTGGAGTTTTCGGTAAATGGCATCACTATCCATGGCGGCTCGATACCCACCTCGTCCGTCCTTAACCATGAGGATGCACCGATGCCTTCCATCGTTTGCGCGGGAATCCTCTGGTTTACGATGGAAACAGATGGAAAAGAAAGGGAGAACCATCAATTGAAGAGGCCAAACAGCGGCGCGTCTTGAAGTTACGCGGTGAGGCCAACGCAAAGGAGATCGTCAACGATGGGCACGTCAATCGCCGCCGTTTCTGTCGAGGCGGCACAATTTCTTGACCGGATGGACCCCGCTCTCTTTGGCGATCCCCCGGCGGGGCACTTTTGGCTTGAGCACCTGGTGCGGGTGCTGAGCGAGTCTACGCCCGAAAGGCGCTACCCCTGGCGCCTCTTTGCAGGGGGTCAACAAGAGGGCGGCCCTTACACCGCCCTCTATGCTATCAGTTTGGAAACCGGTTACGCGCTCTTTCATGCAACGGACCTCGACACAGGAGCGCGCCTTTTGAGCTGGGCGCTCGACCACCAGCCGCCTTCTAAGGTACTGAGCACTTACCATGCTATGCAGTACGCTCTCGAAGCCGGCCAGCTGCAAACACGCGTGACCCGCGATCATCGCGAGCTTTTTCTCTCGCTGGCTCCTGGGGAACTCGCCATTGAGCCTGATTGGGAGTATCGCTTGGCCACCGAAGCCGACGTACCCCGCCTGGCTCAGTATAACCAGCTCTACAACCAGGAGCGCCAGACCAACTGGACCCGGGACTGGCGCCAATCGGTCGCCCAGGGGATCGTCTACGTGCGGGAGCGGGCGGGTGAGATCACGAGCTGTTTGATGCGGGGCGCCGTGCTGACGCCCCGGGTTTCGTTGGGAGGCACCTTTACCTTTCCACAATACCGCGGCCAAGGCGAAGCGACGATGCTGGTCGCCAACGTCTGCGCCGAGATGGCGCTCTTTGGCTACGAGGTTTGCCTCATCAGCGACGATGACAACCTGCCGGCATTGCGGGTTTACGCCAAGGTAGGCTTCACGCCCAAAGGGCTTTACCGCACGACCTATTTCCGCCCACCCTCTTAAGCTCTCAAGGAGGCGCTTAAGTCAGCGAGACCCTGCGCCAGGGCCGCACTCCGCTCCATGCTCGTTCTTGAGACGCTGGTTGGGTTTACTCCCGCGGCGGCTCGATCTTTGTCCGGCCACCCATGTAAGGAACGAGAACCGGCGGGATCGTCACGCTGCCGTCGGCCTCTTGGAAGTTTTCGAGGATGGCGGCCACCGTGCGGCCGATCGCGAGCCCTGAGCCGTTGAGGGTGTGGACGTACTCGGCTTTGGCCCCGGGTTGCCTGCGGAAGCGGATGTCGGCCCGGCGCGCCTGGAAGTCTTCGAAGTTGCTGCACGACGAAATTTCGACGTACCGGCCGTAGCTTGGCATCCAAACCTCGAGGTCGTAGGTCTTGGCCGAAGAAAAAGTGAGGTCGCCGCTGCAAAGCAAGGTGACGCGATAAGGCAGCCCCAGCTTTTGGAGCACGCTCTCCGCGTCCCGGACCAGCGATTCGAGCTCATCGTAGGAGGTTTCGGGCGCCACCAGCTTCACCAATTCCACCTTGTCAAACTGGTGCTGGCGGATGAGCCCCCGGGTGTCCCTGCCGTGTGCGCCCGCCTCCGCCCGGAAACAGGGCGAATACGCCGTGTAGTACAGCGGGAGGCTCGCCCCGTCCAGGATTTCTCCTTTACGGTAGTTGGTGACCGGCACCTCGGCTGTGGGAATCAAGTAGTAGTCGGTCCCCTCCAGCCGGAACATATCCTGGGCAAACTTCGGCAGCTGCCCCGTGCCCGTCATGCTGTCCGCGTTGGCGATGAAGGGGGGCCAAAGTTCGGTGTAGCCGTGCTCTTCGGTGTGCAGGTCCAGCATAAATTGGATGAGCGCCCGCTCAAGCCGCGCGCCCAGGCCTTTCAAAAAGGCAAACCGGGCGCCCGTGACCCTGCCCGCCCGCTCGAAGTCCAGGATGTCCAGGCTGACACCCAGTTCCCAGTGGGGCTTAGGCTCGAAGTCAAACTCCCTCGGCTCGCCCACCCGGCGCACCTCGACGTTGTCGGCGTCGCTTGCGCCGTCGGGCACCGACTCGTGAGGCACGTTGGGAATCTCAAGAAGCAGCTCTTTGATGCGCGCCTCCATCTCGGCGACCTCTTGGTCGAGCTCCTTGATCTGGGCCGCCACCTCTTTCATGCGGGCAATCGCCTCGGAGGCGTCTTTTCCTTCCCGCTTGGCACGGCCGATGGCCTCCGAAGCCTCGTTGCGCTCAGCTTTGAGGCGTTCGACCAGTGTAAGTTTTTCCCGCCAGCGCCCGTCGAGCTCGATAAGCTCGTCAACGGGCACGTCGGCGCCCCGGCGCTTCATCGCCGCTTTCAGCTCTTCCGGATGATTTCGGATCCATCTTAGGTCCAGCATCGCGCGCTCACCTCACCACATCGCGTCATCGTCTTCATCGTTTTCATCGTTGTCGCCGTCGTCACCGTTGTCATCGTTGTCACCGTGGTCACCGTGGTCATCCCCGCTACCCTGGTGATCCTTGGCTCAACCTTCTTCGTCCAGTCATGCTCCACCATGCGCCGCTGTGGGTCGACGGTCTTCGTTGGGTAGATGCTCTTGAGCAAGCAACAAAAAACCCGTCCCTGATCAGGGACGGGAACAAACCCGCGTTGCCACCCTGCTTGACAAGGCGCACCGTCTTCACGTCACACTCACACGCATCAAACAAAGGCATCGCGACGCCCTGACGCTCTCCGGAGCACGCAAGACCTTCAAGGCTCTTGCCTCTCAAGGCTTAGCGCCTGCTCCGGATTCATCCCGGACGCTAGAGGTCACGAGGCGCCTTGTCCCCTCGGACGGGCGATATCGGGCCCGACCGTCACCGCTTGGCCTGCCTTGGCTTCCCCTGGTGTGGCCTGTCCCAAGGCAGGTTTCGCGGGCCGCTCGCAGGGTGGAAGCGATCCGTCCCCGCCGCCGGTTTCCACCGAGCCCGG
>PKEU01000023.1 GCA_002919195.1 bacterium
TGGTCCGCGTGCTGCAGGCGGAACCAGATGGGCGCCCTCCGGTTCTCCTGCGCGATCGAGATCCAGCGGGATTCGGCGAGTGCCTGCACTCCCGGCCGGGCCCGGCCTTGCCTTTGGTCCGCGCGCTCGTCATGCGCTACGCCCACGAGGCGGCAGGCGACACCAAGAGGCGGGGCTGCATGATGGCGAACGCCGCAGCGGAGCGGTTGCCCGCCGACCGCCTCGTGGCCCGGCGGGTGGAGATGGCTTGGGACGGGCTCGAGGCGGCTTTGGCGACCGCGCTGCACCGAGCGCAGGCTCAGGGGGAGTTGTCTGCTGAGAAGGACCCCCGCTCCCTCGCCCGCTTCTTCCTCGTCTTCCTTCAGGGCCTGAAATTGGTCTCCAAGACGCAGTCGCCGCCGGAGCGGTTCTACGACGCAGCCAAAGAGGCCCTCAGCCTGCTGGATTGAGCCGGCTTTCGGGATGAGCGGGCTCCCTCTCCGCGCAAGCCGCCGCGGGACGCGCCTTGCGAGGGCACTTTCGCGGCACATTTTAGACCGATCGGTCTATAATTTAGCGAGGTGATGATCGTGTCCGGCAACGCGCCGCCTTCCTCTTGCTCGCCTCCGTCCAGATGAGCCTCATCGCAGCCATTTCGCTCGTCGCAGTGGCTCTGCCCGCGATCCAGAGGGAGTTCGGCCTCGACGAGCTGCAACTCACCCTCGTCACTGCAGGTTACGGCCTCGCCTTTAGCGGCCCTCTCATCCTGGGTGGGCGGCTCGGCGATTTCTTCGGCGCCCGCCGCACCTTCGCAGCCGGCATGGCGCTCTTCGGGCTCGCCTCCGTCGCGGGCGCTTTCAGCGCCGGCTTCTTCCCGCTCCTCGCAGCGCGGTTTGGGCAGGGAGTAGGCGCCGCGCTCGCGGCTCCTGCCGCATTGACGCTGGCGAGCGCGCTTTTCGCCGACCCGGATCAAAGGAGGCGGGCGCTCGCCGTTTGGGGAGGCTTGTCGGCGTCCGGTGCCGTGGCCGGCCAGCTGCTTTCCGGATTCCTCGTCGCCTGGCTCGGCTGGCGGTGGGTTTTCGCGCCGCCCGCCGCGGCGGCGCTCCTCTCGCTCGCAGCCACCCCCGGCTTGATGCCCCGGGTGAGCCGGGCGGCACCGCCCCACCTTGACATCCCGGGCAGCCTCCTGGTCACCTCAGGCCTTTCGGCCCTCACCTACGGCTTGCTTGCGCTTTCCGGCGAGAGCAGGCCCCCTTCGGCCTGGGCGGTCGCCGCCCTGGGAGCGGTTCTGATCGCTGCGTTTCTCAGCGTCGAGGCCCGGGCGCCCTATGGCGGCGAACATCGGGGCGCACAAGGCCATTCCCTACCTGGGCGCCTACAGCGCCTCTAAGGCCGCCGTCAGCGCTCTTACCCGCGTCGCAGCCCTTGAGTACATCGGCGACGGCATCCGCATCAACGCCGTCAGCCCGGGGCTGGTCGACACCGAGATGTCCCTCCTGCCCGGGGAGAGCCGCACCCAGCGCGACGAGCGGATCAAGGGGGCGATCCCCGCGGGAAGGGTCGGCGATCCGGCGGAGATCGCCTCCGCGGTTCTTTGGCTCGCCTCCGACGAGGCGGGCTTCATGGTCGGCCACGACCTGGTGATCGACGGGGCGGCGAGCTTGTAATGCAGAACCTGCCTCTTGACAAGGCTCCCGGGTACGTATAAGGTTGTGGTCGGCGGAAGTTAATTCCAGCCAACAATTGCATACGGCGCTCTTATCGAGAGTGGTGGAGGGACTGGCCCGATGAAACCCGGCAACCACCGCCGCTGCCCGCGCGGTCGGGGAGGCGGAACGGTGCCAATTCCTGCAGAGAACCCCTGAGAGATGAGAGAGGCGGCTGTGCTTTTGAACCTCTTTCCTCCCCAGGAGAGAGGTTTTTTCTTGCCTCTCAACGCCGCAGCCGCGAGGAGGAATGAGAAGTGGTACGCTCGACGAATCTAGGCTTCCCTCGCATCGGTCCGAACCGGGAGTTGAAGCGCGCTGTAGAAGCGTACTGGTCAGGGGAGATCGACGAGCGCCGCCTGCGGCGCGCAGCGACGGAACTGCAACGTCACAACTGGAAGCTCCAGCAGGAGGCGGGCATCTTTCTCATCCCCTCCAACGACTTCTCCCTGTACGACCACGTGCTCGACGCCGCGGCGCTCGTCGGCGCGATCCCGGATCGATTCGGCTGGAGGGGCGGCCCCGTCTCTTTGGACACCTACTTCGCCATGGCGCGGGGCGGGCGGGGCGACAGCGCCGGCGCGCCCGCCATGGAGATGACGAAGTGGTTCAATACCAATTACCACTACATCGTCCCTGAGCTCGCCCCCGATCAGGCCTTCCGCCTCACCGGGGAGAAGCCGGTCGAGGCGTTCCAGGAGGCGCTCAAGATCGGAATCAAGACAAAGCCGGTGCTCTTGGGTCCGGTTACGTTCCTGTCGCTGTCGAAACTGCGCGGCGTGCGGGAGCACGCCGCGCAGATCCGCGGCGGAGCCCGCCCGACAATGGCGCTCTTGGACCGCCTGCTCCCCGTCTACGAAGCGCTGCTGAAGAAACTCGAAGCGGCGGGCGCGGAGTGGGTGCAGCTCGACGAACCCGTCCTTGTCCTGGACCTCTCCGAGGAGGAGCGCGCCGCCTTCGCCCCCGCGTACCGGCGGCTAGCCTCCGCCGCGCCGGGACTCAAGATCATGCTCGCCACCTACTTCGGCCAGCTTGGACCCAACTTGAAAACCGCCCTGGACCTGCCCGTCGCCCTGCTTCACCTCGACTTGTCGGAAGGAACGGGCGATCTCGACGCCGCGCTCTCCGCCGGGGTGCCCGACCATCTTGCTTTGTCGCTCGGCGTCGTGAGTGGGCGCAACGTTTGGATCACGGACTTGCACGCCGCGCTGGCGACCGTCGAGCGGGCGCGCAAGGCGCTCGGCTCCGACCGCGTGTGGGTCGCCCCCTCCTGCTCGCTCCTGCACGTGCCCGTCGACTTGCGCCTGGAGAAGCGGCTCGACGAGGAGCTGCGCAGCTGGATCGCCTTCGCCGTCCAAAAGCTCGACGAGGTCGCGGCGCTCGCTGCCGCAGCGAACGGCGAAATGGAGCGGGTCCGCGCCCTCTTCGAGGCGAACGCCCGGGCGATCGCCTCGCGGCGCTCCTCCCCGCGCATCCACTCTCCCGCCGTCGCGGAGCGCCTCGCCGCGGTATCCCCGCAAGATCTGAGGCGGCAGAGCGAGTACCCCGCACGAGCGGCCAAGCAAAAGGCCTGCCTCGGCCTACCCCTGCTGCCGACGACGACCATCGGATCGCTCCCCCAGACCAAAGAGGTGAGGCAAGCCCGGGCCCAGGCGCGCGCGGGCGCGATTTCGCCAGAAGCGTACGAGGCGAAGATCCGGGAGTGGATACGCGAGGCCGTCGAGCGGCAGGAGGAGCTCGGCATCGACGTTCTCGTACACGGGGAGTTCGAGCGCAACGACATGGTCGAATACTTCGGCGAGCTCCTCGAGGGGTGCGCCGTCACCTCGTCCGGATGGGTGCAAAGCTACGGCACCCGGTGCGTGAAGCCGCCGATCATCTACGGCGACGTGCGCCGGGCGCGCCCGATGACGGTCGGGTGGGCCGCCTACGCCCAGTCCTTGACCCGAAAGCCGGTGAAAGGCATGTTGACAGGCCCCGTCACCATCGTCCAGTGGTCGTTCGTCCGGGACGATCAGCCGCGCTCCATCACGTGCAAGCAGGTCGCCCTCGCCCTCAGGGACGAGGTCTTGGACTTGGAGGCCGCAGGCATCCGCATCATCCAGGTGGACGAGCCCGCCTTGCGCGAAGGGCTTCCGCTGCGGAGGAAGGATTGGGAGGCCTACCTCCAGTCGGCCGTAGACTGCTTCAAGCTCGTCACGGCGGGCGTCAAAGACGAAACGCAGATCCACACCCACATGTGCTACTCCGAGTTCGGCGACATCGTCGAAGCCATCGCTGCTTTAGACGCCGACGTGATCTCGATCGAGGCGTCCCGCTCGGGTATGGAGCTTCTCGACGCCTTCGCCGGCTTCGAATACCCCAATGAGATCGGGCCCGGCGTCTACGACATCCACAGCCCGCGCGTGCCCTCCGTCGAGGAGATGAGGCGGCACCTGGAACGGTCCCTTCAGGTCATCCCCGCACACAAGTTGTGGGTGAATCCCGACTGCGGATTGAAGACCCGCAGCTGGGCGGAGGTGATACCCGCCCTTCGGAATATGGTCGAAGCGGCCGTGCAGGTGCGCGAGCGGCTGGCGAGCTAGGCAGGTCGCACGCTCCTCACCCCCGAGAACAGGCCACGAGGCGGCACACATCCCGAGGGCGTCGAAGATCCTCCCGGCTTCGGCAAGCTTTGCGGCGAGCGCCTCCAGCGGCGCCTCGCAGTCGGGGATGAATCCGATCCCGCTCGGCCCGGCCGCGGCGCCGCCGGGCAGGACAGTCACACGCGCACCCGAACGCGACGCTGTCGACTCCCCCCTGCGGATGCCGGTGCACCGCCGCGTCCTGGGTCGAACTAAGCCGGAGGCGGGATTTGACGAAGACGGGAAACGCCCAGGTACGGCGTGCCCTGCCGCACTGTTGAAGGACACGCGGAAGACGGGCGGAAAGATCTTTCGGACAAGTCGCGCGGACGATAGCATCTCGGGCACTGTGCGATCCCACAGGCGGGTGAGCCAGCGATCGCAGCTTGGCGTGACTGTTACGTGGACGAAGAGTTGAGCGCCAGGGGTTACGAGGTGAACCGGCGCGAGAGCCCTGGCTTTTTCCCGAGCAAGCATTGGCACGACGGCGTGGAGCTCGTGATCGTGCACGCCGGGGCCGTCGAATTCCACTACGGCGGCGGGCAGGAGCTGATCGCGCCCGGTGAAGCCTACGTCATCAACGGCTGCCTGCCGCACTGTCCCAGAGTGGTCGGCGGGCGGTTCGAGCGGACGGTCCTCCATTTCCGGCCTGAGCTCATCGCCTTTGCGCCCGGCTGGAGCGTCGTCCGTCGCGTACAGGGAGATGGCCTGGGGTTCAAGGTCGCGCTGCCTAGCGAGTCAATCCGGCGAATTGTGTGGGTCGCCCGCGAGCTCAAGAGGCTGAAGCCCGCGCCCGGCTCGCGCGCGACCGTCGAAGGCCTTTTGGGACTGGCGCTAGCCGAACTCGAGTCGGCCTCCAAAGCGGCTGAGCCTTCCCTGCCGCCCGTCCTGGACGCCGTGTTGAACTACATGGCAAGCCACGTCGACAGCAGCGAAACGATCCCCGAAATTGCCGCCCGTTTCGCCGTCAGCCCGCGAACCTTGTTCAGCCTGTTCCGCGCGCACATGAATTGGCTTACAACGCCAGCGCCGACATTCGAGCGCGCTCGCTCGCACTGCGCGAGATCATCGACGCCGCCACACTCCTCTACATCCTGGATCCTGCGGGTCGCCAGCGCCATCTCGCCACCTTGAACTGGGCCTTTGACCGCCTTCCTGACCTCGGCAACGGCCGCGTCCCCGACCCCTCCGTCTGGGATGCGAACGTCCCGGTGGCCAACGCCCTGTTCTCCGCTATCCTCGCCCTGGACGTCGCCTACTACGACCTCGAACCCGCCCGGCGGCGGGAAGTGGAGGAGATCCTCGGCCGCCTTGTCCGCGAGAACCGGGAAGAGTCGTGGATCAACAGCTCCTACGCGCTCCGGGGCCTGTGGGCCTTGTTCACCGGCGACCGGCGCGCGTTCGAGCGCTACAAGCAGCTTTACATCGACGCCTTCTACGAAGCGTTGACTGAAGACAGCGTCTTCAACGCGGGCCCCGGATACGCTCTCGCCCGCTTCGTCAACCCGGACCGCGAACAGAAACACCTGTTCATGGACGTGCTCGAGTTCACCGGGGAAGGCGGCTTCTACGGCGACCCGCGGATCGGCCGCTTCTACGAGTGGCTGCTCGCCCACGCCATGGCTCCCGACGGGCGCTCGTACACCTTCGGCGACACCTCCCCGGTGGCCTCGCTCCTTGACGGACCGGCCGGAGCGGCGCTGTACCGGGCGCACCGCTTCTCGGAGGCGGCGGGCGCCTACGCTGCGTGGTGGGCCCAGCAGATGAGGCGGCCTGGCTCGTTCGTGGCGTATGTGCTGGCAGACCGGGCGCCCGAGCCCGTCCGGCCCGAGGTCAGCCTGATCGCTGCGGACGGAGGCGCGTGGTTCGTCCACACCGGTGAGTCGGGAGCCCGGGTCGGCTCTCCCGGCGGTCAGGCTAGTTCTCCGGGCGGTTCCGGCGGCGGCCGGCAGGAATGGATCGCCGGCGCCCTTTGGAACCCAAGAAGCAGCGGCGGGCACGCGCACAAGGACGTGAACGCCGTCCACCTCGCCGCCTACGGCGAGCACCTTGTCGTCAACTCCGGCTACCGGGGCTGGGGCCAGGGCGGGCTCGGCTTCTCGTGGACGTACGTGCACGATGAGGCGATCTCCTCCAACACGGCGCTGATCGACGGCGCCGACCACCGGCTCAAGCACGGGGCTGGGATCCAGGAAGGGTTCGTCGCGGAGCGATTCATGTACGCCCGGGGCGACTCGGGAAGCGCTCTGCCGAACGGCGTTCACATCCGCGATTTCATCTTCGTGCCCCCGGCACACGACTTGCGCCACGCCGGG
>PKEU01000125.1 GCA_002919195.1 bacterium
GCCATACCTCGGACCTGGCGACGTCCAGGGTTTGACGGTCAACGAAAAGGCGCGCCGGTATGAGGAGATCTTAAAGAGCTTCATCGGCCTGAATGAGGGTGGCATTGTTCCTCCGGGAGGGCGGGGCGACTGGTTCCCCGCCCTCCTCGCGTCCGACGAGGCTGTGATCCCCGGCTCTGTCTGGAAAAAAGGCATCGCCGCCGTCGCCGCATGGTTCCGGAAGATGGGTGCTCCGGGCTACCAGACTGGAGCCCTCGCCGGCGTACCGGCGGATCTCCACCAGCAGATCGAGAACGAACGTGCCAATCTAAGCGGCCTCGAGCGGGCACTGCATGACATGATGCGGACCTTCGTTGGCGGCATGATGGGTGCCGTCGATCTGCTGGTAACCGTGCTCGAGGCCATAGGCCGTGGACTTCTGGGCGACGAGCGGTTCGAGCAGTTTAAGAACGTCATCGCAGCAGCCAGAGCCCGAGTCAAGGAATTCATGGATGCCTTGACCGGGGCGACGATTGCGGCGGAAGACCAGCAAGAAGAGATCCGGGCTACGCTTCATCTTCCCGAGGAGCAAAAATCCCGGTGGCAGCGTTTGCTCGACTGGTTGCGAGGAAAGTGGCAGACCTGGTGGCATGGCGCCGAAGGAGAGGCTGACGGGTTCAAGACGAGGTTGCAAGAGGCTGGAACTGGTTTGCTGGCGCTTGCCAACCCCCTAAACCTCGTCACCATGATCTTCGATAAGCTGGCGGTCGTTTCGGCGATCGTCGACGGCTTTTTCCGGGCGTTGGCACCCATACTGGAGCTGCTGCAAGAGCCGCTTCGCATCATCGGTGAGATCCTGGCGGAGCTGTTCGCCCCGATTCTCATCGCCCTGATGCCGATCCTCAAGCTCTTCGCGACGGTCGTGTCCTTCGTCGCCGAAATCATCGCGACCGCATGGAACGCTCTAGCGAGTGCTATCAACGCGGTGTTGGGCTGGCTCGGCGTCAACCTGAAAAAGATGGACGTTGGGGCAATCCGAAGCGCCCGGGAGCGGATTGGAAATCTTCCTGATGAGGCGCCCCTGAATCGAAGCGGGGGAGGCGGCGACAACCGCGGCACCCGGGCCGCCCCCGCCTTCGCAGAGCTCGCTGGACCGGCACGAGATCTTCTCAAAGAACTGCTGCGGCCGCTGGTCAACCTCAATACCTGGACCGGCTACTTTGAGCGAGGGCTGGCCTTGCTCACGGACATCAAGGCCAACACCGCCGCCATGGCGGCGTCGCTTGTGCAGATCCCGACCGACGGGGTGTTGGCGGCGGCTGCGGCTGCCAGCGGCGCGGCGCCGGTGACGATCGTGTTCGAGGTGAACCGGCTGGACGATCCGGGCTACGTCGAGGAGCGCATCGAGCTCCTGAGCCGGGTGCTCGGGCGCAGGGTGAAGGTGGAGCGGCGGACGAGGAGCGATCGGAGGAGCGATGGGTAGTGGGCGTGCAGTTTAGGGATCGCAGCGGGGCTCTGCTCCTTGAGCTTCCGATCAGCTTCCGGATGGAAGGCGAGGATCAGCCACAGACTTCGACCGGGATCATCGTTCCAGGGCGGGATGGCCAGGTGCCGGACGAACCTCGGCTTGAGCCCCGCAGCCTCACGGTCTCGGGCGTGCTGGTCGAGGACTCGGCCCAGGCGGCGGACGATACGTTCCGCTCCTGGGCCGGTATCCTTTCGGGTCGGGCGCTGCGGCTGTATCCCAGTGCCGAGTCGCAGCGTTACATCAACGTGCGGTACCGGCGGCTTAGCCGGTCTTTCGTTGAGCACTCCGGCCGCATGCTCGCCCGGGTGCAGATTGAACTCCAAGCGGATGAACCGTATTGGCTTGGCCCAACGGAGACGTACCAGTTCGACGTGACTTCCTCCGGCCAGGAGGCGACGATCCACTACCCCGGCACCCGGCAAGTGGCACCGCTGATCACCATCTACGGCCAGACCGTGGGCGGAATCAATACTGTGAACCCGAGGCTTGAGAACCTCACGACGGGCGAGGTCGTTGAGTTGGCGTTGTCTCTTTCGTTGGGTCAGGGGGCCCGGATCTACCCGATCTATGACCGCGTTGGCGTCGATCGGGGGAACATCGTTCCGGTGCCCGTGATCACCTTCCTGGGGATGGTCGAGCAGTATCAGGGATGGGGCGGGGAGTTGGAATCGCCGGTTGGCGTGCTGGGATCGGTGAATGACGAGTGGCTGGCCAGCGGGTTCTTCCTGGTCCCGGGTGACAACGTGATTCGATACGTGGACGATCCAACGAGCTGTCACCGGGCAATCGTGGTGTTTGAGTGGATCCCGGCATGGTCTTAGAGGAGTGAGAATCGATGGGCGCAGCGGAGCAGCAGAAGTTCTCTCAGTATCCATATCAGTACGGCGACGGCCTTCGGGGGGCGGCGCTCGCGCAGACTCGAAACGGGAAGGATGAGCTGATCACTCCCATTGCGTTCTGGGAACTTGATGCTGCGACGGGCCTATACCTACCGCCCGGGATGTCATCGAACCCTCGAAAACCGCGGGTGGAAGCGACACTAACGGGCAGACAAGTGGACGTTCTTACCGTGTTCGACGCAGAAGAAATAAGAGACACCAAGCCAAGGGACAAAACAGTTAATGTAAGTTCGTATCGATTAATTAGGGCAGTTGCCATAAGCACATTAAATACCTCCGTCTCAATAGAGTTACGTTCTCCCTCAGAGTCAAACGTAATTCGCGTGTGGGATGGGGATGGATGGGTGCCTCTGTCTGTGGCGTCCATCGATGCGTCGGGAAACCCCCGCTCCTACCTTCTCAACACCTTCTTCCCGGAGTTGAACCAACCAGGGTGGCCGACGATTCACTTTCGGGTCACACCAAGCGCTGCGCCGAGTACGGGTAGCTTCACGCTACAGATTTGGGGGGTGCCGCTTTGATGGCGATGCCAGAGGAAACGCAAGTGGCAGTTGACTGGGCGTTGCAGCAAACCTATGCGGTGGACGGAGAGGAATATCCCGTTTCCGAGAGTCGTCACATGCTCGTGGATACGGTACGTCGTTATTTTGACGACCACAACATTGGGTGCCCGCCAATGGATGCGACAATGCTGGACCCATATTTGCCGCCAGATAGCCCGATTAGGCGAGGGTAGAATGAGACCGAAGCGCCCAATAGTGCCACTCTTGGAGGAAACTGTAGGATTGCATGGAAGCACCTCCCAACCAAAATTACCAATTGGAGGTGTTTTCATGTCAATCAATCAGTTCGAGCGCGAACTCCTCATTGCGTGCCGTGAAGTTGAGGGAGAAGCTAAAGGAGACGTGTACGTTTTTGAGGGGGACTTCGATCATCCGCAGCCATATGTAGTGGTTGGCAATAAGGAGTTCCGAGAGGAAGGAAATCCCGAGAAAGCTGCTCGGTATTGTGGGGCGGTAAAGACTCTGGTGGAAAAGGGTATACTTGAGTTGACTCATCAAAGCCAGGGTGCCACCGTTTACTCACTAACATCCGACGGATGGGATTTGATCGGGACAATCTAACGTTCTTTCGGGCAGTTCAACTGTCGCCTCACTTTAAACGTGATCTGATGAAGCCGCCTTCGGGCGGCTTTTTTGTTGGGGTGAAACGCGATGCGATGGCACCTTCGCCTCTACGACGCACATGGCAACCTCATTAACATCGTCGATGAGCTCGTCGCGCCCTCGTACCAGCGCCGCATCGCGCAGGCTTCGCCGGTTAGCTTTGGCGTGCCGAGCGACCACCCGGCCGCCCGGGACTTATCTCTTGCGCGCTCGTGGGCCCTGTATCGAGGGGCGGAGAACGTCGCAAGCGGCCGCATCATTGCGCGCAACATCACCGAGAACCCCTGGACGTACGAAGGCCTGACGAACGAGGTGAACCTTGAGCAGATCATACTGCCGTCCCGCTGGGGCGAAGTGTACCGCGGCTGGGACATCGCCGACGTCGGCCGCGATCTGTTGAAGCGGCGTCGGACGTTCCGGCTGAACACCCAGGCCCACTGGCAGCAGTACATGGTCGCCAGCAGCAACGTCGATCTCACGTCGAATCCCGGTTACGTCATGATCGCCCGCTACGCTTACCAGGGAGGGCTGCGCTACCACAAGTCGGCGAGCATCACCTTACAATTCCCTGACCCCGGCGACGGCTTCGCCTGGGAGCGGATCCGCTGGAGCGAGATCGTGGGCGACGTCACCCGCATCAGGATCCAGTACAGCACGGACGGCGGCCAGACATGGAGCCAGGAGATGGAGGCGACGAACGCCGAGGACGTCCAGATGAACGAGGAGGTCGGAGTGCTCCTCTCCGGCCAGGGTGGGTCGATCCAGGTCAGGATCAACCTGTACACCGACGACGACACCTCGCCGTTCTACGATGAGGAGTATCTGGCCGAGAACCCTGGTACGCAGCAGGTGTATGGTCGCACCCCGATCCTAACGGGCGCTGAGCTCATGATGTCGAAGCCGGGGTTGGTGCAGCCGCATCCGTCGGAGTTCCCGGCGTCCGCTGGCGTGACGCTCAATTCCCCGCCTGACTGGTCGGAAGCCACGGCGCTTGAGGCGTGGCAGGATCTCTACGACCTCTTCGGCTGGGAGTGGTACGTCGACGGCGACAACTACCTACATTTCGCCGAGCGGTTGGGTGTTGACCGCACGAACGAGATCGTGCTGCGCGACGGGACGAACACGATCCTGCGGGGCCTTGAGGACTTCGACGATGAGATCGTCAACGTCGGGATTGGCCGGGGCGCCGGCGAAGGTTTTGCTCAGCTTGAGGCCGTTTACCGCCACGAGCAGTCGATCGCCGACCACGACGGCGTGGAGTACGTCGAGGTGGTGGAGTTCCCGGACGTTACCGATCAGGCGGCGCTCGAGGCGAAGATCAAGGAGTACGTTGACGATCGCGCGTATGCCAAACCGCCTCTCGAGGCGGAGCTCGTTTTCCCGCCCGGCGAGGAACCCGACTTCTTCCTCGGCGATACGGTTCGGGCGGTCCATCCCCGCACCGGGACCATCGTCTCCGCAAGGGTGATGGACATCCGGCGCCAGCTCACCGAGAACGGGGAGCGATGGCAGGTCGGGCTCAACGCGCAGTGGGGCGCTGGGAGTTTGGTCGATCAGCTGTCAAGGCGGGCGCCGAAAGAGCGCGAGGAGTTGCTCAGCCCCCCAAGTGGCTTTAGCGCTCGCGGCGTCGCCAACGGCGTCATTGAGCTCGTCTGGCAAGGTGCGCCGCCGGTGCAGATCCAGCACACGGACCAGTTTTCCGTGGATGGGACGCCCGTCCAGTGGGCCGACCTTCAGAAGACCTACCATGGAAATCGCTTGCGCCATGATGGTCTTGTTCCGGCATCCAAGCACGGATACCGAATTCGCCGAGTGGACGGGCGCAAGGTGTCGTCGTGGTTGGGGCCCGTCGTGGCTTTGGCAAAGGATACGGTGCCGCCTGCTACGCCCACTGGGCTTCGAGTGGTGTCGCATGTTCTTGGCGTGCAGGCTTCGATCGCTCCAAATGTCGAGGACGATCTCAAGCACTATATCTGGGAGAAACGGATCAATAGCGGGCCTTGGGAAGTGTTCGCGATTGATCTCGTCACGGACCGTATCGTCCGGGCTCAGGCGGACGACCTGGTCGAGATCCGGGTGAGCGCCGAGGATCATAGCGGAAACGTGAGCGCACCGACACTTCCTCAAAACGCAGTGGCTGGTAAGGTTACGGAGCTGGATATCGACGGCGCCCTGTTTTCGATTACGCCGAGTTCTACCCCGGCTCCGTCGTCGGGCAGCTTGAAGGATTTATGGGATATGGACCCGACCACCGGGGTCACGTTTGCGTCGCCACCGACGATCACTTTCAAGTATCCGGTCGTCCAGGCGGCCGACTTCGTCCGCATTCATGTTGACGGTCCCACCACGATGTACGCCCAGATGCGGAACGTTGACACGGGGGAATGGGTGGACGTCGCCGGCAGCGCCGCGGCTCCTAAGAGCCTCGTCGCCGGTTGGAACATCGTGCAGTTCGATGGGCGAAAACTGTATTATGCTCGAGAGTTTCGGGTTGTGCTGGGCAGCGCGGTGGCCGTCAACGAGCTCAAGTTTTGGCGGATCGTGTTGGCTGATGAGATATTGGCGCAGGTACTTACTCTGACGGGAAGCCTCAAGATCATCGCCGGCAATGGCGCGATTGAGCTTGACGAAAACGGTCTCCGGGCGTCAAGGGCGGGTGAGATTACCTTCGATCTCAACACGTCTGGCGACGCTTGGTTCGGGGGTGATGTGCAGGCGAGAACCTTCATCCTGCCTGTACGGCCTGCTTGAAAAAGTAAAAACGGCACCTGAGCGAGCAACCAGCATGGAGCACAAGGGGGGTAGAGATGGGCCATGGAGGAGCAAGCACGCCTAGAGATCATCGGGACACGCCTCCACATTTTTTTCAACGACGAACAATGGTCCATCGAAGGCCGCTCCGCTGGCTCAACCTCTATTACCCCCGGC
>PKEU01000162.1 GCA_002919195.1 bacterium
TTCCATCAAAGCTCTGTCGATGGGCGCATCACCTCCCGACCAGATCTTTTGCGCGGTCCAGGGTTCATTGGGGTCGTTCCAGAAAGGATCTTTGGGCGGAAGGCCCAGAGGCAGGAACACCGTGGTGCAAAGATAGAGACTGCCCGTGGAGATGTAGCCCTCGCCAAGTCCCGGCTGGTGGCCGCAGACGCCGATCGTGAGCCAGCCGTCTTTGTCAAAGGTGCCGGGCGCCGACAGCGTCCTTTGGATCACGGCCGTCAAGGCGCAGCGCACCTGCGCCGGCGAGAGCCCGTCAGGCAGGCTCTTCATCAGGGCGATTTGGGCCAAGAGCTGAAAGGCGCCGAAGCGGTAGGCGCTGGAGCGGCCGATGACGGGGTACGTCCCCTCCGGCGAGATCAGGCGCTCCTGGATGGCGGCGTATCTTTGCGCCCGCCGCAGCACCGGCTCTTTGAGCCGCCGCCACTCCGGATCCTCATCCCCCACCGCTGCCAGGACGTCGAGGAGCATGGGCTGGATCACAAAACTGTTGTAGTAGTCCCAGTGAAAACGTGGGCCGTCGCCATACACCCCGTCGCCCAAGTACCACTGCTCGTGCTGGCGCAGCGCATAGTCGACGCGCATGCGGTCCCAGTCCCGCTCGCCCATGCGGGCCAGCGCCGCCTCGATGATCGCCGAAAAGAGGAGCCAATTATTAAAGGCAGGTTTCCTTCCCACCCGCGTCGCTTTGAGCGCGGCGATGAGGTTTCGCTGCACCCGGGCTTCCAGCGCTTCCCACAAGACCGCGGGCGCCCGCAAGATGGCGTGCGCGAGAAACGCAGCGTCGACGATGGGCTGCATCCCCTGGTGGAAGTTGAGGTAGTCGGGGGAGCCGGGATCCGTCGCCATGTCCAAGGCCTCTTGGGCGAGGCTCGCGAGCCGCGCCCGCTGCTTTTCCTCCTCACCCTGCAGCCCGCGGCAGGCGAGCCACGGCGCAATTCCCGCCAGCGTGCGGCCCAGCGCCTCCAGGTGCGTGTACTCGGCCCGGCCGGGATCGCGGGCTTCCACCGGCATCCGCCGCTTGAGCTCGCCTTTGGCCAGATTTTCGAGGACCGGCTCGGCGATCTTGATCAGACTCTGCACCCAATAGGCCCGCTGCTGCCAACCGTCCACGACGCCCGTCCTCACTTTCTCTCTCACCTACATAAGTGTCCGAAATGAAGTAATCGTCCCGGTTAATGGATTCGGCAAAACGATTCACGTCGTAAAGCATTTCATTCTCGATAAAAAATTTGGCGCCGTACAACACCGTATGCGCCACGCCAGGCGGGTTGCCCGCCGCCATCTTCACCAGCGGTGACAAGATCTGACATTAGGTTTACTTTTTGTTCTCTTTCGGTTTTTCATTTCCTTCTCTTGGTAATCTTTCGGTTTCAATCGCTTATCGCGTAAAAGCTGGAAAAGAAAACCACGACGAGCGCACCCCGGCGGCGTCCATCGCGCGTGCCTTCCCACGCCCCCCGCCGGCGGCCCGTCGCGGTCTTCTTTTTTCCACGCAGCCTTCGCTGGAAGTCCCGCTAGAGCGCTACAGCCTCGTTTTGCAGCTCCCTCCTTCGCAAAGCCAAACTAAGGTCTAAAGAAAAACGGCTCGCCCGGTCTTCGCTGACTCATACGCTGCCATGGCGATCTCGACCGCCGCCTTGGCCGTCTCCGCGGGCACCGGAGACGGCTCGCCTTTCACCAGCGTGTCGATGAACGCGTTGGCGGGCGGTGCGGTCCTTGCAAGGACGAGCTCCACTTGTGGGAACTCCCACGCGCCCGTCTCCTGGCGGAAGACTTGCAGATACGGCCCCTCTGAGACCGGGAAGCGGGTCGAGGCGATGTCGGTCCCCGTCGCGACGATGACGCCCTTGTCGCCGTAGATTTCGATGGTGGGACCGGCGGCCATCTCGATCCAGCTGGTTTGCAGGGTGCCGACGACGTTGTCCTCAAACTCCATCGTGAGGAGGGCGTGGTCGTCCACTTCCAAATGCGGCATGACGGTGCCGATGTGCGCCGAGACGCTCTTGGGGCGCCCAAACATCCACAGAAACCAAAGCAACGCGTGCGCGCCCTCGTCCATCAGTGCGCCCCCGCCCGAAAGCTGCCGCTGGGTCATCCAACCCAGGACGTTGCTGGTGTCCTCCACCGTCAGGCCGAAGTGATGGCTGTGCCTGCGGCGAACGACAGCCACTCGGCCGATCGCCCCGCTATCCACCAGCTCTTTCACTTTGAGGTGAAGCGGATCAAACCGCAGGTTGTAGGCCTGCATGTAGGTGACCCCGGCCCGGTTGACCGCTTCGACGATGCGCTGAGCTTCAAGTACCGACGTCGCCATCGGCTTTTGCATCATGATGTGCTTGCCTGCCTCGGCCGCTTTGACCGCGTGCGCCGCGTGCTTGCTGTTTTCCGAGCAGATCGTGACGGCGTCCACGTCGCTTCGGGAAAGCAGCGCGTCGAGGTCGGACACAAACTCCACGCCCAGGCGCTGGGCCCGCTCACGGCCCCGCTGCTCGTCATCGTCCCATGCGGCCACGATCTCCACGTCGGGACGCGCGGCAAAGACGCCGGCCCATCCCATCTGGTGCCCGTGGGCAAAGCTGATCAGTGCCACTCTCACCTTTTTCATGCCGTTTCCCCCTCCATCGATGCCAATGTGTCGCAAACCGGCCTCTGACACCGGCCTTTGCCGGCTCCATACGGACTGGGTGCCACCGTCTCCTGGGACCCAACGCGACGCAATGGGGACCCAATCCGCTCTCTCCCAGTCAGGGCGAAGGACCTCATGTCGGATTTGGTCCCCTTGTTGTCGCTTGGAACCCCAGGAGGACGGGGAGTGCCCTTGTAATAATCCCACACAAAAAAGCCGATTGCGGGCACTTATCGAAATTCTCATGTCAGGAGGGCGAGCCTTGGCACTCAAAATCGGACTCGTCGGTGTGGGCGGCATCGGGAAACTCCACCTCAAATGTTATAAGGAAGATCCCCTGGCAGAGGTGGTGGCTGTCGCCGATGCCGTCATCGAAAAAGCGGAGGAAGTAGCCAAAGAGTACGGCATCAAGGCTTACCGTTCGGTCCAAGAGATGCTTGATGCGCACCCCGACATCGACATCGTCGACGTCTCGACGGGAGGCCACGAAAACGGCAGCTGGCACTACGAGCCGGTGATGGCGGCTCTGGAACGCAAGAAACACGTCATCGTCGAAAAGCCGCTCTCCAACGACCTGCAAGAGGCCCGGGAGATGGTGGCCAAAGCCGACGAGGTGGGCGTCTACTTCGCCTGCAACCTCAACCACTACTTCACGCCCCCGGCCGAAGAGGCCAAGCGGCTGATCGAGTCGGGCGAGCTGGGCGAGCTGCGCTACTGCCTGATGAAGATGGGCTTTTCGGGCGGCGAGCCTCTCTACGGGGGCCCTGCCAAAGACCCGCGGTTTAAGGACTACCCGTACTTCCACGCGAAGGCGTTCCTCGCGCATCCCTTCAGCGTCATGCGGTACCTCTGCGGCGACGTCATGGAGATCCAGGCCTTCTTTGGGCGGCCGGCCTTTAGGCAAGCGGCCGGAGAAAACCTCTTCTCCCAGACCAGCATCCACATGCGTTTTGTCAACGGCTGCACCGGGTACCTCCTCAGCCATCGCGGCGACACCCCGTCGGGCCTGGGAGGATGGTGGAGCGTCGAGGTGGGCGGCACCAAGGGGACGCTCTGCATCGAAAACTGCATCGAGAAGCTGACGGTCTGGACGCCCGAGCGGGTGGGCCTGGGCGAAGAGCCGCCCAAGCGGGTGGTCGACACCGGCGTCAAAGACTTCAACCAGACCTTCCCCCGGAGGCTGCACGCGTTTTTGGAGGACGTCACCAACCAGGTGCCGTTGGAAAAGCTTCGCGGCTCGGCGCGCGATGCCCTCGCGACGCTGGAATACACCTTTGCCGCCATCGAGTCGCACGAGCAGGGCGGCGCTCTGGTCCGGCCGGCGCCCCTTCCCTTGCCCAGGGGCTCCATCGCATAACGGGCCGCGACCCGGCAAGGCCGAGCGAGCGGGCCGCATCACCCACAAGGAGGAACGTCCATGGCCAAAAAGCCTATCAATATCGTCATGTTTGCCGTCGACAGCCTGTGGGCGGACCACATGAGCTGCTACGGCTACCATCGCCTCACGACGCCCCACATCGACAAGTTCGCAAAGAGCGGCGTCCTGTTTGAAAACTTCTTTTCGCCCCACATCCCCACCACGCCGGGGTACGCCAGCATGCTGACGGGCATGGACTGCTTTTCCACGCAGGTGGTGGCGCTCCGGCACAAGGGAGGGCTCCCCGACCAGGTAGCGACCCTTCCCGAGATTTTGCGGGAGGCCGGGTATCAATCGACGTGCATCGGCTTTGGCGGCAACCCCAGCTCCCGGGGGTTTGACAACTACCTCCACTACGACGGCTGGATGCCCGACGAGACCGGCAAGGCGCCCAAGGCGGAAAACCTCAACGAGGTCGCCATCCCGGAGCTGGAGCGCCTGGCCAAGAGCGGCGAGCCCTTCTTCCTCTTTATGAGGCACATGGACCCCCACTCGCCGTACCTGCCGCCGCCGCCCTTCGACCAGATGTTTTACAGCGGCGACCCGTGCGATCCCAGCAAGGACTCGATCCGGCCGGTCTTGGAGTTTAAGCCCTTCGCCGAGTACTTCAAATCGTGGATGCCCGAAGGGATCACCGACGCCGACTACGTCATCGCCCAGTACGACGGCGCCATCGCCTACATGGACGCCTGCATCCAGCGGATCCTCACCCGCATCGATGAGCTGGGCCTTGCGGAAAACACGCTGGTGATCATCAACTCCGACCACGGCGAGACGTTGATGGACCACGAGTGCTACTTTGACCACCACGGGCTCTACGAGTGCACGCTGCACGTCCCCCTGATCATGCGCCTGCCGGGCGTATTGCCCGAGGGCGTGAGGATCCCCGGCATCTCTTTGCAGCAGGACTTGGTGCCGACCATCCTCGAGCTCGTGGGCGTCGACGCCGGCCGGAGCTTTGACGGCAAGAGCCTCTTGCCCCTCATCCGCGGCGAGCGGACGGCCAACTACTCCGAGTTTTACATCACCGAGGCGACCTGGATGCGCAAGCACGGGTGGCGCACTCCCGAGTGGAAACTCATCGTCGCCTTGGAGCCCGACTTCCATTTCAAACCCGAAGTCGAGCTTTACAACCTCATCTTGGATCCCGGCGAAAACCACAACCTGGCCGAAAAGGAGCCGGGGATCGTCGCGGCCTTGCGCCAGCGGATGGAGGCGTGGATCGAAAAGCGGGAAAAGGAGACCGGCAAGACCAATCCGATGTACACCAACCTGCAGTGGCACGGCTTGGACCGGGGGCCCTTCACCAGCTCGCAAGAGGCGTACGACAACCTCTTCATCGGGAGCCTCTCCCAAGCCAGGGGCCTGCAGCAAAAGAAGTGAGCCAGTCGAAATCAGCGAAAGGTGGTGTGTTTTGTGGAAGGCGAAGGCGCAAAGGTCTGGCTCGTGCCCGACTGTTACCTACCTGAGCCCGGCAACGACCCTTTAAAAGGGCATGAGGCGATCTGCCTCCTCAACACGGGCACCGTCGCGGCCAACGTCACCCTCGACTTTTACTTCGAAGACCGGGAGCCTATCAAAGACGTCAAGATCACCCTGGGCGCGGAGCGCACGTGGCACGTGCGGCTGGACGATCCCGAGAAACTGGGCGTCGAAATCCCCCGCCTCGTGCCGTACGCGATCCGCGTCCGGAGCGACGTCAACATCGTCGTGCAGTACTCGCGGATGGACACGTCGCAGACCAACCTCGCGTTGATGACGACCATTGCATGGCCGGTGCCGGAAAACGGAAAGGAGTCTTAGCCTTGATCATCGGTTGCAACACAGTCCTCTTTGGCAGCCTCGACCTCAAAGAAGCGCTTCGTTACATCTCCTTAGCCGGCTTTGAAGCTGCGGAGCTTTCGTGCCTGCGCATGGCCCAGCACGTATGGCCCGACTTTAGCGAGGACAAGATCGCCCAAACCAAAGAGATCCTCGACCAAAGCGGCCTTAAGATCGTCGCGATGGAGGCTGTGGCCAACCTCCTGGAGGCGGAGCAGCGGGAATGGTTTTACTCGGCCCTGCGGCTCGCCAAAGCGCTGGGAGTGCCCCTGGTGACCACCGGCTCGGGCGGCAAGGACAATGAAGAAGACCTGCGCCAGATCGAAGCGGCGATCCCCGAAGTGGCCGCCCAGGCCGAGAGCATCGGGGTGAAAGTGGCCGTCAAACCCCACGTGCACGCGGCGGTCCACGACGTCGCCTCGGCGCTGCGGATGGTTGAGGCCGCCAAGTCGGAGTGGGTCGGCCTCAACTACGACGCCACCCACCTGTACCGCGAAGGGGAAGACATCTTGGCTGCGTGGGACCGGCTCGCGCCGCACGTGATCCACATCCACTTCCGCGATCTTTT
>PKEU01000122.1 GCA_002919195.1 bacterium
CTATACCGAGCAGCGGTTCTTCCCCGAAGAAAAGTTCGTGCTTCTGCCGGGGCAGCCACTGGGTGAGACCCTGGACGGCCCGACGGAGGATGCCATGCTCGACCCGGACATCGAGGCCACAGAGATCGCGGGCATCTATGCGGCGGTCTATCGTCAGTCCATGGATCCGCCTGTCATCGAGACCAAGGCTGCGGCGTGCCGAATCCCCACCTTTCCGATGGCAGATGCCGTGTTCCAGGCGACGGTCCTGTGAGGCCGTCGCCTGGCTGCTTGGTGGGAGGTGATGGCGATGGCCGCAAAGACAGTGATGCTTACCGCCTTCGTGCGGCACGACGGCATCCAGTACGGGCCTGGGAACCGGATCGAATTGTCGGCGGCCGACGCGGAGCGCTTGGTGCGGCTCGGGGTCGCTGTGATCGAGGAGACGGTGGCCGAGGTGTCTGGGGACGAAACGGGTGCGGCGGCCGATGTTAAAGAGAAACCGGTTAGGAGCGGCGGCAACAAGCGCCGTAGGTGATGAATTGTGGCGGCTAACTACGACCTCAGCACACCGATAGGTCAGATCCGACTCTACATCCCGGATACTGACACCTCGAAGCCGATGTTCAGCGACGAGGAGCTCCAGTTTCTCCTCGACGAGAACGACGGCCATCCCAAGCTCGCTGCAGCCGCGGCGCTGGACATCATCGCCGGCGATCCGCAACGGCTCTCACAATGGAGCCGGGGAGCGGTATCGGCCACCCGGACGGCGTCGGAAGACATTCGCCGACGGGCGACGCAGCTGCGGGCCGAGGCTAGAGGCGGCATCGTCGTCGGGACGATCGTGCGGTCGGATTTCTGGTGAGGTGGCTGAGATGCGCAGCTTGGGATTTGAGGCGCCGGGCGAGCTTATGACGGACGAACACTCGGTGTTCGTCGACATCTACACCGAAACACCTGGTGGCGACGATCCCGACGGCAACCCTCTGCCGCCCCAGAAGCAGTATTTCGCGCAGAATGCTGGTGCGGATCTGCAACCGCGGTCCGGATCCGAGAGGGCGGCCCAGAGCGGGACGTCCTACGAGTCGACGCACGTGTTGTTCCTGGGTTCGACGCCGCAGCCGATTCCGGCCGGCGCCATGGTCGACGTCAGGCGGGAGGAAGGCGGCGCCGTGGTCGCCCGGTACGTCGTCGTCTTTCCGGCCAACTTCGGCACGCACTTGCAGCTCGACCTGAAGGCGGTGTGAGTTGTGCGGATCTCGGGGACGATGGAGGGGCTCGACGAGGCGCTTCGCAAGACGGCGGCGCTCGCCCGGGTCGGCCCGATGAAGTGGCGGGATGCCGTCGAGCTCGTCCTCCGGGAGCTCCGTGACTACGCCCGCCAGCATGCGCCGTTCAAGGACCGCACGGGGAACTTGCGTAACAGTATCGACTTTGAGATGGATCCGGGCGGCGCACCGGCCGGGACGCTCTTCGCCGGTATGCGGTACGCCATTTTCGTTGAGCGAAGGGCGGGATACTGGGTCTTGCAGGGTGCGATCGACTTCTACCGCCCGAAGATCGATCAGATCTTCAAGGGTCTGATCCGCATCGAGACGCCGGACCTGGAGGCCGAGGCCCGTAAGGCGACGATCTACTACCGGGAGCTCAGGAGGAGGGGTTGATGTGGCAAGCTACATCGGCAAACCCGTCAACCCGGACGAGATCCTATCGGCACTCTATCGCCGCCTCGCCGAGGACGCCGTCTTTTCCGCCCTCGTCAACAGCATCGACAAGGGTCCGAGGCGGCGGAAGGGATGGATCAACCCAAGCTGCACCGTCCATCTCCTCACCTCGCCCGTCGACCCGGAGAGCAATATCCTTCGGGGGACGGCCGTCGTCAACGTCTACATGGACGACGTGCAGGGAAGGGCGGATACGAAGGGCCTTGGAGCCCGGGCGGTCGAAGTCGGCCGCCTGTTCCACTGGGCGCATGACCCAAGGCATCCCGACGGGCCGATCACGCGGGAGGGGCTGCGGTTCCTGCGGATCACGGTGGCCGAGCCGCTGATCTTGGCGAGTGATCAATCGAACGAACATCTGGTCAGCGTGCGCATCATGCTGGCCGTTCAAGCGGTATGACAATATGACAAGCGGAAAGGGTGGTAATCATGGCATTCGATCCGGTAAAAGTGGGCTTCGGCCCGTGCCGGCTGACCTATGGCGGCGTGGTCCTGGAGTCGACCAAGGGCGGCACGACCCTGAGCTACGCTCCCGAGGTTTTCGAGATGACGGCCGACGAGTTCGGCAACACGCCCTACGACGCCGTGCTCATCGGCGAGGTGCTGACGATCTCGACGAATCTCCTCATGAGCGACTGGGAGCAGTTGCAGGCGGCGATGCCGGGCGGGACTCTGGTCATCGACGCCACCGATCAGAACAAGAAGAAGCTCACGTTCGGCGGGGCGATGAAGCGTTTCGGGGCATTGGCCAAAGAGTTGACTCTGCATCCTCTCGAAAAGGACGACACCGACACGTCGGCCGATGTGACTGTGTATAAGGCCATCGCCTGGGGGAACGTCGACCTGGCGTACAACCTCGACGGCGAGAAGGTCGTCCCGGTCGAGTTCCACGCGCTACTCGACACCAGTCGTCCGAAGGGCGATCAGCTCTTCTGCATCGGCGACAAGACGGCTACGGCGGCGTAACGCTTCACAAGTGATGGGATGAGGATTCCCTGCCATATGGCGGGGATACGAGGGTCGCACCTTGCCTCCGTGGGGTGCGGCCCTCGTTTTATTGAGGTCAATGTGCCACGGAGGACCATACACGGAGGAGGATTCGCATGTCCAAACACAATCCGAGTCTGCCCCGGGAGATCGAGGTTTCGGTTGGCGGTGAGACAATCGTCGTTCGGAAGCTGCCCTTGGGCCGAGTCGCGCAGCTCGCCCAGCTCCTTGATTCGCTGCCGGACGTGATCACCGCCGTTACGGGCGACGACGAGCTCGTGGCGATGTTCAATGAGGCCATGGCCGGCAAGGGCGAGGCCCAGGATTTCCAGGCGCTCGGCAAAGCCGTCGTCACCGTGCTACCCAGGCTGCTTGCTACGGCCCAGGATTTCGTCGTTCGTCTCATCGCCGTGGGCGCCGAGCTCGACCGGAAGTGGGTCGAGGAGAACGTGGGCCTCGATGAAGCACTTGAGCTGCTCGTCGCCATCTTCACCGTGAACAACCTCTCAGCCATCCAGAAGCACGGAAAAAACTTGATGCGCCTGTTCGGGCTGGAGGGCAAAATGGTGGCCCGGCAGGCCACAGCGAGAACGACGGCGGTCGTGCACTAGATGAGTGGCTGCAAGGCATCATCGATACCTTGGCCGATGCTTACGGCTGGAGTAAGCGGCAGATCCTCGAGGAGGTTTATCCTGACGAGCTGCCGCTTTTTCTTCGCCGTATCCAACGTCGCCAGCTCCTTGAGGAGCAGCGGCGCATCATCGACAAGCTCCATCTGATCGAGATCGTGACCATGCCCTACCGCGATCCGAAGAAGGGGCCGTCCCGGCTGCCCCGGGATCTTCAGACCCAGCTCCGGCGGATCGACGATCTGCTCCACCCCGAACGCGGCAAACACTTCGATCAGGCCGCGTTCGACCAGCTCGTCGCGCTCAAAGCGCGGGTCGATGCCATCAGGAGGTGATCCCCATGCCCGGCGAGATCGAAGTCCAGTCGCTTCAATATCGCATCGGTATGGGGGCCGCCGGCTTCCTGCGCGGCGTGGGTCAGGTCCTTGGCGGCCTGCGCCAGATCGGCGAGGGCGTGCAGGCACAGCAGCGCCGGTTCAACGAGTTCGCCGATCGGTCGGTCAGGAGCCTGGATCGCGTGAGCCAGGCGACGCGTCGAGCTCAGCTGGCCATTGTCGCTATGACGACGGCGCTGACGGTAGCCATGGGCACGGCGTCGGCCGTCGGAATCCGGCTCAATGCCTCCATGGAGCAGGCCGAGATCGGCTTTGAGACGATGCTCGGTTCGGCGAAGGCGGCGAAGGACTTCCTGGCCGATTTGGCGCGCTTTGCCGCCCGGACGCCGTTCGAGTTCCGCGGACTGGTCAGCTCGTCGCAGCGGCTCCTTGCCTTCGGCTTCCAAGCGAAGGAGATCTTGCCGACCTTGGAGGCCGTTGGCGACGCCGCGGCCGCTCTCGGCGGCGGGCCCGAGCTCATCAACCAAATCGTCCGGGCGCTGGGCCAGATCAAGGCGAAAGGCAAGCCGCAAGCGGAGGAAATGCTCCAGCTCGCCGAGGCCGGGATCCCGGCCTGGCAGATCCTAGCGGAGACACTCGGAGTGACCATCCCCGAGGCGATGGAGATGGTCACTCGCGGCGCCGTAGACGCCGACACCGCCGTCAATGCTCTTGTGCGCGGGCTGACTCAGCGCTACGGCGGCATGATGGAGCGGCAGAGCCGGACACTCATCGGCCTGTGGAGCACGATCCGGGACACGATCGAGCTCACGCTTGGCCGGGCAACGAGGTCGCTCTTCGACGGTTTGAAGGAACTCGCAGAGGTCGTAGCCGAGTTCACAGCCTCGTCGGAGTTTGAGCGCTGGGCGCAAGGAGTATCGGACGCCCTCGCCGTGGCCGTCGGATGGATCAAGGACGGCGTCCGCTGGTTTCAATCGCTCGACGACGAGCAGCGGGCCCAGATCACACGGTGGGCCCTCCTTGTGCCGGCCGTTCTCGCCGGCGTCGCGGCGCTCGGGCTTGTCGCCAGCGTTGCGAGCGTCGTCCTTCGGGCCATGATGCTGATCGGCGCCGCCATTGCCATTGCGACCTCGCCGTGGGTGATTGGGACGGCGCTACTGGTCGCCGCGGCGACAGCGCTTTGGACGGCCTGGGACCAGGATTGGGGCGGCCTTCGAAGCCGGATTGAGGAGTGGTCGGAGAAGGCGCTCGAAGCCTTCAAATCGGTCGCCGACTGGTGGGACAAAAGCGCTCTGGGCAAGCGCATCCGGGAAGCCTGGGCCGAGGTCAAGGAGATCTGGGACAGCGACGAGTTGACGCTCGGGGAGAAGGTCATCGAGACGGCCAAGGTGGTCATCAACGCCCTGGTGGACGTCGCCCGGATTGCCTGGGAAGGCGGAAAAGACCTCGTCGCGCGGGCGTGGGAGTGGATCAAGGAGAAGCTCGGCGTCGAGGTGGAGCACGCGGAGGGCGCTTCCGCCTTCGAAGTCTTCCTCGGCGAAGTGAAGGCGGTGCTTGGCGTACTGGTCCGCGCCGTTTTCGAGTGGGCTGAAGACATCTACGCGGCGGCGATGGAGTGGGCCGGCAAACAGGACTGGAACAAGATCTTCGGCGACTTCATGGTGCCGGCGATCATCGCGCTCTCGGTCGGGTTCACCATCCGGACCTTGGCCACCGTTCTGCGGAACGCCGTGATTCGTGCACTGGCGAGCACGGGTGCGTTTGCGCTGGCGACTGGGAAAGGGATCGCGGCCGCCGGCGCGCTCGGCCTGAAGCTGGTCGGGGCGATCGCGCTCGCGATCGGATTCGCGGCGCTCGTTGGGTGGCTCACGATGGCCCCCGAGGAGCGGGAACGCGTTAAGGCTCGCATTCAGGAGATTTGGGAAGATGAGTCGCTGACGCTCACGGTCAAGGTCGCCAAGATCGTTCTTGAGGTGCTCGACGCTGCGTGGGGGCCGTTCTTCCGGGACGTCGACGAGAAGGTCTTCAAGCCGATCCGGCAGGTGATCGGCACGGAGGCATCCGAGGAAGGGCGGATGCTGCAGGAGTTTCTACTCGCGCCGATCGAGGAGCGTCAGCAGCGAATCGCCGACCTGCGGGAGAGCATTGGACCGACCCGGTTCGAGCGGCCGCCGACGCTGATGGAACGGTTCCTTAACTGGATCACGGGGAACCGCGGCGAGCAAGTAGTCGGCAACGTCGAGCGCCAAGTAGTCGGCAACGTCGAGCGCGTGGTCGACTCCATCATCAAGGGCAATCCGTATCTCGCGGAGTTCCGGGATCGACTGACGGAGATCGCCCAAGGGTTTGTCGACATCGCCCAGGCGAAAGGATCTCCGCTCACGTTGCAGGAGCTCGCCGAACTCATGGCGCTCGTCCTCTCGGAGTCGAGCACGGTGCTCAATGACATGGAGGCGATGCAGAACCCGGCCCGGGTGACGGCCGAGGGTTTTGCAGAATTGACTCGGCAAGGAATCGAGCTCAGCAACACCACCGAAGGTCTTGCTCGAAACCTTGAGGCGGCCCTCGAGCTGTTTCGCCTGTACAAGCGGGAGTTCGGCGGCGACCCGGCGTTGGCCGCCGGCGCCTTCCTTTTTCCCTCGTTTGCCCGACGCGGCGAGTTCGACCGGCCATACCTCGGACCTGGCGACGTCCAGGGTTTGACGGTCAACGAAAAGGCGCGCCGGTATGAGGAGATCTTAAAGAGCTTCATCGGCCT
>PKEU01000150.1 GCA_002919195.1 bacterium
CCGCCCACCGGTTCAACTCCTGCACCACAAGGCCCATCCACTCCAGACGCCTGCCGTCGATGTCCATCAGCCGGATCTCTTGCAGCCCGAGCTCCTCGCCGTACAAAAGGAGGGCGTTCACAAGCTGGGGAGTGCGCACACCCGCAGCCCCGACGATCGCAACTTTCATCTCCACTCGCTCCTCGATCGACCGCTTTCAGTACTGACCCATACCGTATCAGTAACGACGGACCGCGACCTCAACCGTTGCGGCGAGCTGCGCCGCTTCCTCGAAACTTTGAGGCACGCCGTCCATACCGCCCAAGGCGGTAGTCGACCGGGACCCGCACACGACCCCCAGCGCCAGGCACTCTTCCCACGACCGCCCGGAAAGATAGCCCGCAAGAAAACCGCTGGCAAAGGCGTCGCCTGCGCCGGTGGAGTCGACGGCCTCGACCTTGAGCGCCTCACAGGAAAACCACAGGTCTTCTCCGGCTACGAGCCACGCGCCTAGTTCACCCCGGGTCACGGCGGTCACGGCGCTTGCCTTGCCAAAGACAGCGAGCATCTCACTCCCAGTCCGGCCCGTGATCGCCTCGGCCTCCTGTTCGTTTAGAAAGACGAGGTCCACACCGTTCCAGAGTGCTCCCTCCGGCACGACGCCTTGCCGGATCAACTCGATGCTCGGGTGACTGATGCTCACGCTCACCGACATCCCAAGGCGCCTGGCTCGCTGAGCCGCCTGCCAGGCCGACCCGTTGTTGAGCCCGAGGTGAAGGTGGTAATCGGACAACGAGAGAGAGCCGGGATCAGAGCTGCCGGCACCGCCTGCGCCTTGCGATCGAACCGCGCCGGCGGAGTTGATCTCAGCAAGACTCCCCTCACCGCCCCAACCCCTCGCCTCCAACCACGTCTGCAGCAGCCCCACCTCATCGAACTGCTCGGCGAGAACAGTTAGAAATCCTCGGTCGCCCGCCGCGACGATCGCCACGCTCTGGTTCGTGCGGCCGTCCAGGGTGAGAACCGTTACGAGCTCGAGCCCAGCCCCCGCCAGCCTTTCGCGCAGAAACCGTCCGAACACGTCGTCTCCGAGACTTGTGACCAGCGTGGTTGGCACGCCTAGCCTCGCGAGGTTGACTGCCGTGATGGCGATGCCGCCGGCCGTCACCGCGTGCCCCTTGGCAAACGACTCAGTCCCCAGCTCAGGGAACCGGTCGATGTCGAAGAAGATGTTGTCGAGAAACGTTAGGCCGACGACGACCGCCTTTTTTGCCCCCATGCCCCTCATCCTGCTTGCCCTCCCGCTGGTTCCCCGCTCTCGGAAGGCCGCGATCCTCTAAGCCGGTCACCCCTGCTTCGCCCATCCGTGCTCCGCTCCCCCCTACACTCTCCCGCTCTCCTCGGCGCCGCTCACCCCTGCTCGGTCCGGGTGCGGTAGACGATTAACTCCCAGCGGTCGACCCGATAGGTGTTGCGCGAGATCAAAACCGGGCGGTTCTTGTGGTTATAGTAGGTTTCATCGATCACGAGCAGCGGCGAGCCCGCGTCGACCTCCAGTTTCTCGGCCGCGGCGCGGTCAGCCACTGCGGCCGTCAGCCGCATTTCCGAATACGCCAAGACGACGCCCCGATTTTGCAAGTACGCGAAGAGGCTTTCTTTCAAATACTCCACTTGAAACTCGAGGCCGAGAACATCCATGGGCATGATATCTTCGGAAATCATGAGGGGTTCGCCGTCGGCGGTGCGGGTACGGATGAGGACTCCCACGGTCTCAACGTCAGGACCAAGTACCTCCCGGTGCTCGGGGCGGACGGCCTCCCAGTGAAACTCAATGCTGCTTGTGCCAGGGGTGAAGCCATAGCGGGATACATACTCCGTGTACGAACAAAGACGCTCCATCCCGTGGCCAATCGGGATCTTCTCCTTGTGCGTCAAAAGGGTGCCGACACCCTGCACCCGCCGGAGCTGGTCCTGCCGCTCCAACACGCTCAGAGCCTCTCGAACCGTCGCCCGGCTGACGCCAAACATCTTGGCCAGCTTCTCCTCCGACGGGAGCATCGTCTCATTGGCGAAAATGCCGTGCCGGATCTCCTCGCTCAGACGCTCGGCGAGCACGGCATAAAGCGGCCGATGCTCCGTCTTGATCTTGAGCCGCTCGTGCATTGCGCACCTCCTCGCAGCGCGTCTGTGACACGGTTCACGAAAAGTCAACTTTCGCTCCAATTTCGCACAAACCACCCGGAAATCCCTGCTACAAGCGAGCTCAAAGTCGACCACGCCGTACGAACTACGGCGCAAGGCGTATCCAACAGAGCTCCGACTCGGCTCGAGGCGTACCCCACGAAGCTCCCACACGGCGCAGGGCGCACCCAACCTAGCGCCCAGAAAGCATCGCGCCCAAACGACGCATGCACCATGGCACACGGACCGTGGCGCACGAAACGTGGTAATCGCAACATGGCGCGGTGCGCGCAGCCGAGCCGCATCGCCCCCCACAGGCGCCTCACGAGCACGGGCACCGCACGGGCACGGGCGCCTCACCACGCCTCTTGCCCCATGTCACCGGACGCCGGGTGGGCGCCTGGCTGGGCTTTTCCCAAACCTGATGCGCCCGGCGCATTCACGCGCATTGACGCGCACTCACGCGCCCTCACATGCCCATCGCGCAAACGCCCGTCGCGCCCCGGTACGCCTCACCACTCACCGCCCGCCCATGCCCGACAGCGTCACGCCCCGGATAAACGTCCGCTGGGCGAACAAAAACAGCACCAAAATCGGAAGCAGCGCCAGCACCGAACCCGCCATTAGCAGCGTCCATGCTGTGTTGTACTGCCCCTGGAGGGTGCGCAGCCCCACCGTGAGCGTGTTCATCTCCACCCGGTTGATCACGATCAACGGCCAGATGAAGTTGTTCCATTGTCCCAGAAACGTGAAGACGGTGAGACTCGTCAGCGCCGGTTTGGACAAGGGCATGATGACATAACGGTAGATTCCAAAATAGTTACATCCGTCGATCTTCGCGGCGTCCTCCAGCTCCCGGGGAATCGTCATGAAAAACTGCCGTAAGAGAAACGTCCCAAAGGCGCTAAAGGCGTTGGGCAGGATCAGCGCCTGATACGTGTCGATCCAACCCAGCCACCGTAGCAAGATGAAGTTGGGGATGATCACCACCTGGCCGGGGATCATCAACGTGGCCAGGTACCCGAGAAACAGCGCGTCCCGGCCGGGAAAGCGAAGCCGCGCGAAAGCGTATCCCGCAAAGGAGCACGTCACGAGCTGCAGCAGCGTCACGCTTCCTGCAAAGACGATGCTGTTCCAGTAAAACCGCCCAAAGGGCAGCACTTCAAAGATGCGCGTGTAATTCCGCCAATCAATCGGGTTTGGTATCCATTGGGGCGGGAACAAAAAGACCGCGCCGGGCTCTTTCAACGACGTCGAGAGCATCCAAAAAAACGGGAGAAGCATCAGCACCGACGCGGCCGCCATCACAAGAAATAACACCGTCTGCCCGATCATGCGAGGTTTGCGCACAGCTCTAAGCCGCCACGTCATACCATCCCAGCCCCTGATCTCGAGGCCCCTGCTCTAAAGGTCCCAGCCTTAGAGGTCATAATTGACCCAGTGCTTTTGGTAGCGAAACTGGACTAACGTGATGACGAAGAGCACGAGAAACAAAAGCCACGCAAGCGCCGCCGCGTACCCCATGCGGAAAAACTGAAACGCGTTGCGGTAGATATGGTACACGACCGTGTTGGTCGCGTTGGCCGGCCCGCCTTCCGTCATGATCACCGCAAGATCAAACACCTGAAACGACGAGATCGTCGTGATGATCAGCACGAAAAAGGTCGTGGGCGAAAGCATGGGCAGGGTGATCCGCCAAAACTGCTGCCAACCGCTGGCCCCGTCGATCCGGGCCGCTTCGTACAACTGCTCCGGAATCCCCTGCAGCCCGGCGAGGAAAATCACCATGTTAAACCCGAGCCCCTGCCAGACGCTGACGATCATCAGCGCCGGCAGCGCCCATTGGGTGCTCGTCAGCCAGTTGGGCGGGTGGCTCACGCCCAGCATCCAGAGAATGCTGTTGAGCGGTCCGAAATCGGCGTGGAAAATCCACTGCCACACCAGGGCGATGGCGACCGTCGAAGAGACTACCGGCATAAAGAAGGCCGTCCTGAAAAACGTTGTTCCCCGGAGCGACTGGTTGAGCGCCAGAGCCACCATGAGGGCCAGCACCATCCGGGCCGGCACCGTCACCAGCACAAAGAGCGTTGTGTTTTTCAGCACCCGGATGAACGTCGGGTCCCGGGTGAACATGCGGATGTAATTTTCCAGACCCACCCACTTGATCGGGCGGAGCAGATCCCACTCGGTGAAACTGAGCAGCAGCGCCGCCAGCACGGGCAAGAACGTGAACACCAAAAACCCGACGAGGTTGGGTGTGAGAAAGCCGTACCCGGCCAAAATCTCCCGCACGGCAATGGCGCTGTATTTCACACCGCGTTTCGTTCGCACGGCGCCCGGCTCCCTCGTCGCCAGGACACCTGCCGCGCGGCCACTCGTCTCCTTTCCCGCGGCTGCCACGCTCTCACCCCCTATCTGCCGGCCACGCCCGGGCCTCAACCGGCACCCGCGGCCCAGGCGTGACCGTCAGACCCGGTCCCGGCCGTTTCGCCCGCGGCCTTTTCGCCCGCCTCCTCCTCCAACCCAAAAATACGAGCGGCGTTGCGGTAAAAGATCAGGTCCTGTTCTTCTTCGGTGAGGCCGATCTCGTCGAAAGCCTTCTTCCAGCCCAAGACGTTGTCTTTGAGCCGCCGTAGGTCGCAGTCCGAACCGTACACGAGCTTTTCCGGCCGGATCTCGCGCTTGATGTAACCGCCTTCGAGGATGTGCCTTTGCACCACGTCCCCGCCCGAGATATCGAAAAACAAGCGAGGCCTCCAACGGGCGACCGCGCAGGCCATCATATAATCAGGCCAGCCCAGGTGCGCACCGATCATGTACAGCTTGGGGAAGTACATCGCGATCGTATCCAGGTAGATGGGCTGCATCCGGGCCGAAGACCGCCCATAGGGCGCAAGGCGCGCTTTGTTGCGCAGGTCCTCCACGAGCCGCTCCTCCGCCTCGCCTGTGGGAATCGCCTTCCAAGCGTCCTCGGCCCCGCCCATCAGGTAGTCGACGGGCCCGCCAATGACGCCCGTGTGAAAGAGGATCGGCATCCCCAGCGCCTCGGCCCGCTCGTAAAACTCAAAGTAGGCCGGGTCGTCGTAGTTTTTGGAGGGGTTGATCATCTTGAGCCCCGCAAAGCCCATCTGGTGGTACTCCTGCACCACCCGGGGCGAATCGTGGTCCAGATCGATCATGGCAAGGCCGACCAAAAGGTCAGGCATCTCCTCGAGCGCCCTGGCCACAGGTTCGTTCCCTTTCCCCGGCCAGCCGATCAAGGCGATCTTGACGATACCTGCCTCCTCCGCCGCAGCGGCCAGCGCCTCGAGCCAGCCCTTCCCGGAGTCCCGCTGCCCCAACCGGTCCCACCAGCCGTAATGCACGTGAACATCAAAGACTCGCACAGCAATACCTCCTCGCTCGTCGCCTTCCCACCCACCGGCCGTGCGCGTTTTGTCACCTGAATCGTCCCACTTGTGAAGAAGCCCATAGAAATCCTACGAGCTGTCCCGGCTGCCCCCAGGCGAGCTCTCGCGGCCGGCGGCGAGCCTTGGTGAGGCCGGCCCGGGTTCGACCTGCCTGTAAGAGGCTTCCAAGAGCCTCCCGAAGCCTCCAGCTCCAGGAGCTTCCAAGAACCTCCAGGAAGCACTCCTAGGAAGCCCCCCGAGCCTCCAAGGAAACCTCGTCGAACCTGCATGGAAAGCTGGTCGAACCCGGCGCAGCCGCTTCGAGCCTCATCACGCTTGGGCGGCTCACCGGGTGGACGCCACCAAGCAAACCGCCCGCCTCGATGTTACCCCGACTCGTCCCTTCAGCCGACCCCACTCAAGTCGCCTCATACGACTGGGGCGCCTCAACTCACCCCACTCGACTCTCCGCTCAACTCCGCCGCTCAAATCTCCGCTCCACTCTGGCGCTCAAATCTCCACTCAACTCATCCGCTGAACTCACCAGCCCAACTCACCCGGCGCAACTCGCCCGGGCCCGGAAAAGCCTTCCTCTACTGCCCCCGCTTGGCCAGGAACTCCTCCACCTCGGCCTTCATCCCGAGGATCACTTCCTCGGCCGTCGCTTCGCCGATAAACAACAGGTCGAGCGCCGGCGACACGACCGTGGTGTTGAGTTCCACCCAGCCGTCAAACATGGGCGGGAGCTTGCCGTGTTCGGTCTCAGCCAAGAAGACGTCGCCCAAGCCGTCGGGCAGCGCGTTGACAAAGGCCTGCCGCGT
>PKEU01000148.1 GCA_002919195.1 bacterium
TTCCCACAGGACTTGGTCGTCTTTTCCAACGCCCCGCAAGAGGTACTTCCCCGCTGGCAAAGCCAGCGTCACGCTGCCGTCCCCACCTTGATCACCGGCCAGCTGCTGATCCACGGGCACGGCTCCACGGCCCTCGCACGCAGGAATCGCCTGCACCAGTGCAGCGCCTCGGACGTCGACCGGTACCCGAACCCTCGTCGCGCTGAGCCATAACGGCATGGCGGGTCGCACCCCACGGTGGTGAAGGATAATCCCGTCGACACCGCGTTCCAACGACCAAGGGTGATCCGCTCCGAGGGCGAGTGGCCGCTCAACCAAGCTCAGGATCCACGGGGGAACTCCTGGTGCCTGGTCGAAAGGCACTTCTTGCCCGAGGCTTTCCTGCGCCAGAAACTTTGCCTGCTCTAGGGGCATTCGCTGCCCAGATCTTGCCTGTGCGAGGAGCTTCGCGTGCTCGAGGAGGTTTGCCTGCTCGAGGAGGTTTGCCAGTTCGAGAAACTTTGCCATTTCGTGAGTCTGTGCCAGCTCACGAAGCTTTGCCGGGTCGTCAAACCTTGCCTGTTCAGGAAGCCATGCCTGTCCGAACTTCCCTTGCTCGAGGAGCTTTGCTAACTCAACGTCCCTGGCCTGCTCGAAGAGCGCCTTCCCTTCGGAAGCTGTTCCCTTGAAAATGGAAGATGCCTCCGTCCACTCGGCGGCCGGGATTCCCACTGTACCGCTGCCCACGGTTGGCGTCGTCTCCCCGTGAGGTGGGCCTTCGGGTGTGGTCGCCTCGGGAGCAAACGTTTCCGCGTGTGTGGGAATTCCCGTATGTGTCAAACTTCCCGTGCCTATGGGAATCTCCCCGGGTGCGGAACTTCCTGCAGGCCCAGCCACCCCCGCGGGTTGCCAAGGGATTTCTCCCACCCGCCCAAGGGGCGGCGTTGCCCATGCCTCCCCGCCACCCCATCCAAAGGCATCCACACACATCTGGTAAATGCAAAGGGGAACCTCTCCCGATATCGCCTCAAGATGCGCCGCCATCAGCGGGTGGCGCCAAGGGTAGTCCGGCGGTGGCATTCGCATGGCGTGCTGCTCGCTGGTCCAGACGACGAGCCGCACTTTGGGATCCCGCATCATGATCCGGCGGTAGATGTTTTCCGCCATGTACAACTCGCGTGCGCGGTTTCTCGCCTCAGCGTCAAACCCGCGTCGGCGAGCCGCCGGCGAAAGGCTCGAGACCATGTGGCCGAAAAGGTGGCCGCGCCGGGGGAAATCAAACGCTACGACTTGAAGCCCGAGGCGCCGCGCTGCCCTCAGGATCGCCGCCCGGGATGGGTCAAAGGCGTACACCTCGGTGTTGGGGCGCACGACGCCGCATCGCTGAAAGCGACGCAGCGGCCGCTGAAACGGCGTCTCTAGTGCCAGGTGCGTTGCGCCTCGAGCTGCCAGCTGTTCGAGGATCGTCTCTCCAAAGAGGCGGGTTTCCGGCGCCCGGTGCGATTCTGCTACGATCACGACCCGGGAACGGACAAAGGCCTCACTCAGCAAACCCTCCACCGGAATCGCCCGCAGCCCGCACCGGCCAAGTGGATCGCCCAGGACACCGGTTACACCATGCGCGCCCCCCCAGCTCCCCGCCGTTACCGCGGCGGCTCGTCCTCCGAGCAACGTCGAAAGGGCTATCCCTGGACCCGAAAGTTCCCATGCCCGGTTCCACGGATCCACGGAATTTAACGCCCAAAGCAGGAATTTGGCAGCCAGCGGGGTTTCGCTCCACGAGCGATACTGCGACCGCAGGAGCCGCAACGCCGACATATAGCGACCGGCCGCGAGAAGCCTGTAGGCCTCCCGCGCCAAGGCAGACTCATCTTTCGCTGATTGACTAGTACGCTTCACGTCACCGTCACCGTTGCATGCACTTCGAAACTTGCTGAAAGGGCTGCTGCCCTCTGTGAGATTCAGCGTGAGCTCGATTCAAGACCCTCTACACGACACGCTGCAAGGCACTGTTCAAAGCCCTCTGCACGACCTACTGGGCGGATCGGCACAAGGCTCGGTCCAAGGGCCTTTGCACGGCAGGCACTGGTCAAGGCCCCATGCATGGCCCACTGAGAGGCTCAGCACAAGGCTCGATTTAACACCCTCGGCACGGCCCGCTTCAGGCACTGGTCCAAGGGCCCTCTGCACGACCCGTTGTGAGGCGCCCATCTGCACGGCGCACTGCGAGGCTCGGCACAAGGCTCGACTTAAAGTCTCTTCGCGCTGCAAGGCAGTGTCCAAGACCCCTAGCACCGCCCATGCTGACGTTCAGCGCCAGGCCTCGTCCAAGCCCCCTCTTAGGGCGCAACGCTTGGCAAAGCTCAGTGCACGGCCCTGAACCGTACCGCCTTTTCCCGTTTTCTCCTCATCCTAAACGGTTCTACTCTCCGCTCCCATCGAGAACACGCACCCATACCCGGCGGAACGTGAGGTCATTTGTTCCCACAGCAAAACGGAAGTCCGTCGCCCCATTTTGCCGATTGGCGAAACGGGCATCGGGAACCCGGATCACCGCAGTCTGCCACTCGCCCGTCCCGCGCATCGTGACGACCGGGCCATCGGTGTAAGCGCCGGCGAACGGCCCGCCCATCGGGTTGGTGGAATCGTAATGCAGGCGGAACGTCCCAGGGCGTTCGTCGAGGTATTCAATGCCGATTTCAACCTCAACGCCGCTGGCGTCGAAGATAAAACCATCGGCAACGTCAAAATAGATGTACTTGGCGTCCGTGACTCCGGGGGCGGTCCTGCGGGCCTCGATGCCGTCAACGGTTACTGGGGCCGTCATGCCGTCGGGGTGATCCCTCTGGACGAGGCCAAAGGCCCGGTTTTCCGCGCCGAGCTCTGTCCAAACCCCGACGCCGTCAAAGGGCACATCAGCCGCATCGACCACAGTGACCGTCTCAGGCCTTTTGAGGTCGAAGCCCCGCCAGGAGAGCGTGACCTGCAAATCGTACTCTCCGTACGCAGCATCGTCCGGGACGATGAGGCGCGCTTGGATGAAATTTGACTCGGACTCGGACTCGGACTCAGGCTCGGGCTCGGACCCAGCCTCGACGCCGCTCACCGCCCAGCCTTCGGGAAGTTCCCAATGCACGTCCACCGGGCCGCCGTCGCCCAGGCGGACCACACTGATTGAGACCGGGTACTGTTTTCCAGGCACGACGACAACAGGCATCGAACTCCGCTCGACCCAAAGGGTCCTTTCCGAAGCCTGCTTGTACCGGGCCGCCCACTCGGCGGTGCTTCTTAAGTAGTGATCGCCATGCTCGACGCTGGGTTCGATTTCCGATCCCTCGTGCCACTCGTTAAACGATGTGATGATCACCCAGTCGGGCCTGCTTTCAAGGGCGAGCCCCCATAGCTCATCGTACAAAGCGCCGTCCCTGCGGGGAGCGACGATCACAGACGTCCGCCCGATGTTGGAGTCATCGTAGCCTGGAATCACGGTCACCGACGACACTTTCCCCTGAGACGCCGCGGCCCAGACGAGGGATTCATAGATCCGCCGCATGTCGCTGCCGCCCACGAGAGGACCGACGGGGTTGTACATGTGCAGCCCGTCGAAGAGCTCTGCCCAACGTGCGTCTAAGCTGTCGGCGATGAACTTCACCTTATACTCCGACTTGATCGTCTCAAGCACTCGCTGCCATATGTCGTAGGGGAGCTGGCCCAACGCCCGGCCGTAGACAAAGATGACCGGCTCGCCTTCGTGTTTGAAAAAGCCCGGATGTTCCCCGTATTTTGAGAGCAGGTACCTGAAGTCGGCAAGAGCCCCGTTTTCCGAGCTTCCCGGAACGGCTTCGTAGTACACGCTGATGCGGACGCTGGTTTCGGCCGCAGCGTCGAGGAGGCGCGCCAGCGCCTGATCCGAAAACTCGCCCTGCCCCCACCAGCTGGCGATCAGTACGTCGATCCCCGCGGCTTCGGCCCACTCGAGGTGCTGTTTGATCACCCGGGGATCATGGGAGTCGTACGGCCCAAGCGCCGGATGGTGGGCTGCGCCGAGGTTCGGGAGTCCAGCGGCATCGACGGTGTCAGGGTTGTGGCCGCCTTCCGGCCAATGCACCCACCGCCTTGACACCAAAGGATTTCCGTACCACGGGTAATAGAAGGCCATCACTTTGCGTGAAGGGACCACGGATTCGACGCCTTTCACGCTCCATTCGGCGTAATCGGGCGTTTCGGGGAGCACCCCAAAGCTGACCGCTGCCCTCGTAGCACTATCGCCCGTCGGGCCATGCCGGGAGCCGCCAATCACCTCGAGGCGCGCCCATTCGCGCTCTCCTTCGTGCGTCTCGTCAAGCGCTCTTTCACGCGCCCCTTCAATCGCCTCTTCAATTGCCCCTTCAAGCGCCGCCTCGAGCGCAACTTCAAATGTCACGCCGAGCGCTACCTCGCGCGCTCCTTCCAACATCCCTTGAGGCGCCCCTTCAAGACCCGGAACCCGGATCGGGATCTCCCTTTCTCCATCGACAAAGGTGAGAGTGGCGCGATACCACCGCAGGTTCGAGTCCCTGGGAATTTCTGGACGAAGCTCCACCCAACCGGCCGTCGCTAGCGTTTTGTTAAATGGGGCCACTCCAGTCGCCACCACCTCCCCGCTCTCAAGATCAGAGACTTCGTAGTGGACTTCGGGATTTTCGAGTTGCACCGCACGGTCTAGCGTAAAGACCACCCGCAATTTGATCTCTTCGCCCGGGTAAAAGACCCGGTCTGGCGGCGTGATCATGGTAATGCGGGCGGTCGCTGGCGGGGTAATTTGCAAGGCGGCCGTCTGCGCGGGTGTGACACCTGCGGGCGCGCCTTGTGCGTGCGCACTTTGCAGCAGAGCACTATCGCTCGCCGTCGATACGATAGAAAAGACCGCGAGCGTCATCCACACCATCAATGTCATCAGTGTTGCTAACACAGACATCGTCGACATCGCCGTCGATGCGACGGCAGAAGTTGTGCGGGTTGTTTGTTCGTTCGTATACCTGTGGTTCGTATAACTGTCGTTCGTATGCCTGTAGGTACACCCCATACACGTCCACCTCTCATACTCGCACGCCGGTGTGTATGCAAATCTACCGTGTACGCACACTCTCGTGCGCGAGGACCTACCCCGCACACGCCTTTTCGGGCGCGACGCAGACGTACCATCTGCACGCACGGTGCACATCGTGTGTGCACACAGCCCGTGCACACGCGCCTTCTCGTGCGGGCAGACCTACCTACCGTGCACTCATGCCCCGTGCACGCGCACTCTCTCGCGCACGAAGACCTACCATGCGCACAGCCTGTGCTCGCACGCGCTCTCGCACACGTAGACCAGCCGTGCACGCATACCTATCCCATAGTTTCACGTTGGAAGAGCTCTTACCGCAGCTCTGCAGCCGGAACTTGCGTTTGCGCCATGACGCAACCTGTCGAGGCCGCCCACTTCATTCGCCGATAATTCTGTAAATCCTTTATTACGCGATGGATTATTAATAATATGATTCCCGTCACTGACGGCGTCGTGACAAAGGTCAGCCGTGCTCAAGCAGACTCAGGGCCGTGGGGCCCGTCAAGACAAAGCTCGCTATCGAGGTCAGGCCTGCTATCGAGGCTAGGCACGCCCGCAATTAGCCTCGGCGAGTTGGGTTCTTGGTTACCTAAGATTGACGACGCTCTCCGGGAGGGGTTGACGGCCCGCGGCCTACCGGGTTGGGTCGAGCCAGGGGCGTATGGGCTGGGCCGACAGCCGGCGGTTTACGGGTTGGTTGACAGCCTCGGCGGTCTCGCGTTCGCTTACTTGCCGACAGGCCCTTGGGATGGGCTGGCTCACCGGGATCCGCGAGAGGTTTTCCGAGGCGTCGAGCGCGTCCCGACCTCGGCTGTCCGAGCCGCCGTCCGAAAACTGTTCCCAAATGCGCCGTCATCTGCTTCGGGCGCGTCCCCATCAAGCGCACGCCTTTTAGCTGGCGTTTTTCTGGAGCCTTCCCTCGAATTGCCCGCGAGTTGAGACGAAATTGGTTCGTGGACGCGCTTTCACAAATGAACAAAGCATTTCTCGGACCGCTCCAGCGCACGTCCTCTCCCAGTCGTTGAAGACTTTGGCGCGGCTTCTTGAGTGGGCTTATCCACCGATGAAGCATCGTCGCATGCTGCATGCGTATCCAGACGAGATTCTGACGGGAAATCCCTTTGCACAAGTTCGCCTACCGTCGAGGCTGCTCGTTAGGTCACTGGGTTTGTCACCCTTGGGGGCCTTCGACTCACCCCTGAGGGCCTTCGGCCACCCTTGGGGGGCCTCCACGAGAGCTTGCCGAAAGCTTTAACGAAAGCTTTGACGATCGGTTTGC